>NZ_JAAGMH010000032.1:0-58803 GCF_010548505.1 Streptomyces sp. SID14515 | reverse complement strand
CCCCGCGCCCTGTCCGTACCGTCGGGCCCCGCCGCGCCGCAGGCTCTCGCCCGGCTGCCGGAGACCGGGCGGGAGGCGGTGGCGCGGGCCCGTGATGCCCGGCGGCCACGCGCGGAGGCGTATCTGGCCGACTACTTCGCCGTACGGCTGCCCCTGCACGGCGACCGGTGCGGCGGCACGGATCCGGGGCTGCTGTGCGGCTTCGGGCTGCGCGCGGACGGGCAGCCGGTGGCGTACGTCGCGCAGTGCGGGACCGCGACCCGCCCGGCCGGATACCGTACGGCGGCCCGGACGATCCGGCTCGCGGACCGGCTCGGCGTCCCGGTCCTCACCCTCGTCGACACCCCGGGCGCGGCCAACGACACCGAGGCGGAACGGGCCGGCGCGGGCGCGGCCATCGCCGAGACGTTCGCGGCGATCGCGGCGGCCCGGGTTCCGGTGACCACGCTGGTGATCGGCGAGGGCGGCTCGGGCGGGGCGCTGGCTCTCGCGGCTCCGGGCAACACCCATGTCACGGCGGACAGTTACTTCTCGGTCATCGCGCCCGAACTGGCCGCCGCGATCCTCAAGCGGCCGCCGTCGGAGACCGGGGCCACCGCCGACCAGTTGCGGCTGCGCCCGCAGGACCTCCTGGACCTGGGCTTCGCCCGCTCGATCGTCGGGTGAACCGGAGGCGTGGTCACGGCTGCGGGTCGCGGGCGTCGTAGCGGGCGAAGGCGCGCCACTTCAGCGCGAGCAGGGCCACGCCCGTCACACACAGGATGCCGCCGCCGGTGACGGCGACGGCGGGCGAGGCAAGGTCGGCGACGGAACCGGCCAGGAAGTCGCCGAGGCGGGGGCCGCCCGCCACGACGACGATGAAGACGCCCTGGAGCCGGCCGCGCATCTCGTCGGGCACGGCCGCCTGGAGCATGGTGTTGCGGAAGACCATGGAGACGGTGTCGGCGCACCCGGCGAGCGCCAGGAAGAGCAGCCCGAGCCAGAGGTTACGGGTGAGCCCGAAGACGGCGATGGCGGTGCCCCAGGAGCCGACCGCCAGCAGGATCGCCAGTCCGTGCCGCCGGACCCGGCCGAACCAGCCGGAGAACACCCCGCCGAGCAGGGCGCCGAGGGCCGGAGCGGCGACGAGGAGTCCGGTGGTCCGGGCGTCACCTCCGTACCAGAGGACGGCGACGGCCGGGAAGAGGGCGCGGGGGTGGGCGAGGACCATCGCGCACAGGTCGGTGAAGAAGGTCATCCGCAGGTTGGGCCGGGTGCCGAGGAAGCGCAGCCCGTCCAGGACGGAGGCCCGCTTGCCCGTGTCGCTCTTCTGCCGGTCGGGCAGCATCGAGGGCAGCCGCCACATGGCGTACAGGGAGGCGGTGAAGCAGACGGCGTCCACGGTGTACGCGGCGCGGTAGCCCCACCAGCCGACGATCAGTCCGCCGAGCATCGGGCCGACGAGCGTGCCCGTCGTGCTGGTCATGGTGGTCAGCGCGTTGGCGGCGGGCAGCTGCTCGGCCGGGAGGAGCCGGGCGATCATCGAGGAGCGGGCCGGTGCGTTGAGGGCGAAGCAGACGGCCTGGAGGGCGACGATCGCGTACAGCAGGCCGACGTGCTCGACGCCCGCGACGGTCGCGCCCGCCAGGACGACGGAGAGGACGAACGACCCGGTGGCGCTGAACAGGCCGAGCTTGCGGCGGTCCACGGTGTCGGCGACGGCCCCGCCGTAGAGCCCGAAGACGACGAGCGGCACGAGCGAGCAGAACCCGATGAGCCCCACGGAGAACGCGGACCCGGTGATGTCGTAGACCTGGAGCGAGACCGCCAGTGCCGTCATGCCCTGGCCGATCCAGGAGACCGTGTTGCCGAACCAGAGCCGCCGGTAGTCGGGCGAGGCCCGCAGCGGCGTCAGGTCGGCGAGTATATGGCTGCGGTGTACAGGCGGTTCGCTCGTTTCGGTCACAGGGGATGGTAGCCAGCCCCTTCCCGGCGGGCCCAGGTCACCCCACCGGCTGCCGCACCAGCGAGTCCCACAGGGCCACGGCGTGCTCCACGGTGGAGCGGAGCCGTTCCAGCGGGACGCCGTCGCGGGCCTCGATCGACAGGCCGTGCAGGATCGTGGCGTAGAAGGCGGCGACCGAGCGGACGTCCGTGTCCGGGGCCAGCTCGCCCTCCTCGACGGCCCGTTCGAGCCGTTTCTCCAGCTCCGTGACCGAGGTCCGCCGCCACCAGGACAGATGCTCGGCGACCTGCCGGTTCTGATGCGAACAGTTGGTGGCCGACAGGACGATCATGCAGCCGCTGGGCGTCGCCGGGTCGGTGAAGGTGTCGATGTTGCCGCGCAGCATGGCCTCCACGGCGGCCCGTGCCGTCGGGGCCTCGCGCAAGGCCCGGTTGGTCGCCGAGCCCGTGGTGCTGTCGTAGAGCGCGACGGCCTCGCGGAACAACTGCTCTTTCGAGCCGAAGGTGTTGTACAGGCTGGCGGAGTTGATGCCCATGGCGGCGGTCAGGTCCGTGAGCTTCGTGCCCTCGTACCCGAACTCCCAGAACGTCTCCATCGCGCGCCGCAGCGCCGCGGCGCGGTCGAACGCGCGCGGTCGGCCTCTTTCGGCCATCTGTACCTCCTCCTGTGCCTCCTCGGGGAAGGGTTGCCCCCCGGACATCCTGCCTGTTTAGTATTTCTGGATCGTCCGACCTAAATATATACCTCAGCGTGAATGGAGCGAGATGCCTCAGCTTGCGGGCAAGGTGGCACTGGTGACCGGAGGAAGCCGCGGAATCGGTGCCGCGACCGCCCTCCGACTGGCGGAGGAGGGCGCGGACGTCGCCCTGACGTATGTGAGCGCGGCCGACAAGGCCCAGGAGGTCGTGAAGTCGATCGAGGCGCTCGGCCGCAAGGGCCTGGCCATCCAGGCCGACAGCGCGGACCCGGCGGCCGTCGTCCGGTCCGTCGAGCGGACCGCGGCCGAGCTCGGCCGGCTCGACATCCTGGTGAACAACGCCGGGATCTTCCCCTACGGGCCGATCGAGGGCGTGACCCTGGAGGAGATCGACCGCACGCTGGCCGTCCATGTGCGGGCCGTCTTCCTGGCCACCCAGGCCGCCATCCCGCACCTGGGACACGGCGGACGCATCATCAGCATCGGCAGTTGCTGGGCCACCCGGGTGCCGGTGCCGGACGTGACGCTGTACGCCATGAGCAAGTCGGCGCTGATCGGCTTCACCAAGGGGCTGGCCCACGACGTGGCGTCCAAGGGGATCACCGCGAACATCGTGGACCCCGGCCCCACCGTCACCGACATGAACCCGGACGGCACGGACGAGGCCGAGGAGGAGCGCCTGAGGACCGCGGCGAAGGTGCTGGGCGCGGGGGCCGACACCGCGAAAGCCGTGGCCTTCCTCGCCGGCCCGGACGCCCAGTGGATCACCGGCACCTCACTGGCGGTCGACGGTGGCTACACCGCCTGACCGTGACCGGGTCGCCGGACGGCGACGGACAGGAAGCGACGGTGCGTCGCCATGACCACCGGCGGACCGGCGACACGGACGGGCGGAGGAGCGATGGCGTGGGCGATCCTGGCGGCCGCCGCCGCTTCGATGACGGTCCGCTGGAGCAGGTCCTGCCGGGGGTGGAACGGGGTCAGCAGGAACAGGGCCCGGGTCTCCGACAGCGCCCCGGCGAGCCGCCGTCACGGTGCGACCAGAGCTCCGGCCCCGGCGTCCGCCAGCCGGTCGGGCGTCGTCCAGGGTGGTGCTGGTCGACTGGGAGCCTGAGGCTCGCGGCTTGCTCGCCCGGCTGCGGACGCTGGCCGGACGCCATCCCGGCGATGTCCGATACACCGAGCAGATCGACGAGTTGCAGGCGAGTAGCCCGGAAGTGCGTGCCTGGTGGCCGCGGTACGACAGGAACCGGCCGAATAGAGGCGTGGCCGGTCGTCACCCGCCGTTCAAGGCGAGTTCGGCGAGCAGGCCCGGTTCGGACGGGGCCCAGCCGAGGCGCTCACGCGTGAGCGCGCTGGATGCCGGGAAGTCTCCGCCGGTGAGTCGTGCGAAGAAGCCGAAGTGTTCGGCTGCCGCGTCCGCGTCCAGTGACTTCGTGGGGATGCCGAGGGTGGTGGCGATTGCTTCGGCGATGTCGCGGAAGGCGACGCCTTCTTCGGCGACTCCGTGCAGGACCGTGCCGGCGGTTGCTTCTTCGGCCGCGAGCCGGAAGAGGGTCGCGGCGTCCTCGCGGTGCACCGCGGGCCAGCGGTTGTCCCCCGTACCCACATAGGCCGACAGTCCGGTTTCACGGGCGAGGGTGATGAGCTGGGGAATGAACCCGGTGTCGCCTGTGCCGTGGACCGTCGGGGGAAGGCGGACAACGGACGACCGTACCCCGTGCTCGGCGAGACCGAGGATGTGTTCGACGGCCTCGATGCGCTTGCCCGCAGGCCCGTGCGCGACTGCTTGGTCGGTTTCCGCTGCGACCTGCCCCTCGGGGAGACCCGCGAGGCCGACGGCCATGACGAAAGGCCGCTGGGTCCCGGCGAGGGCTTCACCCATGGCTGTGACGGCCTTGTATTCCGTCTCGGCCGCACCCGCCGGGTCCGTGGTGAACGCGACGTCGTGGCGGTACGCGAGGTGGATCACCCCGCCGCTTGCTTCAGCGGCACGGCGCAGCGAGTCGGGGTCCTCGAGGTCTGCCCGGACGGGCTCGGCACCGAGTGCTCGCACCTTGTCCGCGGCGGTGTCGGACCGCGTGGCTGCGGTGACTTGATGGCCTGCGGCGATGAGTTGGGGGACGAGAGCCGAGCCGATCCATCCGGTGGCCCCGGTGACAAGAAGATTCATGGTGTGCCTCGCAGTGGTTGAAAATCCGGCCGATGGGTTCGCGGTCACCAGGCGACGGGACCGTTGACATCGGTGAAGGTCCCGGTGGGGCCATCGGCGCCGATGGTGGCCATGGCGACCGCCTGGCGAGCACCCTCCTGCGGAGTCCCGGTGCCGTGGTGGTTGTTGAGGTCGGTGGCGACGAACCCGGGGCAGACCGCGTTGACGAGGATCTTCTCGGAGGCGAGGTCACGGGCGTACATCATGGTCACCGCGGTCAGCGCGGTCTTGGAGGGGACGTAGCCCAGTGCGATGGGATCGGTGTTGGCGAAGTCGGAGATCGCCGCGAGGGAGCCGGCGCTGCTGGACACGTTGACGATCCGCGGGCTGTCGGAGTCGCGCAGCAGCGGCAGGAACGCGCTGCTGACGGTGATGACACCGAACACGTTCGTCTCGAACACGTAGCGGACGTGGTCGACGTCGGCCGAGCGGGGCAGCTGTCCCGCGAAGTCGGCGCCGGGCCGGTGGCTGATACCGGCGTTGTTGATCAGTGCGTCGAGGCGGCCGAAGCGGGACCGGACCGTCTCGGCAGCGGCGGACGCCGAGGCGGGGTCGGTGACGTCGAGGGCGACGGCGGTGACGTCGCCGCCTGCCGCGCGCAGTTCCGCGGCGGTCTCCTCACCGCGCTCGATGCTTCGTGCACCGATCACGACGGTGTGGCCGAGTTCGGCGAGCTGGGCCGCGATCTCGCGGCCGATGCCTTTGTTGCCGCCGGTGAGCAGGGCGATCATGGGGTGATTCATGGAAATCCTTCGGTACGGGTACGGGTACGGGTACGGGTACGGGGTCTGGGTCTTGGGTCTGCTACCAGGGGAGCGGGCCGTCGTCGCCGGAGAACGTGCCCGTCGGACCGTCGGGTCCGATGAGCGCCATCCGGACGATGTGCCGGGCGCCCTCTTCCACGGTCTTGGTGCCCTGGAAGTTGTTGAGGGCGGTCGCCGTGAAACCGGGGTCCGCGACGTTGACCTTGATGCCGGTCGGCTCCAGGGCGGTGGCGAATCCGAGCGTGGCGGCGTGCAGCGCGGACTTCGAGGTCGGATAGATACCGAACATGGAACGCTGCGGGTTGCTCTCGTCGGCGTTCAGCGTGAGTGAGCTGCCGGAGCTTCCCACGTTGACGATCCGCGCCGCCGGGGCCTCGCGGAGCAAGGGAAGCAGCGCCTGCGTCAGTGCGATCGGTCCGATGACGTTCGTCTCGAAGAACTGGCGGACGACGTCGGGTGTCACCTCGGTGAGCAGGCCCTGGCGGGCACGCTCCTCCAGTGGGGTGTCGGCATCACCGACGAACGAGATGCCGGCGTTGTTGACCAGGACGTCGAGGCGGCCGAACTCGTTTCGGATCCGCTGTGCGGCGGCCGCGATCGACGCCTCGTCGGTGACGTCGAGCTGCACCGCGTGGGCGTCCCCGTCGATCTCGGTCGCAGCGGCTTCGCCGCGGCCCAGGTCCCGGGAGCCGACGAGCACGGTGTACCCGTGTCCGGCGAGTTCCTTCGCCACCTGCCGGCCGATACCTGCGTTCGCACCGGTGACCAGGGCTACGGGAGTGTTCTGCATGGGATGTGCTCCTCTCGGCGGGCTGGTTGTCCAGCCCTCGGGGTGGGGGGGCTCGGCGACTACTTGGATTCGACGCGGCCGAAGGCGTCGGGGCCTGTGGCGAGTGCGTCCCGCGCCGTCTGCCAGGCGGTGTCGTCGGAGCCGAACGCGGTACGCAGGTACGCGGCGGTCAGCTCGGCGACCGCGGCGACCCGGTCGGGGCTCTCGTCCGAGGTCTCGACGCTGTCGTGGCCCTGGATCCCGCCGAAGAGGTGCTCACCGTCGAAGACGGTCAGCAGGGTCTTGGGCCCGGGAGCCAGGTGGTAGGGGTCGGCGTGCCAGTCCGGGCCCATGGTCGTCCAGTGCTGGGAGTCGTCCTTGTCGCCGGCGACGACGAGTGCGGGCGTGGTCATCGTGGTGAGGTTCATGCTGCGGAAGACCGGCACCCGGTCGGCCGCGAACCCGTCGAAGGCGTCGCCGCCCCGGCCGGTCGCGCCGATCAGCACGCCCTGCGTGATCCGGGGCTCCAGGAGGTTCACCTCTTCGTCCGTGTCGAGGTCGGTGACCCGGGCGCCGAGGAGGAGTTCGGCGGTGAAGCCGCCGAGCGAGTGACCGGCCACCGCGACCTTGCCGCGGTCGATGCGCCCGGCGAGCTGCGGCACGGCCCGCTCGATCTCGTCGAGCCGGTCGAGGATGTGGCTCATGTCCTCGGCGCGCGAGCGCCAGAACAGCGGCGCTTCGGGCCTGTCGCCGACCAGGCGGCTCAGCCTGGGGGCGCTGAGGTGGTTGGGCTGGATCACGACGAAGCCGCGGGCCGCCCAGACCTTGGCGAGGGGGAGATAGCCGTCGAGCGAGGACAGGCCGTAGGCCCCGCCGTGGCCGTGCGACAGCAGGATGACCGGCAGGTCGGCACCGGTCAGGGGCGCGGAGACACGGACTTCGAGGTCCAGGGGGCGCCCGGGCACGGTCAGCGTGATGGGGCTGACCGACAGCACGGGCGGAGCGGTCGGGTGGAGGTAGGTGTCGGCGATGGAAGTCCACTCAGGCATGGCGCATGCTCCCTTCGGAGATTCGCCGCATATAGATCGGTATGCGGCACGCAAGCACTCAGGGGTGTCCAGGTCGGCTAAGCTGAGACCGAAGCGGAACCTTGCTCCATTTCACGATACGGAGCGCCGCTCCGTATCGCAAGCGGAGAGCGGCGCGCACGGAAGGACAATGCGGTGACCCCTACGGGCAAGCCCCGGTCGGATGCGGCTCAGAGCACGCGGGCGGATGCGGTGCGCAGTCGGCAGAAGCTGCTTGCGGCCGCCGCGGAGGTGTTCGTCGAATCCGGCGTCGACGCGCCGGTCCGTGAGGTCGCGGCCAGAGCAGGCGTCGGCATGGGCACCCTCTACCGCCACTTCCCCACCCGGCCGGACCTCGTCGTCGCCGTCTTTCGCCACCAGGTCGAGGAGTGCGCCGAGGCGGGCCCGCGGTTGCTCGCGGACAACGACTCCCCCATGGAAGCGCTGCGGCAGTGGATCGACATCTTCGTCGACTTCCTCGTCACCAAGCACGGGCTGGCCCATACCGAGCAGCCCGACAGCAGCGGCTTCGGCGCACTGCACACGTACTTTCTCGACCGTCTACTGCCCGTGGCCGAGGAACTGCTCGGTGCCGCGGCCGACGCCGGAGAGATCCGGAGCGGAATCCAGCCTTACGAGCTCATGCGTGGTATCGGCAACCTCTGCATCGCGCCCGATGACCCCCGCTACGACCCGCGTCGCCTGATCGATCTGCTCCTGCGTGGCATCCAGCAGCCGAAGGCGTCCTGAGTTCGTTCCCGAGGAGCGAGCGGCCCCGGCCCGCCCCACCGAACCGTGGTGGGCGGGCCCGGTTGCCGGGGCGGGCCGTGTCAGCCTTCTTCGCTCTCCGGGTCCCAGTCGAGGAGCCGGACCTTCGCGACCGTCCGTACATGGCGGCGCATCGCCGCGGCGGCTGCCCGGCCGTTGCCTGCTTCGATCTTCTCGAAGATGGCCTTGTGCTGCGCGAACGACTTGGCGGGGCGGCCCCGTTGGCGCAGTGACTCGTGGCGGGACTCCGTGATCTGCTCGGCGATGGAGCGCATGAAGTCCGCGAGGAGCGTGCTGTGGGCTGCCGCCGTCACGGCGGCGTGGAAGCGGCGGTCGCCTTCGACGCCGTGCTCGCCTCGCTCGATCTCCTGCGCCATGAAGTCGAGGGCGTCGCGGATCGCGGCGAGGTCCTGGTCCGTGCGGCGTTCCGCGGCGAGTTCGGCGAGCTTGGTCTCCATGGCTTCGCGCGCTTCGAGTACGTCGGGGAGCCGGCGCCGGCGTTCCACGAGCTGCTCCACGGGTTCGGCGACGTCGAGGCTGTCGCCGACGAGGTAGGTGCCGCCGCCGTGGCGCACTTCGACGAGCCCTTGGACTTCGAGGACGACGATGCCCTGCTTGACCGAGGCGCGGGAGATACCGAGGCGCTGGGCGAGTTCACGCTCGGGCGGGAGACGGTCGCCGGACTTGAGGCCGGACTCGGCGGCGTAGGTGCGCAGGCGTTCGATGACCTGCTCGTACAGGCGCGTGCGCCCCATGGGTCGCAGTGCTTCGGACATGGCCCACCCCCTCCCGTGGATATCCGCAGCGTAGCAGCGGGGTTGGACAAGTGGCTGAGCCAATTTGCGCGCACCCCCTTGACGCGGACGAGTGCGCCCCCGACTCTGTGGGACACCCAATCGACCAAGTGGCTCAGCCACTTGGCCAATCCTGCACCCGGGGAGCCCCCGATGTCCGCGGAACTGATCTCGATCCTTGTCCTCGTGGTGGTCTTCGTGATCGCCACCACCCGCTCGATCAACATGGGGGCGCTGGCTTTCGCCGCGGCGTTCGGCGTCGGTGAACTCGTCGCCGACCTCGACGCGGACGGCATCTTCGCCGGATTCCCGGGCGACCTCTTCGTCGTCCTGGTCGGCATCACGTATCTCTTCGCCATCGCCCGAGCCAACGGCACCACCGACTGGCTGGTGCATGCCTCCATCCGCCTGGTCGGCGGGAGAATCGCGCTGATCCCCTGGGTGATGTTCGTGATCACCGGAGTCCTCACGGCGATCGGCGCCGTCAGCCCGGCCGCGGTCGCGATCGTCGCGCCGATCGCGCTCAGCTTCGCCGCGCGCCACGGCATCAGCCCGCTCCTCATGGGTGCGATGGTGGTCCACGGCGCGCAGGGCGGCGGGTTCTCGCCCATCAGCATCTACGGCTCGATCGTCAACGGAATCGTCGAGCGCGAGAACCTCCCGGGCAATGAAGTCGCCCTGTTCCTCGCCTCTTTGGTGGCGAACCTGATCATCGCGGCCGTCGTCTTCGTCCTGTTCGGCGGACTGAAGCTGGCCCGCCACCGTGCCGACGCCGACAGCACCGGCGAGGACGGCGACAAGGGCGCGACCTCGGAGTCCGGCGCAGCTTCGGAGTCCGACGAGGAGACCCGCCTCACCCCGCCCCGGATCGCCACCCTCATCGCCCTCGTCGCCCTGGTCGTCGCCGTGCTCGGCTTCGACCTCGACGCCGGTCTCACCGCCGTCACCCTCGCCGTCGCACTCAGCGCCGTCTGGCCGGCGACCAGCCGCAAGGCCGTCAGCGAGATCGCCTGGCCGACGGTGCTCCTCATCTGCGGTGTCATCACCTACGTGGGCGTCATGGAAGAGATGGGCACCATCACGTGGGCGGGCGAGGGCGTCGGCGACATCGGCATACCGCTGCTCGCGGCGCTCCTGCTCTGCTACGTCGGCGCCATCGTCTCGGCCTTCGCCTCATCCGTCGGGATCATGGGCGCCCTGATCCCGCTGGCCGTCCCGTTCCTCGCGCAGGGCGAGATCGGCGCCGTCGGAATGATCGCCGCGCTGGCCGTGTCGGCGACGGTCGTGGACGTCAGCCCCTTCTCCACGAACGGCGCCCTCGTGCTGGCGGCCGCGCCGGATGTCGACCGCGAGCGGTTCTTCCGGCAGCTCATGATCTACGGCGGTGTCATCGTCGCCGCGGTCCCCGCCATCGTCTGGCTGGTCCTGGTGGTCCCCGGATTCGGGTGACACGCCCCAGGAAGCCCTGCCCACGGCGTATGGAGCCGCCCGCCGACCGACGACCGGCGGGCGCTCCGCGCGCCTGAGATCCATGAATCGGAGTACGACACGTGAGTCACCGGACCACGCCCCTGTTCCCCGCCCTGGCCGAAGGTTCGTCCCGGCCGGCCCTGACCTTCGGCGAGCGCACGCTCTCGTACAAGGAACTGGCCGAGTCGGCCGGCTCTCTGGCCTCACTGCTCGGCCAGGCTCCCCGAGTCGCCGTCTGGGCGACACCGACCCTGGAGACGGCGGTCGGCGTGGTGGCGGCACTGCTCGCCGGCATCCCTGCCGTTCCGCTCAACCCCAAGGTCGGCGAGCGGGAGCTCGCCCATATCGTCAGCGACAGCGAGCCGACGCTGGTCCTGGCCGGCCAGGGCGACGAACTGCCGCCCGCGCTGGCCGAGTTGGTACGAATCGACATCAAGGCCACAGCCACCACGGGCTACGAGCGCACCTGGCCCGAACCCGCACCCGACCATCCGGCCCTGATCGTCTACACCTCCGGCACCACCGGACCGCCCAAGGGCGCCGTCCTGCCTCGTCGCGCTCTGTCCAGCACCCTGGACGCCCTGGAGGACGCCTGGCAGTGGACCTCGCAGGACGTCCTCGTCCACGGACTGCCCCTCTTCCACGTCCACGGGCTGATCCTCGGCATCCTCGGCCCGCTGCGGCGCGGCGGATCGGTGCGCCACCTGGGCCGGTTCAGCACGGACGGGGTGACCGAGGAGCTGAGCGCCGGGGCCACGATGCTCTTCGGCGTACCGACGATGTACCACCGGATCGCCGAGCGACTGCACGAAGACCCCGCACTGGCCAAGGCGCTGGCGGGAGCGCGGCTGCTCGTATCGGGGTCCGCCGCGCTACAGGCCCGCGACCACGAACGGATCCGGACCGCGACCGGGCGGGCGGTGATCGAGCGGTACGGAATGACGGAAACGCTGATGAACACCAGCGTCCGCGCGGACGGCGAACCCCGGGCGGCCACGGTCGGCGTACCGCTGCGCGGCGTCGACCTGCGCCTGGTCGACGAGAACAGCCGCGAACTCCCGGACGGGCCCGATCAGGTGGGTGAGATCCAGGTACGGGGCCCGAACCTCTTCCTCGAATACCTCAACCGGCCGGACGCCACCGCCGCCGCCTTCACCGACGACGGCTTCTTCCGTACGGGCGACATGGCGGTACGGGACCCGGACGGCTACGTACGGATCGTGGGCCGCAAGGCCACCGACCTCATCAAGAGCGGCGGCTACAAGATCGGCGCGGGAGAGATCGAGAACGTCCTCATGGAGCACCCGGCCGTACGTGATGCCGCGGTGACGGGTGAGCCCGACCCCGACCTGGGCGAGCGAATCGTGGCGTGGATCGTGCCCGGCGATGCTGAACAGCCGCCTACGAAGCAGGAGTTGGCGGACCACGTGGCGGCTCAGCTCGCCCCGCACAAGCGCCCGCGCGTCGTCCACTACCTCGCCGAGCTGCCGCGCAACGACATGGGCAAGCTCATGAAGAGGGCCCTCCATGCCTGAGCCCAGCCCTGGGCCCCGCCGGCCCTCCGCTTCCCCCACGCCGTCCAGCCCCCGCCTCACCGCCCGCCAAGCCATCGCGCTCCTCACCACCGACTTCACCGAACTCCCCACACCTGATGGCGAGTACGAGAGTGACGGACCTCTCAACTGGCAGGGCTACGGCGCTTCAGTCGCCCGCGCCGTCGAACGCACCGGCGAGCAGGAGTCCGTGGTCTGCGGACGGGCCGTGCTCGGCGGGACCCCGGCGGTGGTCATCTCGTTCGAGTTCGGCTTCCTCGGCGGCTCGCTCGGCACCCGCACCGGTGACCTCATCGAGGCGGCCCATGCGTACGCCCGCTCCCACCGCCTCCCCGTGGTCGCCCTGATCGCGACCGGTGGCAGCCGGATGCAGGAGGGGATGCTCGCGCTCACCCAACTCCAGCGCGTGGCACAGCAGTCGGCTCTTACGGCCTCCGCGGGCCTGCCGCAGCTGGCCGTCCTGCGGGATCCGACGACGGGCGGCGGCTGGGCGACCCTCGGCGCCGGAGCCGACATGATCGTGGCGCTGCCCGGCGCCCAGGTCGGGTTCGCCGGGTCGCGGGTGCGGCCGGCCGACGCGGATCCGGCCGCGTACACGGCCGAGGCGCAGTGCGCGTCCGGGCAGGTGGACGCGGTGGTACGGGCCGAGGACCTGCGCGCGGACGTCTCGCTGCGACTGCGGTTGCTGACCTCGGCCGGATCCGCCCCGCCCGCCCCCGTACCGGCCGCGCAGGGCGACACAACGCTCCCGGAGTCCGGCTGGGACGCGGTCGAGGCGGCCCGCGACCGCGGACGCCCGCGGGCGCTGGCCTACTTGGACGCGTACTTCACCGAGCGCACCACCGTCTCGGGCGACCGCTGCGGCGGCCGCGACCCGGGCATGCTGTGCGGCTTCGGGCTGCACGACGGGCGCACGATCGCGTACGCCGCCCAGTGCGGCACCGCGACCCGCCCCTCCGGCTACCGCACCGCCGCCCGTCTCATCCGCCTCGCCGACCGGCTCGGCATTCCGGTCCTGACCCTGGTGGACACCCCGGGCGCCGCCAACGACGCGGCGGCGGAGGCGGCCGGTGCGGGCCCCGCCATCGCCGAACTCTTCACAGCTCTCGCCACGGCCCGCATCCCGGTGACCACGCTGCTGATCGGCGAGGGCGGCTCGGGCGGCGCCCTCGCACTCGCGGCACCCGACAACACCTGGGCCATCCCATCCAGCTACTTCTCCGTCATCGCACCCGAGCTCGCCGCCGCGATCCTCAAACGCCCGGCCTCCGACGTACGGGCGACGGCGGACGAGCTGCGGCTCAGGCCACAGGACTTGACGGACCTCGGTGTCGTACGAGGAGTCGTCGGCGCTTGACCTCCCGCGACCGACTCGCGAGCCCTCAGGCAGGTTCGGCGAGCTCTTTCCTCAACACGGGCAGCACCTCGCCGCCGACGAGATCGATGACATGGTGGATCTTGGACTCGGGCATGCCGCCGAAGTCGAAGCCGAACAGAATCCGGCGCAGCGTACCGAAGTGCTCCGGGAACCTCAGCACCTTCTCGACCACCTGAGCAGGGCTGCCGACCGTCAGGCCGGTGGCCGCCACCGCCTCCTCCATGGAGACGCCGGAGCGGGAGTGGATGGGGTGCGCGGCGTAGTAGGGGCGGTACTCCCGCACGGCGTCCTGCGCGTTCGCATGCACCCAGATCCCTGATCCTGCGCCGACGATGCCGTCCTTAGTTCCGCCGTGGCCATGGTGGGCGAAACGTTGGCGGTACAGCGCGACGGAGCGGGCGTAGTGCTCCATCGGCGCGAACATGTTGTTGACGAAGAAGCCGTCGCCGTACCGCGCCGCCTGTTCGGCGATCTCGGGGGTGCGGATGGAGCCGTGCCAGACGAACGGCGGGACGCCGTTCAGCGGTCGGGGCACCGATGTGAAGCCCGCCAGCGGCGCACGGTAGCGCCCGGACCAGTTCACGTTCTCCTCGCGCCACAGTCGGCGGAGCAGTGCGTAGTTCTCGACGGTGAGCGCAAGGCTGTCCTCGATGTTCTGGCCGAACCAGGGATAGACGGCCGGGGTGTTCCCGCGGCCGAGCATCAGGTCGACCCGGCCGCTCGCGAGGTGCTGGAGCGTCGCGAACTCCTCGGCGATCTTCACGGGGTCGTTGGTGGTGATGAGCGTCGTCGACGTCGACAGCGTCAACCGCTTCGTCTGCGCCGCGATGTAGGCCAGGAGCGTCGTGTCGGAGCTGGAGAAGTAGGGCGGGTTGTGATGCTCGCCGACCGCGAAGACGTCGAAGCCGGCCTCCTCGGCGTGGACGGCGATCCGCGTGAGCGCATGGATCCGCTCATGCTCGGAGACGAGCACACCGCTGACGGGGTCTCGCGTGATGTCGCCGATGCTCGATATCCCGAACTCCATTTTCCTACCTCCGTGATGGGGACGACCGGCGGTCCGAGCGATGGGCGCGACTCCGGCAGGCCGGAGAGCCGCAGGCGGCCCGCTGATGGCGATGGTCCTTGCGCCCGCTCCAGCTAGGCGGGGTATAGTCCGCTTATGTTTCATGGGTGATGCGCACCGGTCGGCTCAAGGACGGGCCCACGCATCGCCCCTCTACCGGCACTCGCCTGATCAAGGGGATCCATGAACGTCTTCACCGCCAACGAGCGGACCTACCTCGAAAGTCAGTTCCTCGGCCGTCTGGCAACCCTCGCTCCCGACGGAGCGCCTCAGGTCAGGCCGGTCGCCTTCGTCCACAACCGTGAGTTCGACACGATCGACATCGGCGGCCACAACCTCGTCGCCAGCCGGAAGTACCGCAACCTCCAGGCCGACCCGCGCGTCTCCCTCGTCGTCGACGACCTGGCCTCGACCACGCCCTGGAGTCCGCGTGGCATCGAGATCCGCGGCACGGCCGAGCTCCTCGCCGCCGAGCCGCTCCAGCCGGGTTTCGACGCCGCGCTGATCCGCATCCATCCCGCCCGCGTACTCGCCTGGGGCCTGGACACCGACCCGTACGAGCCGCCGAACGCCCGCAACGTCACCGCCGGGCCGCCGAGCACATCACCCGCCGACCGGCACTGATTCGCCACCGAGGCGGCGGCGTCGGCGGTGACGCGACCGGCCGAGATGACCCGGATTGCGGCCATGCCGACGTCGCTCACCCTCGGGCATCTTGGTCATGGTGATGCAGCCGTCGCCGCTCCAAGGCGTACCCCAGTCCCACGAGCGCCAGCGAGGGAAGGGCGACAACGGCCTGCGGGAAGACCTGCCTGCCGGGCGGGTCCACGGCGCGGGAGCCGGGGTACGCCAGTGCGGAGATCTGCGTGACCCAGTACAGCGCGGCGGACACGGCCCCGCCGTCCAGCGCCGCCCTGGCGCCTGCCCTGGAATCGGCCGGACGCCACAGCTGCAGCAGAGCGGCTCCGGCCAGTCCCGCGCCCAGGCTCATGGTTTGGGCGTTGTGGAATTTGGCGTGCGGTGGCCAGTTCGGATTGTGGATGTGGGTCTCGTTCCAGTCCGCGATGTACGGACCCACTCCCGCGACCACAGCCGGCACCGAGATCAGCACCTTGCCGAGGCTGACGCGGCCTGTGATGCGTTTACTCATACGGGGGTGCTCCTGCCCTGTGGTGTGCGCTGCCCTAGGCGGACGTACGCGTGAACCGGAGCGTCGACGTCACCGTCGTCAGGCCGCGCATCATGCCCAGCCGGTTCCAGCCCATGCCGAACTGCTCCCGGTCGACGGTGAACTCGGTGGTGAGCGTGACCGCGTCCGCGTTCGACTCGGTGACGTTCACGGTGGCGGTCTGCGGGCGGCTGACACCGCGGACGGTCAGCCGGCCTTCGACCTCGACGACGCCGCCCTGGCGGAACGCGGCGTCACGGACCGCGAAGACGAGGGTGGGGTAGCGCTCGGCGTCGAAGAAGTCGGCGCTGCGCAGGTGCTCGTCGCGCTTCTTGTGCTTGGTGTCCAGGGAGGCGGCTTCCAGGGTCACGGCACCGCTGACGGTGCCGTCGGAGCGGACCTCGCCCTCACCGGTGACACTGCCGAACGCGCCCTTCACCGTGACCATGCCCCACATCGTCACGTGACTGACGGCGACGACGGAGCGCGTGGCGTCGAGCTGCCACAGGCCGGTTTCCACAGTGGCGGTCATGGGATTCTCCTTGATGAATACGGGCTGAGTTGATGATCGAAATTGGATGACTTCACGTTGCGCGAACTGGGCACCCGGTCGTACCCAGGTGCGGCCGGCCGTTCACTCCGAGCGTCGGCCGGCCGCACAGCCGCAGGTGGTGGGTCAGCGCCACCGACTCAGGGGATGGTCAGGCCGACCGTGTAGTCGCCGCTGCCCTTGGTCGCCACGACCTCGATCCGGTAGGCGCCGGGGTCGCCGACCTCGTAGGAGAGCGTCTTGATGTCTTCCTCACCCGAGGAGGTCGCGACGGTCTTGAGTCCGTCGGTTCCGAAGTGCCTGAGCACGAGATCGAAGTCCGCGCCGTCGGGCCCGTCCAGACATGTGCTGATCGTGCCTGCCTGGGCGGCGATGAAGTAGTTCCACGGGATGGCGGTACTGCCCTCAACCACTCGGCCGGACATGGTGAACGCGTAGTCCGTGCAGTCGGCAGCCGCTGCGGCCGTCGGCACGGTGGTTGTCTGCGCGGCGATGGCCGGCGAGGCGGTTGCCAGGCTTGCGGCGAACACGGCGGCACCAGCGGTCGCGATCAGTCGATGACGTCTCACGAGGTTCCTCTCCACAACGGTTGAAGAGCTTCACTTGGGGTGGGCGAGCGTCCAGGACCGGACGGATGGTCACGCTGAGCGGCGTCGCCCGGGTGAGCGTTTCCTGCGGGGTCTCAGAAGCCGACGTTCTGGCGGATCAGCACCAGGTGGATGCGGCCGGGCTGCTCCTGGCGGATCTCCAGGAGCTTGCCGATGTAGCTGCGCTGCCCGTACGCGGCCTGCGCCCGGACGTCCTCGAGCTTGAGGCTGTGCTCGACGACCCGCTCGCGAGCGGCCTCCAGGCTGGGGACGAGCTTCTGCGTGCCGGCCACCAGGATGACGTTCGGGGCGTCCCAGACGTACGCGGCGAGCTGGCTGCCGGTGGCCGACGCGATGACCACGGCGCCGTCGGCGGTGATGGCGTGGACGCTGCCGAGGGCGTACTCGGCCTGCCCGGCGATGGCCTTCATCTCCTGCTGCTGGGTCCGGAAGTCCAGCGTCATCATCTTGTTGCGGGCCGACACGTACGGGCCGTCCGGGTCGTTGATCGCCGCTTCGATGCCGGACTCCGCCAGCGTGGCCGAGGTGTTGGTCATCACCGGCGAGCCGTGCGGGATCCGCTTCAGCACGCTCTGCCGGGCGGACTCGAAGTCATCGACGACCTCCACTCCGAAGCCGTGCTCCTCGAGCGCGGCCACTGTCGCGGTAAGGGTCTGCTCATCCGGCAGCGTCGTGAAACGCGCCTCGCCGTCGATCGCGGTCATGGGTTTCTCCCTTGTGAAGTGGGGCTCGACAGAGCCGCGACACACGGTTCTGCCCGTCGGCCGACAGTCGTGGAACCATCCGGTCGATGTAAACGGACTTTACCCCACTTAGCAGGGACGGGCAATGGCTGAGGGTCGACGCCCAGCGCGGGGGAACGCGCCGCGCGTCACGCATGCTCGGCGACTCAGGGGTCCCGACCAGGGCATTCAGCGCGGCCCTGGGTGATCGACAAGGCGGCGGCGATCGACGGCGGCGCGATCGGCGGCCGACCGGGATCGGTGCCCGTGTCGACACCGGCGAACACCCAGGAGGAAAACGGACTATACCCCGCATGCTGGGATGACTGTTAGGATCACCGCCATGGACGGGCTACAGGTGGGCTGGGGAGCGCCGCGGCCGGAACGGGCGGACGCGGCCCGCAATCGCGTCCACCTCCTGGCCACTGCCCGCCAGATGCTGGCCGAGTCCGGCCCCGATCAGCTGACCATGGATGCGTTGGCCGAGCGGTCGGGCCTGGGCAAGGGCACCGTGTTCCGGCGTTTCGGCACCCGGGCGGGCATCTTCCAGGCGCTGCTCGACGAGATCGAGCGAGGTTTGCAGGAGCGGGTGATGTCCGGGCCGCCGCCGCTCGGCCCCGGTGCGCCGCCGGTCGAACGGCTGGTTGCTTTCGGCCGTGCACGGGTGCGCCTGCTGATCGAGAACACCGAGATCGCCAGATTCGCGCTCGACGGTCGGCAGCCTCTTCCGAGCAATCCCCGGACACCGGCGTCACAGATGCACATCCGCATGCTCCTGCGCCAGTTGAGCCTGGACGGTGCGGACCTCGACCTGCTCGCGATCCAGCTCACCGCGGCGCTCGACGGCCCGCTCCTGCTGTACCTTTCCGCCGATGCCTTGACCAACGGCCCTCAGATCGAGGAGAGCTTGGGCTCGGCCTGGCAGGACTTGATCGAACGGGTATGCAGGCCCTGACACACAGACACGGCCGTACCGGCCGGTCCGGCCCCCGGATCGCGATCAGAGACTCAGGTCGATTCCGTCCCAGCAGGCGCGGCGCTCACCGTCGGGGTCTTCGGCGACGGTGGTCCTGGTGTCGAACACCATCGTGGGGCGCGTGTCCGGGTCGTGGGTCGGCCAGAGAGGAATGACACCGGTGGCGGCGGGGTCGCCGGTGGTCGCGAAGGAGACCCAGGAGCCGTGCACGGCGGTGAGCAGGTCCTGGGGCATCTCGTCACCGATCAGCGTCCTGGTGATCGGCAGGGAGAAGTCGTCGAACACGAACGGGCCCTCCATGCCGTGGGATGCTCCTACGCGTCCGTCGAAGGCGGGGCTGCGCCATGCGAACCGGTAGACGCGGGTCGCTCCGCCTGCTCGGTGGTGGGCGTCGGCGATACGCAGTGAGGGGACACGGAAGGCGCGGTCGGTGTCCATCGAGACCTGCGGTGTGATCGCGGAACCCGGCTCCTGGCTCCGTTCGTAGACGTCGAGGATGGCCTGCCGCACTGCCGGGCCGGCGTCCCAGCCGCTGGGAGACATGCCTGTCTCAGCAGCGCCCATCTCCTCCATCAGCGCGTACAGGGTGCACTCGTCGCGGTTGGTTCCGATCATCAGGTCGACGTCCGTCCCGACGCCGTCGGCGATGGCCTGGTACGGGGACTGTGGAAGCAGGTCGCCGCCGGTGAGCGGGACGAAGGGGATCATGCGCCCGCACGCGGGGTGTTCGCCGCGCTGCTTCTCGACCATGAACTCGGTCTGCGCCCGCAGGATGCCTGCCGGGTCGACGGTGTGCAGGTCACGGGCGGGTACGCCGAGTTTGTCGAGCATGGCCTCGGCGGTCGCCTCGGCGTAACGGGCGGGGAAGCCGAACAGCGGTGCTGCTGCGGCGCTTTGGCAGACGGCCTGCTGGAACAGTCCCTGCGCGGAGGGGCAGCCGAGGAGTTCGCCGACGAACGTGCCGCCCGCCGAGGAGCCGAAGACGGTGATGTTGTCCGGGTCGCCGCCGAAGGCCGCGATGTTCTCGCGGGTCCATCGCAGGGCGGCGATCTGGTCGGCCACCCCGTAGGCCCCCGATCCCTCGGCGTAGGCGTCGTCCAGGTACCCGGCGTGCAGGAATCCGAAAGCGCCGAGCCGGTAGTTGCAGCTGACGAGCACCACTCCGTCGCGGGCGAAGGTGCTCCCGTCCGAGCCGGAGCCGGCGTTCGAGCCCATGAGGAAGCCGCCGCCGTGGATCCAGAACAACACCGGCAGGCCGGTCGCACCCTCCGGCGCCCATACGTTGACCGACAGGAAGTCCTCGCCGGTGCTCAAGCCCCCGAAAATGGGCGACGACGGCTGGGGGCAGCCCGGCCCGTAGGCGGTGCAGTCGCGTACGCCCTCCCAGGAAGCGCGCGGCACGGGCGGCTTGAACGCGTTGGCGCCGAACGGCGGCTCCGCGTAGGGGATGCCCTTGAACGCGGCGATCCCGTCACGCAGCTCTCCTCCGACCGTCCCCGCGGTCGTCTCGGCGTCGATCGTGTCCATGCTGTTGGCTCCACTCGGTAGGAGGTGTCCCGCCGCGCGCGACGCGGTCGTGCCGCTGCTGCGCTCAGGTGTCGGCGTCGGTCTCGGCCGCGCTCGCCCGCTGGGGCTCGACCTGGGCGAGCCGGTTGCGCAGCGCGGCGGTGCCTGCCTGGTAGGAGTCGCTGCCCAGCACGAGCCTCATCGGGGCCGGCTTCTGCTCGGCGCTGTCGATGACCTTCGCCGCGACCTTCACCGGGTCGCCGGGGACCGGAATCCGGGTGTGCCGGAAGGCGCGCACCATCGCGGCCGGCGTCCCGTCGTAAGCGGCCAAGGGTTCACTCAGCTGGAGGCTGCTGCCGCTGAAGGAGGTACGCGCTCCTCCGGGCTCGACGAGGGTGACCTCGATGCCGAACGGTGCGACCTCCTGGGCGAGTGCTTCCGTGAAGCCCTCCACACCCCATTTGCTCGCGTGGTAGAGCGAGGCGCCGGCGTGGGCGGCGAGCCCGGCGACCGAGGAGATCTGGATCACCCGGCCGCCGCCCTGGGCGCGCAGGTGCGGCAGCGCGGCCCGCGCCGTCTGGATCGAGCCGAGCAGGTTGGTGGTGATCTGGTGGACGACCTGCTCGTCGGTGAACTCCTCGGCGGCGCCGAACAGACCGTAACCCGCGTTGATCACGACGACATCGATCCGGCCGAGGTCTCCGAAGGCCGCGTCCATGACCGCGCGGACCCGCAGCAGGTCGGTGACGTCGAGGTGACCGACCCAGAAGCGGTCGCCGTACTCGGCGCGCAGATCGTCGACCGAGCCCTCCCGCCGGACCGTTCCGGCGACCCGGTCGCCGCGAGAGAGGAGCTGCTCGGCCAGCTCACGCCCGAACCCGCCGTTGACACCGGTGATGAACCACGTCCGCATCGTCATGTCGATGAGCTTCACCGGCGTCGAGCAGCGCTGCCAGTGCCCCCGTGTTCCTGGTAGTGACAGGGACACCCGGAATCGATGGCGACCGCATAGCCTGCGATCGTGGACAATGCCCTCGGAGATTTCCTGCGTGCACGACGCGAACAGGTCACCCCCACCGATGCGGGCCTGTCACCCGGGCACGGGCTGCGCCGGGTGAACGGGTTGCGCCGCGAGGAGGTCGCCATGCTGGCCGGGATCAGCGCCGAGTACTACCTGCGCCTGGAGCAGGGCCGCGACCGCAACCCCTCGGCCCAGGTACTCGAAGCGCTCGCCCAGGTCCTCCAGCTGGACACGGAGGGCACGGCCTACCTGCTGTCCCTCGCCGCCCCGAAACCGCGCCGCGGCCCCGCCCTTCCCGACGAGCGCCTGCCTTCGGGGCTCGACATGCTCCTGCGGACCCTCAACGTGCCCGCGTTCGTCTTCAACCGGTACAGCGACGTCCTGGCCGCCAACCGACTGGCCCGGGCGCTGTCACCGGAGCTGGCGCCCGGGACGAACCGGCTGCGCGCCCTCTTCACCGACGAGGCGCTCCAGGAATACCACGCCGACTGGGAGCACTACACGGCCGTCGCCGTGGCCCACCTGCGCGCCACGGTCGGCACACAGACCGACGACGAGCGCCTGCAGGCTCTGATCGGGGAGATGTCCCTGAAGAGCGACCGGTTCCGTCAGCTGTGGGCGCGCCACGATGTGCGTTCCGCGGCCGAGGCCATGTTCCGGATACAGCATCCGCAGGTCGGTCCCCTGGAGTTGCTGGTCGAGAAGTTCCAGGTGGTCGGGGCCGGCGGGCTGGAGATGATGCTCCTGCACGCGGAGCCCGGCACCAGCTCGGCCGATGCTCTGGCTCTGCTCGCATCCCTCGACGCGTCTTCGTGACGTCGGCTGAACGAATGAAGCCCGTTTCCCTCTCGCTTCATCCTGCCTGAACCCGCTCGATCGGACGGTGGTGCGGTGATCACCGCACACCTTCCTTTGCGCCAAGGCTTCACGTTCTCCAGCTACGCCGCCTGGTGGATCGAACAAGCCGTCACCCGGGCCCTTGCCGACCAGAGCCGGACCATCCGCGTCCCGGTCCACCTGCCGGAGATCATCAACCGCAAGGGGGGTAGAGCTACTTGTCGTCGATTCGCCTGGTGAAGTCCATGATCGTGGCCGCGAGCGCCTCGGGGGCTTCCTGTGCGACGGAGTGGCCCACTCCGTCGAGATGCACCGCGGTGATCTCGCCGGTGACCACCTGGCGGAAGGTGTTCTCGGTGAAGGGGTGATTGGCCCCGTCGACCGTGAGCACCGGCACGGCGATCGGATGCGATTCGGCCAAGGCCCTGGTCGCCCCTTGGTCGGCGAAGAGTGCTTGGTAGAGACCCTCTGTGCCGCGCCAGCCGTTGGGGCGCGCATAGGTGCGGACGAATTCGTCGATGTCGCCCTCCGTAATGGAACCGTCCGTCCCGTGCATCAGAGGAATCGCCCAGTCGGCCAGGAATTCACGTTCATGGCCCTGGAGGAGCATCCCGGGGATGCCGGGAGCGCCGAGGAAGCCGACGTGCCAGGAGCCGAAGTTGTTCACGTCGGCAAGAGCTTCGAGTCCGAAGCCGGCCAGGGTCGTCTCGACCCCGGTGAAGCTGATGACGTCCTCGGGATGCAGTGCGGCGAAGCGGAAGGCCGCTCCGCCGCTGATGTCCTGGCACAGGAGGTGGACCGGGCCGGCGCCGATGTGCTCGACGAGACGGTGCAGGTCCTCCGCCGTGACCCCCTCGCCGTATTCGGTGTCGGCGTTGCTCGAGTCGCCGAACCCTCGGAGGTCCGGGGCGAAGACCTGATGCGTCTCGGCGAGCAGCGGAATCAGCTTGCGGAACGCCCACCACGTCTCCGGCCAGCCGTGCACCAGCAGGATCGGGGAGCCGGTGGCCCCGGCGGAGACATAGTGGAGTCGCGTTCCATTGACGTCCGCGAGGTGGTGCGTGACGCCGGGGAGGGTCGCCCCGGGGGGCGTGATGGTCGTCATGAGAAGCTCCCAAATAGGCAACCTGGTTGCCCATACGATAGGCAACCAGGTTGCGCATGTCAAGAGGGTCGTATGCTGACGGCATGTCCAGATCAGGTGCCGACCTCGCCCTGCTCCTGCTCGCCGGCTTCCGCGCTTTCGCAGACCGAGCCACCGCCGAACTCGCCGAACTCGGATACGAGGACGTACGGCCGGTGCACGACTTCGCCCTCCATTCGATCCTGTCCGGTGCGGACAGCGTTTCCGAACTCGCCCGCAGGATGTCGGTGACCAGGCAAGCGGCCGCGAAGACGATCGCCGTACTGGAGGAACGCGACTTCCTGAAGCGCGAACCCGACCCGGTCGACCGTCGGCGAACCCGGCTTCACGTCACCGAGCACGGACTCGCGATGCTGCAGGAGGGCCAAGTCATCTTCAACAAGCTGCGCGAGCAGTGGGAGGAACAGGTGGGTGCGGCAGCACTGTCCGCTCTTGAGGAGACGCTTCGCCCCTTCGTCGGGAAGGGCGTGATCAGGCCCGACTCGCCAGGTTGGACCGCGCGCAACCTGGACGCGTAGGCCCTCTCGGGCCTGCCTGACCCGCAGCATCCATTTTCTTGATCGGTCGATCCAGATCGGGGTAGGGTGCTGATATGGGAAGAACCCGGGAGTTCGACACCGAGGCGGCGGCGAGCCGCGCCATGGAGCTGTTCTGGAGCCACGGCTACGAAGGGACTTCCCTGCGGGATCTGACACGGCACCTGGGTATCGGGCAGGGGTCGCTGTACGCGGCGTTCGGCGACAAGGAAGGTCTGTACCGGGTCGCGCTGGAGCACTACCGGACCACTCTCGCGGCGGCCGCCCTGCGCGACCTGAAGGAGGGGGACGGCGCCCGCTCGGCGATTCGCGGGCTGCTGATGGAGAGGGTCCGTATCGCGGTCGAGCATGACGGCAGGGGCTGCCTGATCGTGAACGCCGCCTGCGAGCGTCTGCCGGATGCGCCACCCGTGCGCCGTATCGTGCGTGACGTACAGGACGCCACCCAGGATGCGCTCATCGAAGCCCTGCGAGCCGGCGCGGAGCGGGGTGAGATCGGGACACGGCACGACCCGCGCACGCTCGCCGCGTTCCTCGTCACCTTCCTCAATGGCCTGCTCGTGTCTTCGAAGATCACGCCGGACGTCCGGGCGCTCGAACCCCTCGTGGACGTCGCGTTGTCCACTCTCGACTGACCCGCCCCGCCCCATCCGGAACGCCTGCTTCTTTCTGCCCAAAAAGTGGATCAACTGATCCAGTAAAGCTGGACGACAGGGTGACGCGAAGCGCACCAGGAAGGCTGGAACAGACATGATGTTCGACCACGAGGGAGCGCCCCTGCGTACGGGGCGGGCGTCCGTCAACGGAACGAGCCTGCACTACCGCACCGCCGGGTCCGGCCCGGCGGTGGTGCTCCTGCACGGGGTGCCCAAGACCGGCTACCACTGGCGTCACCTCGTCCCGAAGCTGACGCCCCACCACACAGTCGTCGTGCCGGACCTGCGTGGCCTGGGCGACTCGGCCCGGCCCGCGGACGGCTACGACTCCGCGACGATGAGCGACGACATCGCCGAGCTGATGGCCCGCCTCGGCCATGAGACGTACGCCGTGGCGGGCGAGGACTGGGGAGCGGTGATCGGCTATCAGGTCGCGGCCCGTCACCGTGACCGGGTCCGCGCCCTCGTCTTCGCCGAGGCGCTCTTCCCCGGATTCGGTTTCGAGGACCACACCGCCCTCACCCCCGAGAACGTCGACAGCGGGATGCACCTGTGGCACCTCGGCTTCTACTTCCAGCCCGACGTGCCCGAGATGCTGATCTCCGGACATGAACGCGAGCTGATCACGTACATGATCAAGAGCGAGCGCACCCACCCCGACACCGCCACCACCGACGCGGTCGAGGAGTACGTCCGCTGCTACACCATGCCCGGCGGCATCCGCGCGATGCTGTCGATCTACCGGGCGATGCTCGTCGACGCCGAGCAGAACCGTCGCGCCGCGCAGCACCCCCTCGAAATCCCCGTGCTGGCGCTCGGCGGCTCGGCGTTCATCGGCGAGCGCAACGAGTCCCAGATGCGCTCCATGGCCCACGATGTCACCGGACACGTCTTCGACGCCGGCCACGACCTGGCGGAGGAAGTACCGGAGGAGATGGCCGCGGTGATGGTCCCGTTCCTGGCCGAGCAGCGCGCCGACCGGTGACGGAGTGACGGAGGAGTCGGGTGAGGGAACTGGCCACCGCCCCGGGGGACCAGTCGGGGCGCTCGGCACAACGACCGTCCGCTCGGACGGATCAAGGCGGCCGCCCTCGGCCGGGACGACGCGACGGGCGTCCTGGTCCGAACGAATGAACGGGGGCCACCACTCTGGAGTGGTGGCCCCCGCTTTACGTTCCCGCAGGTAGAAACGGTTCTCTACGAGATCCGAAGAGTGGGGCGGGTGGGACTCGAACCCACGGCCGACGGATTATGAGTCCGCTGCTCTAACCGGCTGAGCTACCGCCCCGTTTCGGCGTGGCGCGTACAAGTGTGCGCACCGTCTGCCGCAGCATAGCCGGTCATACGATCTCTCGCTTCGGATGGTCGACTTCGCCTGATCTTGAGGACGGCGCTGCGTGCTGCCCGGTTGCAGGAGAGATCGACGCGACCCGAAAGAGTGGCTCCGGAGCCCCTCGGGCGGCCCGGGAAGGCACGCGGTGCGCACCTGGCCCACACGCGAAAGAGGACCCCGAGGGGTCCTCTTCCGTTCCGCTCCCCCGACTGGACTCGAACCAGTAACCCTCCGGTTAACAGCCGAATGCTCTGCCAATTGAGCTACAGGGGATCGCGCTCCCCCGACTGGACTCGAACCAGTAACCTGCCGGTTAACAGCCGGCTGCTCTGCCAATTGAGCTACAGGGGATTGCTGCGTTGCTTCGAAATCGTACCTGCCTGGCGGCTGCCGGGCGGCGCGCGTTCGCTGCGACACATACATTAGCGCAAGCAGGGGGGTGCTCCGCCAATCGGTATCGCCCGGGGTGATCTCGGGTGCTCGCGGGTAGGCGGGCTGCACACGTCGCACCAAGCGTAGGAAGGGTGGCAGCCATGCGGTACCGGCTCACGTTCATCGCCGGAGTGGCCCTCGGTTACGTGCTCGGCACGCGAGCCGGGCGCGAGCGTTACGAGCAGTTGAAGAAGTCGGCCCGGCAGTTCGCGGAGAACCCCGCCGTGCGCAACGCCGCCGAGAGTGCCGCGCACAGCGGGCGGGACATCGCGGGCAAGGCGTACCACTCGGTCAGCGACAAGGTCGGGGACAAGGTGCCGGCGTCCGTCGCCGAGCGGGTCCGGTCGCTGCGCGAGCGCAGCAGCCACAACGGCGGCGTCGAGGACGACTGGGGGACCACCAATACCTAGAGCCCGGGGTCCCGCGGCCCACGGCGGCGGTTACGGGAAAGTCGCGGGGTGCGGCAGAATCTCCGTATGGGCATAGTCGCGGGGTTGGACAGTTCTTCCGCCTTCACTCACATCGTCGTCTGCGACACGGAGTCGGGCGCCGTGCTCCGGGAGGGGTACGCCGCCCACCCGGTCGAGGCCAAGGCCACCGAGGTCGATCCGCAGGCCTGGCTGCTCTCGCTCGGCGAGGCGGCCTCCGGCGGGCTGCTCGAAGGCGTGCAGGCCATCGGGGTCTCCGCGCAGCAGCACGGGCTCGTGCCGCTGGACCAGCAGGGCAATCTCGTGCGTCCCGCGCTGCTCGGCAACGACCGGCGGGCGCAGGTCGCCGCGGCCGATCTCGTCGACGCGCTGGGCGGGCGGCAGGCCTGGGCGGAAGCCGTCGGGGCCGTGCCGAGCGCCGCGCAGCCGGTGGCGAAGCTGCGCTGGCTGGCGCGGACCGAACCGGAGAACGCCCAGCGGGTGGCCGCCGTGCTCCAGCCGCACGACTGGCTCGTGTGGCAGTTGCTGGGCCGGCCCGCCCGGCGGACCACGGACCGGGGCGCGGCCTCGGGCACCGGCTACTGGTCGGCCGGGTCCGCCTCCTACCGGCCCGACCTGGTGGAGATCGCCCTCGGGCGCTCCGCCGCGCTGCCCGAGGTGCTCGGGCCCTCCGACTCCGCCGGGATGACCCCGGAAGGGCTGCTGATCTCCGCGGGCACCGGCGAGACCATGGCTGCGGCCTTCGGGCTCGGGGTCGCGGTGGGCGACGCGGTGGTGTCGCTGGGGGCCTCCGGGTCCGTGATGGCGGTGCACCACGAGGCGCTCGCCGACCAGAGCGGCATGATCACCTCGTTCGCCGATGCCACCGGGATGCATCTGCCGGTCGTCCACCTCTCCAACGCCGTGCGTGCGCTGCGGGGGACCGCCGAGATGCTGGGCGTGGACGGTCTTGAGGAGTTGTCCGCGCTCGCCTTGAAGTCGACGCCCGGCGCTTCGGGGCTCGTGCTGCTCCCCTACCTGGAAGGCGAGCGCACCCCGCAGCTTCCGCACACCGCCGGCACCCTGAGCGGGCTGCGGCGTGAGTCGATGAAGCCCGAGCATCTGGCGCGGGCCTCGTTCGAGGGGATGCTGTGCTCGCTGGCCGACGCCCTCGACGTACTGCGCGGGCGGGGTGTCGAGGTGCGGCGCGTCTTTCTGCTCGGCGCCGCAGCCGAGCTGCCCGCCGTGCAGGCGCTGGCTCCGGCGGTGTTCGGCACCCAGGTCGTGGTGCCGCAGCCCGCCCAGTACGCGGCGATCGGCGCGGCCCGGCAGGCGGCCTGGGCGCTCGGGGTCTCGCAGGGCTCCCTCGACCCGCGCACTCCCCCGGCCTGGCAGGGCGCGGCGGCCCAGGTGCTGGAGCCCGGCGACGAGCTGGCGGTCGGCGGTGCGGTGCGTCAGCAGTACGCGGCGACCCGGGACCAGATCCACCCCGGGGCCTTCCGGGGCGTCCACCCGGAGTGAGCGCGGGCGTCGGCGTGCGTCCGTGACACCCGAGCGCGCCGCCGCGCCCCCTGGAGCGCGCAGGTTTTCCCGCGCGCTCCAGGTTTGACCCGGGCTTGGCGAAAAAGGTTCGCTCTCGGAGTACGGCGTACGCGAAACTGGGTCGGCCTCTGCCTTCCGCCGATTCCGAGAGACCCGCGTGCTCATAAAACTCCTGCGGGCCCATCTGGGCCCGTACAAGAAACCCATCGTGCTGCTGGTCTGTCTCCAGCTGCTCCAGACCTGCGCCACCCTGTATCTGCCCAGCCTGAACGCCGACATCATCGACAACGGTGTCGTCACCGGCGACACCGGCTACATCCTGGAGTTCGGCGGTCTCATGATCGCCGTCAGCGTTCTGCAGGTCCTCTGCAATGTGGGGGCCGTCTATTACGGGGCGCGCACCGCCTCCGCTCTCGGGCGTGATGTGCGGGCCGCCGTCTTCGACCGGGTGCAGTCCTTCTCCGCCCGTGAGCTGGGCCGCTTCGGGGCTCCCTCGCTGATCACCCGGACCACCAACGACGTCCAGCAGGTCCAGATGGTGGTGCTGCTGGCGTTCACGCTGATGGTGTCGGCCCCGATCATGTGCGTCGGCGGCATCATCATGGCGCTCGGCCTGGATGTGCCGCTCTCCGCCGTGCTGCTGGCGGTCGTGCCGGTGCTCGGGGTCTCGGTCGGCCTCATCGTGCGGAAGATGGGGCCGCTGTTCCGCACCATGCAGGAGCGGCTGGACAGCGTGAACCGGGTGCTGCGCGAGCAGATCACCGGCAACCGGGTCATCCGCGCCTTCGTCCGGGACGGGTACGAGGAGAAGCGGTTCCGGGGTGCGAACACCGAGCTGACCGATGTGTCGGTGGCGACCGGGCGGCTGATGGCGCTGATGTTCCCGACCGTGATGACGGTGGTCAACCTGTCGTCGGTCGCGGTGGTGTGGTTCGGCGCGCACCGGATCGACAGCGGCGGGATGCAGATCGGTGCGCTGACCGCGTTCCTCGCCTATCTGATGCAGATCGTGATGGCCGTGATGATGGCCACCTTCATGTTCATGATGGTGCCGCGCGCCGAGGTGTGCGCCGAGCGCATCGAGGAGGTCCTCGGGACCGAGTCGAGCGTCGTGCCGCCCCTCTCGCCGGTCACCGAGCTGCGGCGGCACGGGCATCTGGAGGTGCGCGGCGCGGAGTTCCGCTACCCGGGTGCGGAGGAGCCGGTGCTGCGGGCGGTCGATCTGGTGGCGCGGCCCGGGGAGACCACCGCGGTCATCGGGTCCACGGGCAGCGGGAAGTCCACGCTGCTCGGGCTCGTACCCCGGCTGTTCGATGTGACGGACGGCGTGGTGCTGGTCGACGGCGAGGATGTGCGGACGCTGGATCCGGTGCTGCTGTCCAAGACGGTGTCCCTGGTGCCGCAGAAGCCGTACCTCTTCTCGGGGACGGTCGCGACGAACCTGCGGTACGGGAATCCGGACGCCACGGACGAGGAGCTGTGGCACGCGCTGGAGGTGGCGCAGGCGAAGGAGTTCGTGGAGGCGCTGGAGCACGGGCTGGACGCGCCGATCGCGCAGGGCGGCACCAATGTGTCGGGCGGTCAGCGGCAGCGGCTGGCGATCGCGCGGACGCTGGTGCAGCGCCCGGAGATCTATCTGTTCGACGACTCGTTCTCGGCGCTGGACTACGCGACCGACGCGGCGCTGCGGGCGGCGCTGGGGCGGGAGACGGCCGGGGCGACCGTGGTGATCGTGGCGCAGCGGGTGTCCACCATCCGTGACGCGGACCGGATCCTGGTGCTGGACGAGGGCCGGCTCGTGGGGTCCGGAACCCATCACGAGCTGATGGACGGCAATGAAACGTACCGGGAGATCGTGCTCTCCCAGCTGACGGAAGCGGAGGCCGCCTAATGGCCGGTCCGGGCGGACGGATGATGGCCGGGGGCGCGCCCACCGACCGGTCGATGGATTTCAAGGGGTCGAGCAAGCGGCTGCTGAAGCGGTTCGGCCGGGAGAAGTCCTCGCTGTGGCTGATGCTGGCCGCGGTGGCGGTGAGCGTCGGTCTCTCGGTGGCCGGGCCGAAGATCCTCGGCAAGGCGACCGACCTGATCTTCGCCGGTGTGATCGGGCGCGGCATGCCCGAGGGCACGACGAAGGCGCAGGCGATCGAGGGGCTGCGCGAGGAGGGCCGCGGCTCCATGGCCGACATGCTCTCGGCGGTGGGCTTCACCCCGGGCGAGGGCATCGACTTCGGGGCGGTGGGGAACGTCCTGCTGCTGGCCCTGGCGGTCTATGTCGGGGCCGGGCTGCTGATGCTGGTGGCGACGCGGCTGTCGATCCGGGTGATCAACCGGATCGTGTTCCAGTTGCGTGAGGACCTCCAGACGAAGCTGGCACGGCTGCCGTTGTCGTACTTCGACCGAGCCAAGCGCGGTGAGGTGCTGAGCCGGGCGACGAACGACATCGACAACATCTCGCAGACGCTCCAGCAGACGATGGGCCAGCTCATCAACTCGCTGCTGACCATCGTCGGCGTGCTGATCGTGATGTTCTGGATCTCGCCGCTGCTGGCGCTGGTCGCGCTGGTGACGGTCCCGCTGTCGGTGGTCGTGGCGACGCAGGTCGGCAAGCGGTCGCAGCCGCAGTTCGTGCGGCAGTGGCGGGTGACGGGCACGCTCAACGCCCATATCGAGGAGATGTACACCGGGCACAACCTGGTGAAGGTCTTCGGCCGGCAGCGGGAGTCCGCGCGGGACTTCGCGGAGCAGAACGAGGCGCTGTACGAGGCGGGCTTCAAGGCCCAGTTCGCCAGCGGGCTCATGCAGCCGCTGATGTTCTTCATCTCCAACCTCAACTACGTGCTGGTCGCGGTGGTCGGCGGGCTCCGGGTCGCCTCGGGCGCGCTGTCGATCGGTGACGTCCAGGCGTTCATCCAGTACTCGCGGCAGTTCTCGATGCCACTGACGCAAGTCGCCTCGATGGCCAACCTCGTCCAGTCCGGCATCGCGTCGGCGGAGCGGGTCTTCGAGCTGCTGGACGCCGAGGAGCAGGACGCGGACCCGGAGCACGGTGAGCGCCCGGAGCGGCCGGCCGGCCGGGTCTCGCTGGAGAAGGTGTCCTTCCGCTACGAGCCGGAGAAGCCGCTGATCGAGGATCTGTCGCTGAGCGTGGAGCCGGGGCAGACCGTCGCGATCGTCGGTCCGACCGGGGCGGGCAAGACGACGCTGGTCAACCTGCTGATGCGGTTCTACGAGGTGACCGGCGGGCGGATCGCGCTCGACGGGGTCGATGTGGCGAAGATGTCCCGGGACGATCTGCGGTCCTCCATCGGCATGGTGCTCCAGGACACCTGGCTGTTCGGCGGCTCTATAGCCGAGAACATCGCGTACGGCGCTTCGCGCGAGGTCACCCGGGAGGAGATCGAGGAGGCGGCCCGGGCGGCGCATGCCGACCGGTTCATCCGGACGCTGCCCGACGGGTACGACTCGGTGATCGACGACGAGGGCTCCGGGGTCAGCGCGGGCGAGAAGCAGCTGATCACCATCGCGCGGGCGTTCCTGTCCGACCCGGTGATCCTGGTCCTCGACGAGGCGACGAGTTCGGTGGACACCCGGACCGAGGTGCTGATCCAGAAGGCGATGGCGCGCCTCGCCCACGGGCGTACGTCGTTCGTGATCGCGCACCGGCTCTCCACGATCCGGGACGCGGACGTGATCCTGGTGATGGAGAGCGGCTCGATCGTCGAACAGGGCACGCACGAGGAGCTGTTGGCGGCCGGGGGCGCTTATGCCCGGTTGTACGCCGCCCAGTTCGCGGAGGCGCTGGCCGAGGTGGACTGAGCGTTCCGGCCGGGTGGATCAGTCGAGGTAGCCGCGGAGCTGGTCGGCGAAGGCGTGGTCCCGCAGCCTGCTGAGGGTCTTGGACTCGATCTGGCGGATGCGTTCGCGTGTCACGCCGAAGATCCGGCCGATCTCCTCCAGGGTGCGGGGCCGCCCGTCCTCCAGGCCGTACCGCAGCTGTACGACCTTGCGTTCGCGTTCGCCGAGGGTGGAGAGCACCGCCTCCAGGTGTTCGCGCAGCAGCAGGAAGGCGGCGGACTCGACGGGTGAGGTGGCGTCGCCGTCCTCGATGAGATCGCCGAAGGAGACGTCGTCCTCCTCGCCCACGGGGGCGTGCAGGGAGACCGGCTCCTGGGCCAGGCGGAGGACTTCGGTGACCCGCTCGGGGGTCAGGTCCAGCTCGACGGCGATGTCCTCGGCGGTCGGCTCGATGCCGCGTTCCTGGAGGAGCCGGCGCTGGACCCGCACGACGCGGTTGATCAGTTCCACGACATGGACCGGGACGCGGATGGTGCGGGCCTGGTCGGCCAGCGCGCGGGACATGGCCTGGCGGATCCACCAGGTGGCGTAGGTGGAGAACTTGTAGCCCCGGGCGTAGTCGAACTTCTCCACGGCCCGGATCAGTCCGAGGTTCCCCTCCTGGACCAGGTCGAGCATGGTCAGCCCGCGGCCCACATAGCGCTTGGCGACGGAGACGACGAGGCGGAGGTTGGCCTCGATGAGGCGGCGTTTGGCCGTGCGGCCCATCACCACCAGGCGGTCCAGGTCCCCGGCGAGGCGGGAGTCGAGGTCGGGGGTGCCCGCGAGGCGTTCCTCGGCGAAGAGGCCGGCCTCGACGCGGCGGGCGAGCTCGACCTCCTCGGCGGCGGTGAGCAGCGGTACGCGGCCGATCTCGCGCAGATACTGCCGGAACAGGTCGGAGGTGGGGTCCCCGACCCCCCGGTTCCGCGGCTCCGGGGGGTCGGGGAGATGCGTCGCTTCCACCATGACTGCCTCGGGTGCGTGTCCGGGCGGGCCGGCTGTGGTCTCCGGGTGGTGCAGGGCCCTGTTCTGCGCCGGGATGGCCGCGATGGGCTCGGTCGTGGTCGTCACGGTCCGGGTCTGCACGGGGGCGACCTCCAGGTGATCGCTGCCGGATGACGGGGTGGAGGTCTGCCCGGCCCCGGGTGTTCCCCGCGAACCGGCGTGCTCCGATGACTCAGACATTCCCCAGTGTGGGGTACGACACACGACTGTCACGAGGGGCGTGCGAGGACTTTCTGATTCCGGTCCGTCACCGGGTGGTTACCGGCCAGGCCGGGCCCATGGCCGTCTCAGAGCGCGGCGGCGCCGTGGGCGCGGAGGGACTGGGCGTACTGCTGGAGCACCCAGACCTCGTTCTGCGCGGCGGCCAGGTCCTGGGGGGCGACGTTGCTGCCGAGGCGGGCGAGGCTGCCCTGTACGTCGTTGATGCGGCGGTCCACGGCGCGCAGCCGGACGTGGACGAGCTGCATGCCCGCGTAGGTCTCGTCGATGGTCTTGCCGATGAAGACCTCGACGGCGAGCTCGGTGACGAGACTGCGGACGGTGTTGTCGGGGGCCGCGTCCATGACGGCGACGAGATATTCGCGGTTGTCGGCGAGGCCCTTCTCTGCGCCGCCCGCCTCCTCGATGCACCGGCGCACGGCGGCGTAGGGCGGGGCGGTGAACTCGTCCACGCCGTAGGCGTCGAAGGCCGGCGAGACCAGGGCGGGCTTCTGAAGGGCGAGCTTGAGCAGCTCGCGCTCGGTGCGGTGGGCGGGGCTGCGGAGGTTGAGCGCGGGGCCGGAGAAGCCGGGGGCGGGGGCGGCCTGCTGCGGGGCGCCGCCGCGGGTGGCCCGGGGTCCGCCGCGGGCGCCCTGGGGTCCGCCGCGCTCCCCGTCGCCGCCCTTGTCGCGGGCCCAGCGGGCGAGCTGGGCGACGCGGCGGACGACGAACTCCTGGTCCAGGATGCCGACGAACCCGGCGAGCTGGACGGCGACCTCGCGCTGCACGCTGCTCGTCTTGATCTTGGCGACGACGGCGGCGGCCTCGTCGAGCGCCGCGGCGCGCCCGGCCGGGGTCTCCAGGTCGTACCGGCCGACGAGCTGGCGCAGCGCGAACTCGAAGAGCGGGGTGCGCGGCTCGACCAGGTCGCGGACGGCGTCGTCGCCCTTGGCGAGCCGCAGGTCGCAGGGGTCCATGCCGTCCGGCGCGATGGCGATATAGGTCTCGGCGGCGAACTTCTGGTCGTCCTCGAAGGCGCGCAGGGCGGCCTTCTGGCCGGCCGAGTCGCCGTCGAAGGTGAAGATCACGCGGGCGCTGCCGTTGTCCATGAGGAGGCGGCGCAGGATCTTGATGTGGTCGTTGCCGAAGGCGGTGCCGCAGGTGGCGATGGCGGTGGTGACCCCGGCGAGGTGGCAGGCCATGACGTCGGTGTAGCCCTCGACGACGACGGCGCGGCTGGCCTTGGCGATGTCCTTCTTGGCCAGGTCGATGCCGTACAGCACCTGGGACTTCTTGTAGATCGGGGTCTCGGGGGTGTTCAGGTACTTCGGGCCGTTGTCGTCGTCGCGGAGCTTGCGGGCGCCGAAGCCGACGATCTCCCCGGCGGTGTCGCTGATCGGCCACATCAGCCGGCCGCGGAAGCGGTCGATGGGACCGCGGCGGCCGTCCTGGGAGAGCCCGGAGGTGATCAGCTCCTTGTCGCTGAAGCCCTTGCCGCGCAGATAGCGGGTGAGGTGGTCCCAGCCGGCCGGGCTGTAGCCGACGCGGAAGTGGGCGGCGGCGTCCTGGTCGAAGCCGCGCTCGGCGAGGAACTTCCGGCCGATCTCGGCCTCGGGGCTCTCCAGCGCGCGGACGTAGAACTCGGCGGCCGCCTGGTGGGCCTCGATCAGCCGGATGCGTTCGCCGCGCTGGTGGGAGGGGTTGTAGCCGCCCTCCTCGTACCGCAGGGTGATGCCCGCCTTGGCGGCGAGGCGCTCGACCGTCTCCGAGAAGGAGAGGTGATCGATCTTCATCACGAAGGCGATCGTGTCGCCGCCCTCCTGGCAGCCGAAGCAGTGGAACAGGCCCTTGCCGGGGCTGACCTGGAAGGAGGGGGACTTCTCGTCGTGGAAGGGGCAGAGGCCTTTGAGGTTTCCGCCGCCCGCGTTGCGCAGCTGGAGGTATTCGGACACGACGGAGTCGATCGGGACCGCGTCCCGTACCGCCTTCACGTCGTCGTCATTGATCCTGCCAGCCACGCATGAAGTCTACGGGTGGGCTCGGACAGTCGGACCCGCGGCGGGCTGCGGACCGGGGCGCGGGCCTCGGCCGCCCGCGCCCCGGCCGTACGCCTCAGAGCAGGGAGTCGAGCGGGACCGACGGGTCGGCGAGGGCCTCCGGGTCGTGCTGCTGACGGGCCCGGATCAGTTCCTGGACCGTCTCGGTGACATCCCACACGTTGACGTTCATCCCGGCCAGGACGCGGCGGTCCTTCAGCCAGAACGCGATGAACTCCCGCTTCCCGGCGTCGCCCCGGATGATCACCTCGTCGTAGGAGCCGGGCGGGGCCCAGCCGGAGTATTCGAGGCCCAGGTCGTACTGGTCGGAGAAGAAGTACGGGACGCGGTCGTACGTCACCTCCTGGCCGAGCATGGCGCGGGCGGCGGCGGGTCCGCCGTTCAGGGCGTTGGCCCAGTGCTCGACGCGCAGCCGGGCGCCCAGCAGCGGGTGGACGGCGGCGGCGACGTCCCCGGCGGCGTAGATGTGCGGGTCGGAGGTGCGCAGCGAGGCGTCCACGGCGATGCCGCCGCCGTGCGCCCGCTCGGCCATCTCCAGTCCGGCGGCCTCGGCGAGGGCGGAGCGCGGGGCGGCGCCGATCGCGGCGAGGACGTCGTGGGCGAGGTGCTCCTCGCCGTCGTCGGTGCGGACGGCGAAGACCATGCCGTCCTGGCCAGTGATCTCGGTGAGCCGGGCGCCGAAGTGGAAGCGGACGCCGTGCGCGCTGTGCAGTTCGGTGAAGATCTGGCCCAGCTCGGGGCCGATGACCTGGTGCAGCGGGGTGGGCTCGGCCTCGACGACGGTGACCTCGGCACCGTAGCCCCGGGCGGCGGCGGCGACCTCCAGGCCGATCCAGCCGGCTCCGGCGATGACCAGGTGGCCGTTGTCGCGGCCGAGGGCGGCGAGCACGTTGCGCAGCCGGTCGGCGTGGGCGAGGCGGCGCAGGTGGTGGACGCCGGCCAGGTCGGTGCCGGGGATGTCCAGGCGGCGGGGTTCGGAGCCGGTGGCCAGCAGCAGCTTGTCGTAGTGGATGACGGTGTTGTCGCCGAGCTGCACGGTCCTGGCGTACCGGTCGAGCGCGGTGACCGGCTGGCCGAGGTGCAGTTCGATGTCGGCGCCCGCGTACCAGGGGCGTTCGTGGGTGAAGACGCTGTCGCGTTCGGCCTTGCCGTCCAGGTAGCCCTTGGAGAGCGGCGGTCGTTCGTAGGGGTGGTCGCGCTCGTCGCCGATGAGGATCACCCGGCCGGTGAACCCTTCGGCGCGCAGTGTTTCGGCCGCCTTCGCCCCTGCGAGTCCTGCTCCGACGATGACGAACGTCTGGTGTGCGTCGACCACTTGATGCCTCCTCAGTGCTGTGCTGCGCGGCGCCCCCAGCTGCGAGCGTCCCGCACGCAGCGTGATGGCGAAAGAGGGTGTGCCCCGGACAGGTCACACCCAGTGGTCAGATGTCCGGCCCCTTCCAGTCTGCCGGTCAGCCGCGACGGGCGGTGAGCGCGGCGTGCAGGGATCGTGCGGAGGCGTCGGTGAGGGCGGCGATCTGGTCGACGAGGACGCGCTTGCGGGCGTGGTCGTCGGGCGCCTGGTCGAACAGGGCGCGGAAGTGCGGTTCCAGGCCTTCGGGGGCGCGGGAGGTGAGGGCGGCGGCCAGCTCGGCGATCACGATGCGCTGGTCGGCGCGGAGGGTCTCCTGCTCGGCGCGCTGCATGACGTACCGGTCGGCGACCGCCTTGAGCACCGCGCACTCGTGGCGCACGGCGCGCGGGACGACCAGCTCGGCGCCGTACCGGCCGAGGCGGCCGGGGCCGTACACCGCGCGCGTCGCGGTCTCGGCCTCGGTGCAGAAGCGGCCGATGAGCTGGCTGGTGGCGTCCTTCAGCCGGGCCTGGGCCACGGCGGAGCCGTCGTAGCCGTGCGGCCACCAGTCCTGGTCGATCAGCCGGTCCAGGGCCTCGGACAGCTCCTGCGGGTCGGTGCCGGCCGGGACGTACCGGCCGATGGCGACGGCCCAGATCTCCTCGCGCTCCGGCTCGGCGTAGAGGCAGTTGGGGTCGATGTGCCCGGCGTGCAGCCCGTCCTCGAAGTCGTGCACGCTGTACGCCACGTCGTCGGACCAGTCCATCACCTGTGCCTCGAAGCAGGTGCGGTCCTCGGGGGCGCCCTTGCGGGCCCAGGCGAAGACCGGGAGGTCGTCGGCGTACACCCCGAACTTGACCGAGTGCGGGTCGGTGGGGTGCGCGCCGCGCGGCCAGGGGTACTTGGTGGCGGCGTCCAGGGCGGCCCGGGTGAGGTTGAGGCCGACGCTGACCAGGTCGCCGGTGCGCGGGTCGCGGACGAAGCGCTTGGGCTCCAGGCGGGTCAGCAGGCGCAGCGACTGGGCGTTGCCCTCGAAGCCGCCGCAGTCGGATGCGAAGTCGTTGAGCGCCTGTTCGCCGTTGTGGCCGAACGGCGGGTGGCCCATGTCGTGGGCGAGGCAGGCCGTCTCCACCAGGTCCGGGTCGCAGCCGAGGACCGCGCCGAGCTCGCGGCCGACCTGGGCGCACTCCAGGGAGTGGGTGAGGCGGGTGCGGGGGCTGGCGTCCCAGACGAGCGAGCGGGTGCCGGGCGTGACCACCTGGGTCTTTCCGGCGAGCCGGCGCAGGGCCGCGGAGTGCAGGACCCGGGCGCGGTCGCGCTGGAAGGCGGTGCGGCCGGGCCGCTTGTCCTCCTCGGTGTCGAAGCGCTCGGTGTCGGCGGAGCCGTAGGGGCTCGACCCCGCGGCCCTCTGTGCGCTCTGTGTGCCTTGTGTGCCGTGTGCCGGTTCTGCCCCGGGTGCGCCCTGTGTGCCGTCCATGGTTCCGACATTAGCGACCGGGACGGACAACCGGACGCGAGCGGGCCCGGGACGTCAGGCGGAAGCGAGCAGGCTCACCGCGTCGGCCCGGACGTCTCCCGGGGTCCGCACCGCCTGGTCGTAGCGGTGCAGCAGGAGGCGGGCCATCGCCGGGTGGGCGCCGAGCGGGGCGGCGGCCCGGTGCGGGGCGGCCTGGGCGCAGGCGCTCGCGAAGCGGCCGGGGGCGGTGAAGTACGAGGCGACGAAGGCCCGGTGGCGTCCTCGGGCGGCCAGCGCGCGCAGGGCGGCGGGGACGGTGGGCGTGGTGGCGGAGGCGTACGCGGGGACGACGGGCGCGCCGAGGCGCATCGCCAGCAGTCGGGCGGTGCGCCGGGTGTCCTGGGCGGAGTCGGGGTCGCGGGATCCGGCGGCGGCGAGGACCACGGCGGCGCCCCGCCCGCCCTGGTCGGCGGAGTCCCAGCCGGCTTCGACGAGCCGCCCGTACAGCGCTTCGACGAGCAGGGGGTGCGGGCCGAGGGGCGCGGCGATCCGGGTCCGTACGGCGGGGGCGGCGGCCGCCCTGGCGGGCAGGTCGCGCTTGACGTGCTGGCCGCGTCCCAGGAGCAGCGGTACGAGGACGGCGTCGGCCCCGCGCAGGCCGTCCAGGGTGTCCGGGAGCAGCGGCCGGTTCAACTCGATGTGGCCGAGCCGGACGTCGAGGCCGGGGCGCAGCTCGCGCACCCGGTCCAGGAGGGCCAGCACGGTGCCCAGGGCCTCCGGGGCGCGGCTGCCGTGCGCCACGGCGACCAGGGACGGGGCGGGCGCGCCGCCGGGGTCCGGGGCGGGGCGGTCGTGCTGCCGGGTGCGGTGCATGGGCCTGCGGGTTCCGTTCCGGGAGACGAGGCTGAGCTGGGCGCCGAGCCGGTCGGTGATACGGGTGAGGAGTTGCGCGGTGCTGTCGGGCAGCGGGGGCGACTGATGAGGCTGTTCCGGGGCCTGCTCCGTCATGGACCGATGGTGCCGGGCGGAGGTTGCCGGGCCGTTGCGCGAGGGTCACGGGGGTTTTCCGCCGCCTCACGGCGGGGCCGGGCGCGGTGTGCGTACGCCGGTGTCGGATGCCACAACCGGGGCGGCGGGCGAACCTTTGCGGCATTCCGGGCGTCAGATGAGGTGGGGGCGCAGGGCGCACACGGACACGGGTGCGCCGGACGACGGACTGGTGGGGGTTGACGGGTGGGGGTTCTGGTGCGCGGGAAGGCCGGGAAAGCCGGGAGGACCGGGGAAGCCGGGGAGACCGGCGAGAGACGCAAGGCGCTCGGGCGGCTCGGGCTGGTCGGGCGGCTCCGGCTGTTCGAGCGACTCGGGCTGGTCGGGCGGCTGGGGCTGGTCGAGCGACTCGGGCGGCGGCTGAAGGAGGTCCGGTGGCCGGCCCGGCCCGTCCTGCGGCTGCCGCGCACCCGGCGGGTCCAACGGCGGCTGGTGCAGGGGCTGATGGCCGCCTGTGTGCTGGCCCTGGTGCCCGCGACCTGGATGCGTCTGGAGGCCGGCGACCGGGTGGGCACGACGGCCGACGCCCCGGCGCGGGAGGTCGCCGTGGTGTTCGGCGCCGGGCTGTGGAACGGCCGGCCGACCCCGTACCTCGCGCACCGGCTGGACGCGGCGGCCGAGCTGTACCGCACCGGGAAGGTGAAGGTCGTCCTGGTCACCGGGGACAACAGCCGGGTGGAGTACGACGAGCCGGACGCGATGCGCACGTATCTCACCGGGCGCGGGGTGCCCGACGAACGGATCGTGAGCGACTACGCCGGATTCGACTCCTGGGACTCCTGCGTCCGGGCCAAGAAGATCTTCGGCGTCGACCGGGCGGTGCTGGTGAGCCAGGGCTTCCACATTCACCGGGCGGTCACGCTGTGCCGGTCCGCCGGGATCGACGCGTACGGCGTCGGGGTCGACGAACCACGGGATTCGGTCTGGTACTACGGCGGCGCCCGGGAGCTGGCGGCCTCGGGCAAGGCGGCCCTGGACGCCCTGTTCCGGCCCGACCCGCGCTTCCTGGGGCCGCGGGAGCCGGGCGTGACGGAGGCGCTGGCCGCCGGGGCACGCTGACGGGCCCGCCCGGAGCGCGGCGTCGACCGCTTGCTCCGGGCGGGTGAACCCTGAGGTCGGGTCTAGGGCGTGTCCGGCGTACGGCCGGTGCCCCATCGCCCCTCGGGGATGAGGACGCCGCCGGTCCGCAGCGAGCGGGTGACCGCGGCCGCGGCGAGGTAGACCCAGGCCCGCACGGACTCGCCCGCCCCGTCGCCGGGGCCCGGCAGCTCGACCTCGCGGACGACCCGTTCGTACAGGTTGCGCGGGTGGCCCGGGCCGAGGAACTCCTCCAGGTGGTCCAGCAGCCCGAGCAGCTCCCCGTACACCCCGGGCGCGGCGACGAGGAGCGTGCCGTGGACGCGGCCGTGGCCCTCGATCGCGTACGGGTAGCCGGGGCCGTCGTAGAGCAGGGCCCGGGGCAGCACGGCCGGCCGCTCCCCCGCCGTACGGCCCCGGAGGAACAGGTCGTGGTTGGGTTCGCCCGGCAGCAGCGTCCCGTACACGAAGAAGGGCAGCTCGGCGGCGACGGGTCCGCCGGGAACGGTCGTGGACATGGTCGCCGTCACAGGGCTGCCGGGGGCGCCGTCTCCGCCGTCACCCAGCCGAGGTAGCGGGCGCTGCCCCGGACCACCGGCAGGGCGATGATCTCCGGCGTGTCGTAGTCGTGCTCCTGCTGGATGTGCTCTTCCAGCTCGCCGTAGCGCTCCGACGTCGTCTTGAAGAGCACCTGCCACTCCTCGGTCGTCTCGATGGCGTTCTGCCACCGGTAGACGGAGGTGACGGGGGCGGAGATCTGCGCGCAGGCCGCCAGCCTGGCCTCCACCGCCGACCGGGCCAGGGCCTGGGCCTTGTCCTCGCTGTCGGTCGTGGTCAGTACGGTCAGCCATGCCGGCGGCGCTGTCATCGTCGATCTCCTCGGATTACGGCGGGCTCCCTGCCCGTGGGCCTTCGATGCGATTGTCGGCCCACGGGGCGTCAGGCGCCGTACGGACGGAGATTCCGGGCGTCGCGCAGCGCGGCGCCCCACCACACCAGCTGGTCCAGCAGCGTCTTGGCCGCCGCGTCGGCGGGCTCCGGGTCCAGATGGCGCCCCTCGTCGTCGAAGAGGACGCCGGCGTTGTGGAAGGACACGGTGTCGCGGACGGTGACGGTGTGCAGTTCGGCGAAGACCTGCCGGAGGTGTTCGACGGCCCGCAGTCCGCCGGAGATACCGCCGTAGCTGACGAAGGCGACGGGCTTGGCCTGCCATTCGTCGCGGTGCCAGTCGATGAGGGACTTCAGCGGTGCGGGGAACGAGTGGTTGTACTCGGGCGTGAGCACGACGAAGGCGTCGGCCGCCGCGAGCCGGGCGGAGACCGCGCCGATCCGTGCCGTCTCCTCGGGCCCGGGGGTGAAGGTGATGGCGGTGGGGAGGTCGGCCTCGACGACGTCGATCAGTTCGGTCTCGACGCCGGGGTGGCGGGCCGCGCGGGTCAGGAACCAGTCGGCGATGACGGGACCGAAGCGGCCGTCGCGGTTGCTGCCGAGGATGACGGCCACCTTGAGGGGGGCGGTCGGAGCGGAAGGCGTGGATGCGGCTGTGGTGTCCATGGCGTCGAGCTTTCAGCCTCAACCGTGGTTGAGGTCAAGCCCCGGCGGCCCGGGCCCGGACCAGCACGCCTACGGTGGCCGCATGACGACGCCCCCGCCCACGCCCCACATCGAGTTCGACGGCCGCCCGGCCACCGAGGAGACCCTGCGGATCCCCGCGCTGTACGGCTTCGGCCACTTCACCGCCCTCCAGGTGCGGGACGGGAAGGCGCGCGGGCTCGCGCTGCACCTCGCCCGGCTGGACGCCGCGAACCGGGAACTGTTCGAACTGCCGCTGGACGGCGACCGGGTGCGGGAGCTGATCCGGCACGCCCTGGACGGTGCGGGGCGGCGGGACGCCTCGGTGCGGGTGCACGGCTACCTGCCGCCCGGCGCGACGCGCACGACCCTGATGGTGGCGGTCCGCGAGCCCGCCGCGATGCCGTCCGGGGCGCGGAGCCTGATGTCGGTGCCGTACGCGCGCACGGCTCCGCACCTCAAGCGGCCGGGCGAGTTCGGGCAGACGTACTACGGGGTGCTGGCCGGGCGGGCGGGGTTCGACGAGGCGCTGCTGACCGCGCCGGGCGGGGTGGTGACCGAGGGGGCGGTCACCAACATCGGCTTCTGGGACGGGGCCTCGGTGGTGTGGCCCGGCGCCCCGGCGCTCACCGGCATCACGATGGCGCTGCTGGAGCGGGAGCTGACCCGGGCCGGACGGCCGTCGGTGCGCCGCCCGGTGACGCTGGAGGGCCCGGACGGGGTGGCCCGCTACCGGTCCGCCTTCGTCTGCAACTCGCAGGGCATCGCGCCGGTGCGGCGGATCGACGGCGTCGACTTCACGGTCGACGAGGAGCTGATGAAGGACCTGCGCGCGGTGTACGACAGCGCTCCGGAGGACGCCGTCTGAGACCGCCCGCCCGGAAAGGCGGGGGCCGGCGGTTCGGCCGTGCCGGACCATGGGGGCATGCAGATCCATATCGAGGCCTCAGCCCTTCCCGGTCGCAGCTGCGGCCCGGACAGCGACTTCCCCGGGTACGAGAACATCCACGTCGGCGTCCAGCGCAAGGACCGGCCGGGCGAGCTGCTCGGTCTGCACCCCGGGGACGCCTCCGCCGCCTCGTGGGTGCTCGACTGCACGGCCACCGCGACGGCGGACGGGATCGAGGTGTCGGGGCCGTACGTCCAGAACCGGCTGGGCGGGCGGTTCGTCTATCTGTCCTGGGGCACGGTGGACGACGCCGGGGTCTTCACCATGTTCCGGCGCGCCAAACTGATGTTCAGCGACATCGACCCGGACGTTCTCGAAGCCGCCGCGCGCTCCGGGCGTCTCACCGGTCGGCTCGGGCTCACCGACGCGAAGGGTCAGCCGCTGTGCGCCCGGGTGCGTCCGCCGCAGATCGTCTGGAGCGCCGCCGCCACCGACGAGGGGTGAGCGGGGGCCGGAGGCGGATCCGACACCGCCCCCACCGGTCCAGGGGGAGTGGACCGGTGGGGGCGGGTGCCGTGGGGGGCGGGGATCCGTCCCGTGGGGGGTGTCTTGCGTGTGCCCGGGGCCCGCGAGGTCATTCATGTGACGTGCGTCACACTTACCGTACGCGCCTCACCCGATCGGCACCCGGCGCGGCAGCACGGACCGAACGGCCCAGTCGCACCGCCGCGACCTGCGGTGATCCATTCCGGCAAGGGTGCCGCGCCGGTCCGTACGGGTGAAAGCTGACCTGACGTCAGAAGGCGTGGTGGGCCCCGTCCCCGTTGGCTCGGGTCAGGACACACCCGCTCGCGCCGTCTGCCCGGAGGATCCCCATGCGCAGTCCCGCCCGCCTCGTGACCGGCACCGTCGGTGCCGCGTTCACCGTCATCGCGTTCGGTCTCACCGCCGCCGCTCCGTCCGCGTACGCGGGCGACTTCGGCCGTCTGGAGATCACCCCGGCGACCGCGGCCCCCGGCGCCACCGTCACCGTGAACACCACCGCCTGCGGCAAGAAGGGCTCCGGCATCGGCGACGCGAACTCCCTGGACGCCGGGGACTTCGAGGTGCGCCCCGGCACCCACAAGGAGGTCGTGGTCGGCCAGTTCACCGTGCCGCACGACACCCGGCCCGGCACCTACGAGATCATCGTCTCCTGCGACAACGGCAAGGACGCGGTCGGTGACCTCGAGGTGATCGGCGGCGGCAAGCACGAGAAGCCCATCCACGACCGCCCGTCCGGCCATGTGCGGACCGGGGTCGGCGGCAGCGTCGAACCGAACTCCACGCAGGTCGCCCTCGGCGTCGGCGTGATCGGCCTCGCGGCCGTCGGCGGGCTGTGGCTGCTGCGCCGCCGCTCCGAGGGCGCCGAAGGAAGCTGAACCACCGCTTCCCCCCTGACCGGGCGGGGCGCGTCCCCGAGCGCGCCCCGCCCGCCCCGGACCACCGACCGAGGACGACGCCGTGTCACCGAGCGCGCAGAAGGCCAAGGGCTGGCTGGTGGGCATCGCCGTGCTGTGCGGCATCTGGCTCATCCAGAACGGCCCCGGCGGCCAGCTGATCCCGCCGCAGCCCTCCAGCGCCCAGGCCTTCGCCGCCGGGCCCCAGCTCCAGCCCGGCTCCCCGGTCGCCGAGCCGCTGGACCGCTCCGAGCCGGTCCGTATCCGCATCCCGAGCATCGAGGTGGACGCGCCGATGACCCGGCTGGGGCTGGCCGCCGACGGCAGCCTCGACGTACCGCCGGACGAGGACCGCAACCTCGCGGGCTGGTACGCGGACGGCGTCCCGCCCGGCGCGCGGGGCACCGCGATCGTCGCGGGGCATGTGGACAACGCGGACGGCCCGTCCGTCTTCTACGCCCTGGGGGCCCTGACCAAGGGCACCGCCGTCGAGGTGGTCCGCAAGGACGGGCGTACGGCCGTGTTCTCGATCGACGCCATCGAGGTCTACGACAACGACGACTTCCCCGACCAGCGCGTCTACGGCGACTCGCCGCACGCCTCGCTCCGGCTGATCACCTGCGGCGGCGGCTTCTCCAAGGAGACCGGCTACCAGGGCAACGTGGTGGCGTACGCGCACCTGACGGACGTGCGCTGAGAAGTCCTGCCGTTCTCACGCGTTCCACTGGTCGAAGCCCAGCTTGGCGACCAGCGAGAACACCACCGTCAGCAGCACCGCCCGGACGAAGCCGCTCCCCCGGCTCAGCGCCATCTTCGCCCCGATCATCCCGCCCGCCAGGTTGAAGACCGCCATCACGGCCGCGAGCTGCCACAGCACCGTGCCCTGGTACGCGAACATCGCCAGCGCGCCCGCGTTGGTGCACACGTTGACGATCTTCGCGGTGGCCGAGGCGGTCACCAGGTCCAGGTGGAGCACGGCGGTCAGGGCCAGGACCAGGAAGGTACCGGTGCCCGGCCCGAACAGCCCGTCGTAGAAGCCGATGCCGCCGCCGACCAGCACGATCGCGGTGACGATCCGGGCCCGGGTGACCGGCCGGTCCGTGCCGTCGCCCGCCGCCGCCGTACCGAAGGACGGGCGCAGCATCACGAAGGCCGCGACCCCCAGCAGCACGACCATGATCACCGGGCGGAGCAGCTCGCTGCTGATCCCGGCGGCGAAGAACGCCCCGGTCATCGACCCGGCGAGGGCCATCAGCCCGACCCGCACCGCAAGCCCCACCCGTACCGGCGCCTTGCGCAGGAAGGTGACGGCCGCGCCCGAGGTGCCCACGATCGCGACGGCCTTGTTGGTGCCGAGGACATGGGCGGCCGGGACGTGCGGCAGGCCGAGCAGCAGCGCGGGCAGGAGCAGCAGCCCGCCGCCGCCCACCACCGCGTCGATCCAGCCCGCGGCGGCCGCGGCGAGGCAGAGAAGGATCAGGGTCGTCAGGGTTATGTCAGGCACGAACCGACACTAGACGCCTGTCGCCCATGCCTCCTCACCCGGTCCCTCACAGGGCCCCTGCCCGGCCGCTGAGCGCAAGGTTCCGCCCGGGAAACAGCCGGGATGCGGCCGGGTAACACCTCCCGCCCAGGCTCGGGGCATGAGGACAACCGACGGAGGCCACTGAGATGCCGGAGCCCACCTTCGAGCCGCGCACCACCGCCGCCGCCTCGGACAGCACCCCGAACGCCCCGGCGCACAGCGTCGTTCCGACGATCGTGGTCGTCGGGCACGGCATGGTCGGACAGCGGTTCCTGGAGGCCCTCGCCGACCGCGGGCTGACCCCGGCGGCCGGCGGCGCCCGGGTCGTCGTGCTCTGCGAGGAGCCCCGGCCCGCCTACGACCGGGTGCGGCTCACCTCGTACTTCGACGGGCGCAGCCCCGAGGAGCTCTCGCTGGTGGAGCCGGACTTCATGGACCGGCACGGCATCGAGCTGTACGTCGGCGACCCGGCGACGGGCGTCGACCGGGCGGGACGGACGGTGACCGCGCGGTCCGGGGCGGTGTTCCCGTACGACACGCTGGTGCTGGCGACGGGCTCGTACCCGTATCTGCCGCCGGTGCCGGGGAAGGAGGCCCGGGGCTGTTTCGTGTACCGGACGATCGAGGACCTGCTCGCGATCGAGGAGTACGCGAAGGGCGCGGCGACCGGTGCGGTGGTGGGCGGCGGGCTGCTCGGCCTGGAGGCGGCCGGGGCGCTGAAGGGGCTCGGACTCGCCACCCACGTGGTGGAGTTCGCGCCCCGGCTGATGCCGGTCCAGGTGGACGAGGGCGGCGGCGCGGCGCTGCTCCGCACCATCGAGGACATGGGGCTCGCCGTGCACACGGGGGTCGGTACGCAGGAGGTCCTGGCGGGCGCGGACGGCGCGGTGAGCGGGATGGCCCTCTCCGACGGCTCTTCGCTCGACGTCGATCTCGTCGTCTTCTCGGCGGGCGTACGGCCCCGCGATCAGCTGGCCCGGGAGTGCGGTCTGGCGGTCGGGGAGCGCGGCGGGATCGTGGTGGACGAGGCGTGCCGGACCTCCGACCCGGCGGTGTTCGCGATCGGCGAGTGCGCGCTGGCCGCCGACAGCCGGGTGTACGGGCTGGTCGCGCCGGGCTACGAGATGGCCCGGACGGCGGCCGAGGTGATCGCGGGCGGGCGGTCCGCGTTCACCGGGGCGGACCTGTCGACGAAGCTGAAGCTGCTCGGCGTGGACGTGGCCTCGTTCGGCGACGCGCACGGGAGCGCCGAGGGGTCGCTCGACGTCGTCTACTCCGACGCCCGGTCGGGGGTCTACAAGAAGCTGGTGATGGGCCCGGACGGGACGCTGCTGGGCGGGGTGCTGGTCGGGGACGCGGAACAGTACGGCATGTTGCGGCCGATGACGGGCACGGTGCCGCCGGTCGCCCCCGAGCAGCTGGTGCTGCCGGCCGGGGCGGGCGGACCGGTGGCGCTCGGCGCCGCCGCGCTGCCGGACGAGGCGGTGATCTGCTCCTGCCACAACGTGACCAAGGGCGCGATCTGCGAGCACACCACCCTGCCCGAGGTGAAGAAGTGCACCAAGGCCGGTACAGGCTGTGGCAGTTGCCTCAAGGTGATCGGGCAGCTGATGCCGCCGCCGGAGGAGGCGGGGCTGTGCGGCTGCTTCCCGTACAGCCGCAGCGAGCTGTACGAGATCGTCCGCACCCTGGAGGTCACCTCCTTCGCCGCCCTGCTCGACTCGCACGGCCGCGAGGAGGCGCGGGGCGGCGACGGCTGCGAGGTCTGCAAGCCGACGGTCGGCTCGGTCATCGCCTCGCTGGCGCCCACGGTCGGCGCGAGCGGCTATGTGCTGGACGGCGAGCAGGCGGCGCTCCAGGACACCAACGACCACTTCCTCGCCAACCTCCAGCGCAACGGGTCGTACTCGATCGTGCCGCGCATCCCGGGCGGCGAGATCACCCCGGAGAAGCTCATCGTCATCGGCGAGGTGGCCCGCGACTTCGGCCTCTACACGAAGATCACCGGCGGTCAGCGCATCGACCTCTTCGGCGCCCGGGTCGACCAACTGCCGCTGATCTGGACCCGGCTGGTGGACGCGGGCTTCGAGTCCGGGCACGCGTACGGGAAGTCGCTGCGCACGGTGAAGTCCTGTGTGGGGCAGACCTGGTGCCGCTACGGCGTGCAGGACTCGGTGCGGATGGCGATCGATCTGGAGCTGCGCTACCGGGGCCTGCGCTCCCCGCACAAGCTGAAGTCGGCGGTCTCCGGCTGTGCCCGCGAGTGCGCGGAGGCCCGGGGCAAGGACTTCGGGATCATCGCCACCGCCCAGGGCTGGAATCTGTACGTCGGCGGCAACGGCGGGGCCACTCCGCGCCACGCGGACCTGCTGGCGCAGGATCTCTCGGACGCCGAACTGGTGCGGCTGATCGACCGGTTCCTGATGTTCTACATCCGTACCGCCGACCGTCTGGAGCGCACCTCGGCCTGGCTGGAGCGGATCGACGGCGGCCTGGACCACGTCCGGGACGTGGTCGTCCACGACTCGCTGGGGCTCTGCGCGGAGCTGGAGCGGCTGATGGCCGACCATGTCGCGGGCTATCGCGACGAATGGGCCGCGACCATCGAGGACCCGGAGCGGCTGCGCCGCTTCGTCACCTTCGTCAACGCGCCCGACGCCCCCGATCCCTCGGTGAGGTTCGTTCCGGAGAGGGATCAGATCAAGCCAGATCTGGAGCTGCTCGCCGGACCCGTGCTCGCCGTCCGCACCCTCGAAGGGACCGCATCCTGATGGCTGCTGCGACGATCACGACAGCGCGGGGCGCCGGAGTCGTCCGGCTCGCCCACGGGAAGGACTGGCTGACGGTCTGCGAACGGGAGCTGCTGACCCCCGGGCGCGGGGTGGCGGTACTGCTGCCGGACGGGGACCAGGCGGCCGTCTTCATGGACCGGGCCGGCCGGGTGTACGCGATCGGCAACCGGGACCCGTTCACCGGGGCGTACGTCCTCTCGCGCGGGCTGCTCGGCTCCGCGGGCGGGCGGCCGTTCGTGGCCTCGCCGCTGCTGAAGCAGCGTTTCGACCTGGCGACGGGCGCGTGCCTGGACGACGAGGAGGCGGCGGTGCCGGTGTTCACCGTACGGGCGGACTGACACCCCCCGAAAGCGGCGGATGGCCTGCGCATGCCATCCGCCGCCCGTTCATCTGCCCTTGATGCTCCGTCAACTCCGTACTCCTACAGTCCTCACGCGCGACCCGCCGGTCCGTCCGGAGCGGCGGGCCACACTCATGCGTGGAGTGATCGTGGAACGTCGGACCTTCTTGCGCACCGCGGTGATCGGCAGCTCGGCGGCGGCCTTCGGCGGCACGCTGTGGCGGGGCGCCGCCTTCGCCGACCCGGCCCAGCCGGCCCCCGGCCCGTACGGCGCCCTCCAGGCGGCCAACGGCGACGGCATCCAGTTGCCGAGCGGCTTCACCAGCCGCGTGATCGCCCGCTCCGGGCAGACCGTGCCCGGCACCTCCTACCGCTGGCACAGCGCGCCCGACGGGGGCGCGACGTACGCCGACGGCTCGGGCTGGATCTACGTCTCCAACGCCGAGGTGTCCCCGGGCAGCGGGGGCGGGGCGAGCGCGGTGAAGTTCAACTCGTCGGGGACGGTGACTTCCGCGTACCGGATCCTGGGCGACACGAACAACAACTGCGCGGGCGGCGCCACCCCCTGGAAGACCTGGCTGTCCTGCGAGGAGGTCACCCGGGGCTATGTGTACGAGACCGACCCGTGGGGGGTGAACGCGGCGGTGCGGCGGCCGGCGATGGGCCGCTTCAAGCACGAGGCCGCCGCCGCCGATCCGGACCACGGCTACGTCTATCTCACCGAGGACGAGAGCGACGGCCGCTTCTACCGCTTCCGGCCCACGACCTGGGGGAATCTGTCGAGCGGCACGCTTCAGGTGCTGGTGGCGGGCACGGCCACCTCCGGTCCGGTGAGCTGGGCGAACGTTCCGGACCCGGCCGCCTCCTCCACCCAGACCCGGCACCAGGTGTCCGGGGCGAAGGTGTTCAACGGCGGTGAGGGCTGCTTCTACGCTGCGGGCACCTGCTGGTTCACCACCAAGGGCGACAACCGGGTGTGGGCGTACGACGCGAACGCCTCGTCGATCTCGCTCGCCTACGACGATTCGCTGGTGACGGGCGGCTCCGCCCCGCTGACCGGCGTGGACAACGTCACCCGGTCCGGATCCGGGGACCTGTACATCGCGGAGGACGGCGGGAACATGGAGATCTGCCTGATCACGCCGGACGACACGGTGGCCCCGTTCCTGCGGATCACCGGCCAGTCCGGTTCGGAGATCACCGGGCCCGCGTTCTCGCCGGACGGCACCCGCCTCTACTTCTCCTCGCAGCGCGGGACCAGCGGAAGCTCCTCCGGCGGCATCACGTACGAGGTGAAGGGGCCGTTCCGCAGCTGACGCGGACACCCCGCGTGCGCCGGTGCTCCTCGACGGCTCCGGCGCACGCCCCGCGGCTCAGGCCTGACCCTCGACGGCGGCCGGGTCCATCCAGATGACCTCCCAGATGTGGTGGTCGGGGTCCTGGAACGAGCGGCCGTACATGAAGCCCAGGTCCTGCGTCTCGCCGGCCGGGGACCCGCCGGAGGCCAGCGCCGCGTCGGCGATCTCGTCGACCTTCTCGCGGTTGTCGGCGCTGAGCGCGAGGATGACCTCGGTCGCCCGCGAGGCGTCGACGACGTCCTTCTTGGTGAACTCCTTGAAGCGCGGCTCCGTCATCAGCATGGCGAAGATCGTGTCGCTGATGACCAGACACGCGGTTTTGTCGTCGGTGAACTGCGGGTTGGTCGTGAAGCCGAGCTTGCCGAAGAAGCCCACGGTGGTCTCCAGGTCCTTCACCGGCAGGTTCACGAAGATCATCTGAGCCATGGTCGTTTCCTCTTCCTCTGTCCTGTGGCGCCCGCGGTGGTCCGTCCGGCGCTTTCGATGGTTAGACGGCGGGGCCGTGCGGAACTCATCGCCGATCGGCGGACGGATTTCACGACCGGGCTTCGGAGCGCCGCTCAGGGCAGGGCGAGCGGGGCGCCGCCGCGCAGCAGGGAGCCGCCGAGCGGGGTCAGCGTGTGCAGGACCGAGCTGCCGTGGCGCAGCGTCAGGACCAGGCCGGCCTCGCGCAGCACGGAGGCGTGCTGGCTCGCGGAGGCCAGCGACACCCCGGCGCGGCGGGCGAGTTCGCTGGTGGTGCAGCCGCTGCCTATGGAGGAGAGGACGGCCGAGCGGGTGTGGCCGACGAGCCGGCCGAGCCAGGGGCCCGGCTCGGCGAAGACCGGGGCGCCGGGGTTGGTGACCGGGTAGACGAGCACCGGCGGGAGCGAGGGGTCGCGGTAGACGACCGGGGTGCCCCGGCAGAAGAAGGACGGCTGGAGCAGCAGCCCGCGCCCGTCCAGGTGCAGATCGCGGTCGACCGGGTAGTCCGCCTCCAGCACGGGCGAGCGCCACCGGATCATCGGCGGCAGGGTGCCCAGGAGCCCGTCGGCGCCGCCGTCCAGCAGGGCCCGGCCGCGCACGGCGCGGTCCGCCTCGATGCTGGCCCTGATGTGCGGCCAGTAGGGCTCGACGGCCGCGTGGTGGTAGCTGCGGAGGGCTCCGATGAGCCGGGCGAGCGGCTCGGCGCGGCCCTCCATGAGCGCGGCGGGCAGCCCCGCGCCCGCCCTGCCCGAACCGGCGGCCCGCTGACCGACCGACCGGTCTGCCCGCTGCCGTACGCGCCCGGCGGCCAGCAGTTCCAGCTCCGCGTGGACGCGGTCGGCGGGGGTGTCGCGCAGTGCCTCCATTCCGACGTCGAGCCCGAAAGGCTCGGCGCCTTCCTGAGAGGGCGTCAGGAAATCCGGGAAATAGCCGCGGGGCGGAACGACCGCCGCCAGCAGCTGTGCTTCACCATTCAACCGCGCCCGGGATTCCGTACGCCATTTCCCGAACACCGTCGAAGCGCGCCGGTCCCTGAGCCGGTGAAAACTGAGAATGGTTTCCCACAGCGCGTCCGGCCTCGTGGCCATCCGCACCCGTGAAAGGTCCAGCCTGGACACATGGATACGCAGCACTACTCCCCCACCTGTTGCATTCTGTTGCATCCGCAATTGCCCCCACCGAAGGGTATGCGGACCGTCACAGGAGGTCACCACGGGGTTTCGGCCAGAAGTGAAAGGTGTCGCCCCGTTCCGCTTCACCGATGAGGCTGTACGACGTCGGGTACGCATCCGGTGCCCACCGGATGAGCACGTGAAGGCCGTGGGGGGCTTTGTGTGTTCGGCGGCGGTGGGCGACGGTGCGGCTCCGTACCCGACGGGGGTAAGCCGGGTGCGGTTCATGGGTGGGGATCCATGGACCGCACCCCGGTCCCCCGGTCGTCACCCGAATTTCTTTGCGCATTAAACGAAGCAATGTGCTCTGCGCCACATTCCTCGCGCGGCATTCGGTGCGCACTCCTGACGGCTTCCCCGTACCGCCGGTCATTTCCGCGCACGCCACTCCCGTACCGCCGGTCACTTCCCGGCACACCCGGCCCTTTACCGCCGGTCACTTCCGGTCGGCGCAGGCGCGGCCTTCAGGTCCGCCCCAGCGCCGTCACACGTCAGGACAAGGCGAAGCGGCGGCACCCCCGCACAGGGTGCCGCCGCTTCTCGGCGGGGCCTTCGCGGCCCTTGGTCGGTGGGCAGGGCTGTTCGTGCAGCCCTGCCCAGGAGATCCGGGGTGTTCGTGCACCCCGGACCGGTGAGTCCGGGTCAGCGGCTGTCACTGCCCCGGGACTCGGCTGCGGCCCGGCCTGCCTCAAGGCGGGCGACCGGGATGCGGAAGGGCGAGCAGGACACGTAGTCCAGGCCCACCTCGTGGAAGAAGTGCACCGACTCGGGGTCGCCGCCGTGCTCGCCGCAGACGCCGAGCTTGAGGTCCGGGCGGGTGGCCCGGCCGGCCTCGACGGCGCTGCGGACCAGCGCACCGACGCCGTCCTTGTCGATGGTCTCGAACGGGGAGACCCCGAAGATGCCCTTCTCCAGGTACGCGGTGAAGAACGAGGCCTCCACGTCGTCGCGGGAGAAGCCCCACACGGTCTGGGTCAGGTCGTTCGTGCCGAACGAGAAGAACTGCGCGGCCTCGGCGATCTGGCCCGCCGTCAGCGCGGCGCGCGGCAGCTCGATCATGGTGCCGATGGTCAGCTTCAGGTCGGTGCCGGTGGCCGCCTGGACCTCGGCGATGACCCGGTCGGCCTCCTCGCGGACGATCTCCAGCTCCTGGACCGTGCCGACGAGCGGAATCATGATCTCGGCGCGCGGGTCGCCCTTGGCGTTCTTGCGCTGGGCGGCGGCCTCGGCGATCGCGCGGACCTGCATGGCGAACAGGCCGGGGATGACCAGGCCCAGGCGCACACCGCGCAGACCCAGCATCGGGTTCTGCTCGTGCAGCTTGTGCACCGCCTGGAGGAGGCGCAGGTCGTTCTCGTTGGCGTCCTTGCGGGACTCGGCGAGCGCGACGCGCACGGACAGCTCGGTGATGTCGGGCAGGAACTCGTGCAGCGGCGGGTCGAGCAGCCGTACGGTGACGGGCAGTCCGTCCATCGACTCGAACAGCTCGATGAAGTCGGCCTTCTGGAGCGGGAGCAGAGCCGCCAGCGCGCTTTCGCGCTCGTCGTCGGTGTCCGCGAGGATCAGCTTCTCGACCATCTCGCGGCGCTCGCCGAGGAACATGTGCTCGGTGCGGCACAGGCCGATGCCCTGGGCGCCGAAGCGGCGGGCGCGCAGCGCGTCCTCGGCGTTGTCGGCGTTGGCCCGCACGCGCAGCCGGCGCACCCGGTCCGCGTACGCCATGATCCGGTGCACGGCGGCGACCAGCTCGTCGGCGTCGTCGGCCCCGGCGTGCATCCGGCCCTCGAAGTACTCGACGACCGGCGACGGTACGACGGGTACCTCGCCGAGGTAGACCTTGCCGGTGGAGCCGTCGATGGAGACGAGGTCGCCCTCCTCGATCACCGTGCCGCCGACCGTCATCCGGCGGCGCTTGGTGTCGACCTCCAGGTCCTCGGCGCCGCAGACACAGGTCTTGCCCATGCCGCGCGCCACGACCGCCGCGTGCGAGGTCTTGCCGCCGCGCGAGGTCAGGATGCCCTCGGCGGCGATCATGCCTTCGAGGTCGTCGGGGTTGGTCTCGCGGCGGATCAGAATGACCTTCTCGCCGGAGCGGGACCACTTGATCGCGGTGTACGAGTCGAAGACGGCCTTGCCGACGGCGGCGCCGGGCGAGGCGGCGATGCCCCGGCCGAGCAGCTCGGTCTTCGCTTCGTCGTCGAAGCGCGGGAACATCAGCTGGGCGAGCTGGGCGCCGTTGACCCGCTGGAGGGCCTCGGCCTCGTCGATCAGGCCCTGGTCGACGAGCTGGGTGGCGATGCGGAAGGCGGCGCCGGCGGTGCGCTTGCCGACCCGGGTCTGGAGCATCCAGAGCTGACCGCGCTCGATGGTGAACTCGATGTCGCAGAGATCCTTGTAGTGGTTCTCCAGGGTCTCCATGATCTGCATGAGCTGGTCGTACGACTTCTTGTCGATCGACTCCAGGTCGGCGAGCGGCACCGTGTTGCGGATACCGGCGACGACGTCCTCGCCCTGCGCGTTCTGGAGGTAGTCGCCGTAGACGCCCTGGTGGCCGCTGGCCGGGTCGCGGGTGAAGGCGACGCCCGTACCGGAGTCGGGGCCCAGGTTGCCGAAGACCATCGAGCAGACGTTGACGGCCGTGCCGAGGTCGCCGGGGATGCGCTCCTGGCGGCGGTAGAGCTTGGCCCGGTCGGTGTTCCACGAGTCGAAGACCGCGTTTATGGCCAGGTCCATCTGCTCCCGCGCGTCCTGCGGGAACTCGCGTCCGGCCTGGGTTTCGACGATCTTCTTGAACTGCTTGACGAGCTTCTTGAGGTCGGCCGCGGCGAGGTCGGTGTCGATGCTGACCTTCTTGGCGTGCTTGGCCGCCTCCAGGGCCTCCTCGAAGAGGTCGCCGTCGACGCCGAGGACTGTCTTGCCGAACATCTGGATGAGGCGGCGGTAGGAGTCCCAGGCGAAGCGCTCGTCGCCGGACTGGGTGGCGAGACCGGCCACCGAGGCGTCGGAGAGGCCGATGTTCAGGACCGTGTCCATCATGCCGGGCATGGAGAACTTGGCGCCGGAGCGGACGGAGACCAGCAGCGGGTCGTCGGCCTGGCCGAGCCGCTTGCCCATGCGCTCTTCCAGCGCCGTGAGGTGCGCACTCACCTCGTCGCGCAGCGCGGTCGGCGCGTCGCCGCTCTCCAGGTAGACCTTGCAGGCCTCGGTGGTGATCGTGAAGCCCGGAGGGACGGGCAACCCGAGGTTGGTCATCTCGGCGAGGTTGGCGCCCTTGCCGCCCAGAAGATCCTTCAGATCCTTGTTGCCCTCGGTGAAGTCGTAGACGAACTTCTGGGGATCTTTGTTTTCCGACACGGGTCTCGACTCCTCGAGGACGCGGTGGCTGCCCTGACGGCGAGGAACATACCCAGATCGAAGGTGTATGGGTACGTCCACGTGGTCGTCATACGGCCGCAACCACCCGTCCGCCAGCAGATCGAAAGGGCCGCCCGGCCGAAGCACCTGAACTCTTGCCTTCACCTCCTGAAGGCAGCATGGCCGAAACTTGACCATTACCGCTCAGGTGAGCGCCTTGCTCACCAGGTGAGTCCACTTCTCGAAGCCAGCAAGGTGGCACTGAGTGCCACGTCTTCCAGAAGTGCAGCCATGTTGATTTCGCTCATCTGAGCGCAACCCTGATCAAGGGTGGCGCGAATCACGCCGGTTTCGGACCCAGGATTTCAGGATCCGGACGCCTCAGGCAGTCACTGAGCACCCCGAGGTCGACCTCTTCCAGGCTACGGGCGAAGGTCCGACCCCGCGCGGGCTCCACCGGCAGCAGCGAGGGCACCACCAGCACCGCGCACCCGGCGGCGTGAGCGGATGCGGTGCCGTCCGGGGAGTCCTCGACGGCGACACAGGCCGAGGCCGGGACGCCGAACCGGGTCGCCGCCGCCATGTACGGGTCCGGGTGCGGCTTGGTCCGTACGGTGTCGTCGGCCGACAGCGTGAAGGCGAAGGGCGCCCCCGCCAGCGACCCCGCCACCACCGCGTCCACCACGCTCCGGGGCGAGGCGCTGACCAGGGCGAACGGCACCCGGGACCGCTCCAGGGCGGTGAGCAGCGCGGCGGCCCCGGGGCGCAGCGGGGCGCCCGCGTCGACCTTGCGGAAGAAGGACGCGGTCAGCTCGGCGGCCACGCCGTCCAGCGCGTCGGCCGCCGTGCCCGTGACGCCGATCAGATGAGCGGCGGTGTCCGCGACGGCCCGGCCGACGACCTCCGGCGCGTCCGCGGCGGACAGCCGGTGGCCGAGTCCGGCGGCGACCTCGTCGGCCGTCTCCCACCACAGCACCTCGGTGTCGACGAGGGTGCCGTCCATGTCGAAGAGGACGGCGGCGGGCGTCGTCATGCCGCCGCCTTCCCGGTCCGCTCACCCGTTACGGGGACGGCGGGGGTGGCGGGGACGACGAGCACCGGACGCGGTACGGGCGTGACCCGGGCCCGTACGCCGGGCAGCAGGTCGGCGGCGTCGCGGGAGGAGAGGTCGGCCTTGAGCGCGACGCCGTCCGGGAGGTCGAGCAGGACCCGGGTGACCGAGCCGAGGAACGACGCGGAGACGACGGTGGCCGTGCCCTCGGGGTCGGCCTCGACGCGGATGCCCTCGGGCCGGATCAGCACGTCGACGGGCCCGCCGCCCGCCGGGGCCTCGCCGTCGACCGGCAGGGTGGCGCCCGCGACCTCGACCGATCCGGTCCCGGTCAGCCGGCCCGGCAGCCGGTTCATGGTGCCGACGAACTCGGCGACGAACGCGGTGGCGGGGCGCTCGTACAGCTCGGCCGGGGGCGCGCACTGTTCCAGGCGGCCCGCGTTGAGGACGGCGACCCGGTCGGCCATGGAGAGGGCCTCCTCCTGGTCATGGGTGACGAAGATGGTGGTGATCCCGAGCGACAGCTGAAGGCGGCGGATCTCCTCGCGGAGCGAAAGCCGCACCTTGGCATCGAGTGCCGAGAGCGGTTCGTCCAGCAGCAGCACCCGGGGCCGCAGCGCGAGCGCGCGGGCCAGGGCGACCCGCTGCTGCTGTCCGCCGGACATCTGGTGCGGGAAGCGTCCGCCGTGGTCGGGCAGCCCGACCAGGTCGAGGAGTTCGGCGGCGGTGGCGTGCCGCTCGGTGGTGGACACCTTCCGTACGCGCAGGCCGAAGGCCACGTTGTCGCGAGCGTTCAGATGCGGGAAGAGGCTGTAGGACTGGAAGACCATGCCGGCGTCACGCCGGTTGGCGGGGATGCCGAGGATGTCCTCGCCGTCGACCAGGACCTCGCCGGAGTCCGGCTGCTCGAAGCCGGCGAGCACCCGCAGCGCGGTGGTCTTGCCGCAGCCGGAGGGGCCGAGGAGGGCGAGCAGTTCGCCGGGTTCGGCGGTGAGGTCGAGTCCGTCGAGGGCCACGGTCGGGCCGAACGCCCGGCGCAGCGAGCGGAACTCCACCCGGGCTCCGGTAACGGCGCGCCCGTCGGCGGCCGAGGCGGCCCGCGCCGGATCGGGGCGTCGGGCGGCGGCGGTGGACGGGGCGGGCAGGGCTGGCAGGGCTGACATGGGTGCTACTCCTTGCCGGGTACGGGGGTGGGGGCGGCGGCGGGGACGGCGGCGGACGAGCCGGTTCCGGCGCGGGAGAGGACGAGCAGCAGGGCCCAGGTGATCAGCAGGCTGAGCAGGGACACCGCGACGGACATCCGGGCCTCGGCGCCGGAGACGGAGACGATCCACACCGCGAAGGGCCGGAAGCCCAGCAGCGAGGCGACGGTGTACTCGCCGAGCACCAGCGCCAGGGTGAGGAAGGAGGCCCCGGCGAGCGAGGACCGCAGATTGGGCAGGATGACGCGGAGGATCACGTACAGCCGCCCGGCCCCGCAGTTCCGGGCCGCCTCCACCAGCGTGGGCACGTCGACCGCGCGCAGTCCGGCGTCCAGCGAGCGGTGCACGAAGGGCAGCGCCAGCACGGTGTAGGCGAGGACCAGCACCACCGGGAACGACTCGTTCTGCACGGCGAGGAAGGTCTGGTAGAGCGGGGTGCGGGAGAAGTGGTCGGGCCCCCAGCGCAGCACCGTGGCGATCCCGGTGACCAGCGCGATCGGCGGCACCACCAGCGGCAGCATGCAGACGATCTCGACGACGGCGCGCAGCCGGGGCGGCCCGAGCCGGACCGCGACCAGGGCGGGCACGACGAGCAGCAGGGCCAGCGCGATCGTGGCGGCGGCGAGGGAGAGCGAGAGGAACAGGCTCTCGGTGAAGCCGTCGGCCGACAGGATCCCGCTGTACGCGGCGAAGGTGACGCCCTGGTTCGGCACCTGGACGGTGAAGACGAACGAGGAGACCAGCGGGGTGAGGAAGTACAGCCCGGCGACGGTGAGCACGGCCCCGCGCCAGTAGCGCGGGCGGCGCCGGGCCGTCTTCGCCGGGGCGGCGACGGGAGCCGGGGTAACAGGGGATACCGGGGTCAGCGCAGCCATCGGGAACTCCGTCGCTGGAGGGGCAGGTAGACCGCCATCACCAGTCCGGCGATCACGATCATGTCGAGGCTCAGCGCCAGGGCGACGTTCTCCTGGCCGACCAGCACGTTGCCCGAGAGCGCGTCGGCGATCTTCAGGGTGACCAGCGGGACGGAGCCGCCGACCAGGGCGGCGGCCGTGGCATGCGCGGCGAAGGCGCTGCCGAAGAGCAGGACGAAGCCGCCGAGCAGCGAGGGCGCGAGGACCGGCAGGCCGACATGGCGCCAGAACTGCCAGGTGGAGGCCCCGGTGTTGAGCGCGGCCTCCCGCCACTGCGGGCGCAGCCCGTCCAGTGCGGGGACGACGACGAGCACCATGAGCGGGACGAGGAAGTAGAGGTAGATGACGGTGAGCCCGGTGAAGGAGTAGAGGTTCCAGCCGAGGGCGTCCAGGTGCCCGATCTCCGTGACGACCCCGGAGATGCCGAGGGTCGCGACGAAGGCGAAGGCGAGCGGGATCCCGCCGAAGTTGGCGAGCACCCCGGAGGCGGTGAGCACCGCGCCGCGCAGCGCGCCGCGCCGGGAGGTGACGACGGCCTGGGCGATCAGCACCCCGAGCACGGTGGCGAGCGCGGCGGTCAGCGCGGACAGCTGGACGCTGCCGGTGAGCGAGGTGAGGTAGGGCCCCTGGAGCGAGCGCGCCAGGTGCTCGCCGGTGATCTCGGTGGTCCCGGCGACCGGGTCGGTGCGAGTGAGCGCCCCGTACAACAGGGCCCCGGCGGGCAGTCCGAAGCAGAGCCCGGCGAAGACGAGCAGCGGGAGCGCGCCGAGCCAGGCCCGGGGCGGCCGGCGGCGGG
>NZ_JAAGMH010000031.1:0-109240 GCF_010548505.1 Streptomyces sp. SID14515 | reverse complement strand
CCGGGCCCGGCTGGCGGCCCGCGCCGCCCCCGAGGAGGCGGCCGGGCACGCGGACCGGGCGGTGCGGGCCTCGCTGCTCACCGATTCGCCGCTGGTCCAGGCGACGGCGGAGCTGGACCGGGCGCACACGCTCGCCGCCCTGGGCCGGTGGCCGGAGGCCGGCGCCTCGGCCCGGTCGGCCGGGGCGCACTTCACGGGCAAGGGGCATCTGCCGGGGGTGCGCCGGGTCTCCGGGTTCCTCGCGCACCCGCCCCGGGCCATGGCCACGACGAGGGAGAGGAGCTGACCGATGACGACCACGGAACCGGGACGGACACGGACGGGTACGGGGGCGGGGGCGACCCGGTCGGCCCCGGGAGGAACGCGTACCGGTCCTGGGCAGGGGCTGACCTGGAGTCTGCGCGGGCGCGGCCCCGACGACGTACCGGTGCTCGCGGACGCCGGACCACCGCTCGGCCGCCCCGCCGGGCCCGCCACCGGACGCGGCGTACGCGTGTGCGTGGTGGATTCGGGTGTGGAGCGGGACCATCCGCTGATCGGCCCGCTGGCCGGTTCCTGGGTGGTCGTCAAGGACGGGGAGAGCGGGGAGATCGCGGTCGAGCCGACGACCACCGGGGACACCTGCGGGCACGGCACCGCGTGCGCGGGCATCGTCCGCCGGACCGCCCCGGAGTGCGAGATCCACAGTGTGCGGGTGCTCGGGGAGCGGTTCTCCGGCACCGGCGACGTCCTGATGGCCGGGCTGCGCTGGGCGGTGGAGCAGCGTTTCGACGTGGTCAACCTCAGCCTGTCGACGACCCGTACCCGGTTCGCGCAGGAGCTGCACAGTCTGGCCGACAGCGCCTACTTCGCCCGTACGGTCATCGTCGCCTCGGCCCACAACACCCCGGTGGAGAGCTTCCCCTGGCGGTTCGCGTCGGTGATCTCGGTGGGCAGCCACCAGGAGGACGACCCCGAACTGCACCTGTACAACCCGGATCCGCCGGTGGAGTTCTTCGGCCCGGGCCAGAACGTGACCGTGCCGTGGCTGGGCGGCCGGACGATCCGCACCACGGGGAACAGCTTCGCCACGCCGTACGTCGCCGGGCTCTGCGCCCGCGTCCTGTCCGCGCATCCGCGGATGACGGCCTTCCAGCTCAAGAACGCCCTCTATCTGTCCGCGGCCAATGTGCGCCACGCACCGCGTCCTTCTTCCACTCCGGCAGGAGATACCCGTGATGACTCCGAGAACTGATTCCGCCGCTTCCTTCTCCTCCGCCGCGGTCGCCGACGCGCCGCGCAGCGAACTGCTCCAGTCGGTCGTCGACGTGGCCCGCGCCATCTTCGGGGCCGAGGCCAGTTCGGTCTTCCTGCTGGACGAGGAGGCGGACGAGCTGGTCTTCCAGGCCGTGTCCGGGCAGGGCGAGGAGTTCCTCGTGGGCCGCCGGTTCCCGGCCGGGCGCGGGATCGCCGGGTGGGTGGCGACCTCCGGTGAGCCGATGGTGGTGGACGATCTGAGCGCCGATCCGTCCTTCGACCGTTCGCTGGCGGAGTCCACCGCGTATGTGCCGAACGCCCTGATGGCGGCCCCGCTCATCAGCGATGCCCGGATCCTCGGCGTACTGGAGGTGCTGGATCCCTCTCCGCAGGCCCGGTCGGGCGTCCGGGAGCTGGATCTGCTCGCGATGTTCGCCCGACAGGCCGCCGCCGCCCTGCGGGTGCTCACCCCGGAGCGGGTGCGGGAGGCCGAGGAGCGCGCGGTGTCCGCCGGCGGCGCGCTGGAGGGTGCGCGGCGCGAGGACGCGCTGAAACTGCTCGGTAGCCTGGAGCGACTGCTGCGGGGCGTCGGCTGAGGCGGCCGGCGTCCGGGAGTAGCCACCGGCCCGGCGGGCAGGAGCGGGGCGTCGGCAACAAGGGAAGGACACGCACGATGAAGCTCGCTTTCTCCACCCTCGGAGTGCCCGGTACGCCGGTCGCCGAGGTCGTCCGGCTGGCCGCCGACAACGGATACCGGGGGGTGGAGCTGCGCGTCCACCCCGAGGAGCCGGTGCACCTGGGGCTCTCGTCGCTGGAACGGGCCGATGTGGTCGAGGCGTTCAAGGCCGGCGGGGTGGAGATCCTGGCCCTCGCCGGGTATGTGCAGGCGGCCTCCGAGGAGGACGACGAGGCGGTCCTGGCGGAGCTGGCCGAGCTGGTGAAGCTCGCCCGTGACCTGGGCGCGTCCTATGTCCGGGTGTTCCCCGGCGGTGGCGACCAGGAGCAGGCGGAGGCCGACGCGGCGGCCGCCCGGCGGCTCGGGGCCGCCGCTCCGGCCGCCGCCGATATGGGGGTGAGCATCCTGCTGGAGACCCATGACTCGCACCGCGCGGGCCTCGACGCCGCCCGGGTCGTCGCCACGGTCGGGCACCCCCGGGTCGGCGCGATCTGGGATGTGCTGCACACCTGGCTCGCCGGTGAGGACCCGGCCGCGAGCCACGCGGTGCTCGCCCCGCACCTGGGCTACGTACAGGTGAAGGACGTCGCGTCGGCGCAGGACCTCACTCCGCTGGCGTTGGGGGCGGGGGTGCTTCCGCTGGCGGAGTGCCTGGACGGGCTGGACCCGGACACATGGGTGTGCTGGGAGTACGAGAAGCGCTGGCACCCGGGGGCGGCGGAGCTGCCGGGTCTGCTGGGCGCGGGGCGCGAGTACCTGCTGCGGCTCGGAGCGCCCAAGCAGTAGCCGAAGGCGGCGGAGCCGTAGGCCGGGGGCCGTTCGCGTGTGGGTGGCGCCGTGGGCGGCCCGGACCCTTGACCGGAAGTTACTTTCCCTATAAGCGTACTTCCTTGGAAGTTTCTTTCACCCCGGGAAGGAGCTCACGTGCCCCACCGCACCTCAAGACGCACCCTCCTCACCGCCACCGCCGCCGTCACGGCAGCGGCCGCCACCGGCGTCCTCGCCGCCCCCTCCGCCGCCTCCGCGCACTCCGCGGACGCCTTCACCGACCACCGGCTGCGGCGGATCATCGCCGGGATGAGCCTGGAGGAGAAGGTCGGCCAGCTCTTCGTGATGCGGGTCTACGGGCATTCCGCCACCGAGCCCGACCAGGCCGACATCGACGCGAACCTCAAGGAGATCGGGGTTCGCACCGCCGCCGAGCTGATCTCCACGTACCACGTCGGCGGCATCATCTACTTCACCTGGGCGCACAACACCCGCGACCCGCACCAGATCGCCGACCTCTCCAACGGCCTCCAGCGCGCCGCGCTCGCCGAGCGTTCCCGGCTGCCGCTGCTCGTCTCCACCGACCAGGAGCACGGCATCGTCTGCCGGGTCGGCGAACCCGCCACGCTGCTGCCGGGCGCGATGGCGCTCGGCGCGGGCGGCTCGCGCTCCGACACCCGGCGGGCCGCCTGGATCGCGGGCGCCGAACTGGCCGCGCTCGGCATCAACCAGAACTACGCGCCGGACGCGGACGTCAACGTCAACCCGGCCAACCCGGTCATCGGCGTACGGTCCTTCGGCTCCGACCCCGACGCGGTGGCCGGCCTGGTCGCGGCGCAGGTGAAGGGCTACCAGGGCGCGGGCATCGCCGCGACCGCCAAGCACTTCCCCGGTCACGGCGACACGAACACCGACAGCCACACCGGACTGCCCGTCATCAACCACACCCGCGCCCAGTGGGAGGAGCTGGACGCCCCGCCGTTCCGCGCCGCGATCCGGGCCCGGATCGACTCGATCATGACCGCGCACATCGTGGTCCCCGCGCTCGACCCGTCCGAGGACCCGGCCACGCTCTCCCGGCCGATCCTCACCGGCATCCTCCGCGAGGAGCTGGGCTACGACGGGGTGGTGGTCACCGACTCGCTCGGCATGGAGGGGGTGCGCACGAAGTACGGCGACGACCGCGTGCCGGTCCTCGCGCTGCTGGCGGGCGTGGACCAGCTGCTGAACCCGCCGAATCTCTCCGTCGCCTGGAACGCCGTGCTGGAGGCCGTCCGCGGCGGCGAGATCAGCGAGGCGCGGATCGACGAATCGATCCTGCGGATCCTGCGGCTGAAGAGCGGACTCGGCCTGTTCCGGGACCCGTTCGTCAGCCACCGGGGCGTCGAGCGCACGGTGGGCAGCCGCGCGCACCGGGCCGCCGCCGACCGGATCGCCGAGCGCACGACGACCCTGCTCGCCGACCCGGGCACGCTGCTGCCGCTCTCCCGCCGCACCCACCGCAAGCTGCTGGTGGTGGGCGCCGATCCGGCCTCGCCCTCCGGGACGACGGGCCCGCCGACCGGCACACTGGCGCACACCTTCGGCGAACTGGGCTTCACCGCGCGGGTGTTGTCCACCGGTACGGCCCCGGACCAGGCGAAGATCGCCGAGGCCGTCGCCGCCGCCGAGGGCAAGGACGCGGTCGTCGTGGCGACGTACAACGTCACCGCGAACAGCTCGCAGCGCACGCTCGTCACGGCCCTCGTGGCGACCGGCGTCCCGGTGGTCGCCGTCGCCGTCCGCAACCCGTACGACGTCGCCCACCTCACCGGCACCGGAGTCGCGGCGACCCTCGCCGCGTACTCCTGGACCGATGTCGAACTGCGCGCCGCCGCCCGGGTGATCGCGGGCCGCGCCGATCCGGAGGGCACCCTCCCGGTTCCGGTGCAGCGCGCGGACGACCCGACGCAGGTGCTGTACCCGGTGGGCCACGGCCTGTCGTACTAGCCCTACGACGACCGGACGGCACCGGCGTCCGGCCGCAGACGCAAAGCGCCCCGAGCACCTGGCGTGGCCCCGCTCCGGCGGGCCGCGCCGGGTGTACGTCTTTACGGACGTATCGGGGGTTTCTTCATGGATGAGCACGCTTCCCCGGGGGCCCGGCGCCGGCCGTCCGCCCCGCCGCCGGTCCTGGGCGCGGTCCTGACCGTGCTCGTGGCCGTGTCCGCGCTCCTGCTGACGGCCTGCCGGGGTCCGGACGGGACGGTCACCGACGACCGGGGGCCCGTACCCGCCTCGCCCGGCCCGTCACCGTACGGCGTGGTCTTCCTCGGGCCCGGCGACTGCAGTTCGCGGGGGCCGGAGATCCGGGAGGTGTCCTGCCGCAGCGAGAAGGCGGCGGCCACCGTCCTGGCCCGGCACCTCGGCACCCCGGACTCGGGCCCGCCCTGCCCGGACCCCACCGACTTCGTCCTGCATGTCTCCGAGACGGGCACCGGGGCCCGTTCCCGGCTCACCACCGGCTATGCCTGCATGCGGAATCTGGAGCCCCCGCATCCGGGCGACCCCGGGCAGGGCGGCGGCCCGCTGACCGTGGTCGGGGACTGTGTCACGGCGTCCCGCGCGGGCCAGGTCACGGAGACCGCCTGCGCGGACACGGGCGGCCGCGCCCCGCGCTACCGGGTGGAGTCGGCGGTGCAGCGGCGGGCGCAGTGCCCCGGCACCACGGACCTGTTCGTCGCGCTGGGCGGGGACAGGCCGGTGGGCTGCGCCCGCCGGTCACCGGGAAGGTGACCAGCGGACCCAGCCCACGTGGGTGACGCCGAGGCCGGGCGACGCCGAAACCGGACGGCCTCCGGAGCCGGGCGACGCCGGAACCGGACGGCCTCCGGAGCCGGATGACGCCGGGGCCGGCTGACGTCAGAACCGGCTGACCGCTACGGGCGCAGGGTGGCCTCGTCGCGCTCGATCTCACCGTTGCGCTGGTCCAGCTTCGTGTCGAACTTCGCCAGCGGCTTCGCCTTCGACGGGTCCGCCTCGACGGCCGCCGGGGCGACGCCCGCCCAGCGCAGGATGTCGGCGGTGGCCTTCGCCTTCTGCGCCTCGGGGAGACCGGAGACCTTCGAGCCGTGGTTGCCGCCGGGGACGGTGTAGACGGCACTGTCCTTAGCGCCGTGCCCGAGGCGGAACGGCTCCGCGCTCCACGGGTCGTTCTCGCCGTTGACGTACAGCATCCGCCGGGCGTTGTTCTTGACCCAGCTGTCGATGTCCCGCATCGCGCCCCGGTCGAACTTCATCGGGATGGAGCGGGGCACGAAGTTGCGCGGGGGCTGGTAGCCGTACCGGCTCAGGTTGCCGAGCCAGGGCTGCTTGATGTCCGGCGACCCGAGCTGGGTGCCCGCCTGGTAGTAGTACGGGGTGTACGTCTCCAGGCCCTGGTCGACGTAAGCGGAGAAGCCGGAGATGGCGTCGACGGAGTTCCAGATGTCGTCGTCGCCGGCCTTCTTGGCGTCGGCCGGAAGGTCCACGCAGTCGGCGACCAGGCTGTACTGCCAGAACGCCCACGTGTAGTCCATGACCGTGGCCTCGTAGGCGCGGTCGAGGGAACCGATGGTGTTGAACGTCCAGCCGTTGGCGGCGGCCTGCTCCTTGTACTTCTTCTGCAGCGGGGCCCGGCGGATCAGCGCCTCGCGCTGCACACCGGCCAGCTTGTCGCGGCACTCCTTGGTGCCGACGTTGCGGAAGAACCGGTCGTACGCCGAGTCCTCCTTGTCGACGACGTCGTTGGGCGCGACGTAGGCGACGACGCCGTCCATGTCCTTCGGGTAGAAGCGCTCGAAGTACGTGGCGGTCATGCCGCCCTTGGACCCGCCGGTGGCCAGCCACTTCTTGTCGTAGATCTTCTTCAGCGCCGTGAACACCCGGTGCTGGTCGCTGGCGGCCTGCCAGATGTCCAGCTTGGACCAGTCGGCCGGGGCCGGCCGGGACGGGGTGAAGTAGCGGTATTCCAGCGAGACCTGGTTGCCGTCGACGATCTGCGTCGGCTCGCTGCGGCTGGGGTTCGTGGAGACGTTGTAGCCGCTGGTGAAGAAGACCGTCGGGCGGGAGACGTCCTTGTGCAGCAGGGTGATGCGCTGCTGGAACGTGCCCTTGGACGGGCGCCGGTGGTCGACCGGCTGGGTGTAGTTGAGGACGAAGTAGCGGTAGCCCGCGTACGGCTTCTCCTCGATCAGACTCATTCCCGGGATGGCCAGGATGCGGTCCTTGATGTCCTCGGTGCTCGCTTCGCTGCCGACGGCGGCGCTGCTCCGCTTCGCGGCCGGCTCCGCGGCGGTGGCCGCACCGGCCGAGGCTCCCGTGGCTCCGACCGTACCTATGAGCACGGCGAGCGACAGAACCCCTGTGAGTGACTTGCGCATGCACTCTCCCCTTGATTCACAACAGTCGCCGTGAACTTATCGGGGCAACACACGCCACGCCAGACCCGGTTGTCCGTGTCAACGAAGAAGTCGACGGAGAGACCGGCGGGAGGCCGGCCGAGAAGTCGGCGGGAGGTCGACGGGAGGTCGACGGAGAGATCAGCGGGAGGTCAGCAGAGGATCCATCCGGTGGAGACGGACTTCTTGCCGATCCCGCCGGTGGCCCGGACGCAGCGGTTCAGCGCGTTGACCGTGACCGGCCCGGCCATCTTCGTGTATGAGCCCTTGTCGGAGACGGTACGTCCGCCGCGCGGCTGGAGCGTGACGCTCATCGTCCGCCGTTTGCCGGGCTTCTTCGCGACGGTCACCGCGCAGACATGGGCGCGGCTCTTGTAGACGCGCAGCTCTCCCGTGGAGAACCCGACCGTCTTCGCGGGGCGGCCGGTGCAGGCGGAGGCGGCCTGGGCGGCGCCGGGGGCGCCGAGCAGGGGGACGAGTCCGACCAGCAGGGGCAGGACGAGGAGGCGGACCAGCCACGGCCGCCTCTTCGCGACCGTCGGTTCCGCGGCCGTCGGTCTCGCCGGTCCCGCAGCTATGTCGAACACATTCGCCCCCACCTGACGTCTGTACGCACCTGTGCGTTCCTGACTACGACGCAGCAGACCGGCGGGAGGTTGCACGGCCGCCCCTGGTGCCCCTGCGGGACCCGGCGGAACCCGGCGGCCCCTCAGACGCCCGCCGGCTCGTCCTCCCCTATGCCCTCGCCGATGAAGGTGCGCCACAGCCGGGCGTACCGCCCGTCCCGGGCGAGCAGTTCGTCGTGCGTGCCGTCCTCGACGACTCGCCCGTGGTCCATGACCACGACGCGGTCGGCGCGGGCGGCGGTGGTCAGCCGGTGGGCCACCACCAGCGTGGTGCGGCGGCCGGTGAGCCGGTCGGTGGCCTGGTTGACCAGGGCCTCGGTGGCGAGGTCCAGGGCGGCGGTGGCCTCGTCCAGGAGCAGCACGTCCGGGTCGACGAGCTCGGCGCGGGCCAGCGCGATGAGCTGGCGCTGTCCGGCGGAGAGGTTGCGGCCTCGCTCGGCGACCTCGTGGAGATAGCCGTCTTCCAGCGTGGCGATCATCTCGTGCGCCCCGACCGCGCGGGCGGCGGCCTCCACCCGGGCGTCGGTGGCGTCGGGCAGCCCGTAGGCGATGGCGTCGCGGACCGTGCCGGCGAAGAGGTACGCCTCCTGCGGGACGACGCCGAGGCGGTGCCGGTAGGCGGTCATGTCGAGGCGGCGCAGATCGGTGCCGTCGGCGGTGACCCGGCCGCTCGTGGGGTCGTAGTACCGGGCGACGAGCTTGACCAGGGTCGACTTCCCGGCCCCCGTCTCCCCGACGAACGCCACCGTCTGGCCGGCCGGGATGCGCAGGTCGACGCCGGTGAGGGCCTCCTCGTCGGAGCCGTACGCGAAGGAGACGTCCTCGAACGCGATCTCACCGCGCAGCGAGAGCACGTCGAGCGGCTCGTCCGGGTCGGCGGTGGAGGTGGGCTCGCGCAGCAGCTCCTGGATGCGGCCGAGCGAGACGGTGGCCTGCTGGTAGCCGTCGAAGACCTGGGAGAGCTGCTGGACCGGGGCGAAGAACAGCTCGATGTAGAGGAGGTAGGCGACCAGGGCCCCGGTGGTCAGCGTGCCGTTGTCGATCCGGCCCGCGCCGACGATCATGACGGCGGCCGCGGCGACGGAGGCCAGCAGCTGGACGAACGGGAAATAGACGGAGATCAGCCACTGGCCGCGTACCCGGGCCTGGCGGTAGTGGTCGCTGCGCTCGGCGAAGCGGGCGGACCCGTCCCGCTCGCGGCCGAAGGCCTGGACGATCCGGAGGCCGGAGACGGACTCCTGGAGGTCGGCATTGACGACGCTGATGCGGTTCCGGGCCAGTTCGTACGCCTTGACGCTGCTGCGCCGGAAGAAGACGGTGCCGATGATCAGCACGGGCAGGGTGGCGAAGACGACCAGGGCGAGCTGGACGTCCAGGACGAGCAGCGCGACCATGATGCCGAAGAAGGTGACCACGGAGACGAACGCGGTGACCAGCCCGGTCTGGAGGAACGTGGAGAGCGCGTCCACGTCCGTCGTCATCCGGGTCATGATCCGGCCGGTCAGCTCGCGCTCGTAGTAGTCGAGGCCGAGGCGCTGGAGCTGGGCGAAGATCTTCAGCCGGAGCGAGTAGAGCACCCGCTCACCGGTCCGGCCGGTCATCCGGATCTCGCCGGTCTGGGCCACCCACTGGACGAGCACGACGACGAGCGCGATCGCGGAGGCCGCCCACACCGCGCCGGTCGAGAGCTGGGTGACGCCCTCGTCGATGCCGTGCCGGATCAGGACCGGCAGCAGCAGGCCCATGCCGGCGTCCACGGCGACGAGCCCGAGGCTGATCAGGAGGACCGCGCCGAAGCCGCGCAGCAGCCGGCGCAGCCCGTAGGACTCCTCCGGACGCACGGCGGCGGCCTCGTCGACCTGCGGGGTGTCGGTGGCCGGGGGCAGCGCCTCGACCTGGGCGAGGAGTTCGGGGGTCGCGGGCATGCCGGCGACGGTGGTGTCCCGCTCCTCCTCCTCGCGGATCCACAGGGCGGGGGTGATGCCGCGCTCCGCGTCGAACTCGGCGTCCAGCTCCTCCTGGAGGGCGCGGTCGTCCTCCGGGTCCGCCCCGGTGCGCAGCGGCCGGTGGCCGGGCGAGGTGCCGCCGAGCTCGTCGGGGTCGGTGAGCAGACGGCGGTAGAGCGCGGAGGTGCGCTCCAGCTCCTCGTGGGTGCCGATCGCGGCGAGCTTCCCGCCGTCCAGGACGGCGATGCGGTCGGCGAGCTGGAGGGTGGAACGCCGGTGGGCGATGAGCAGGGTGGTGCGCCCCGCCATCACCTGTTTCAGCGCCTCGTGGATCTCGTGCTCGACGCGGGCGTCGACGGCGGAGGTGGCGTCGTCGAGGAGGAGGAGCCGGGGGTCGGTGAGGATGGCGCGGGCGAGGGCGACGCGCTGGCGCTGGCCGCCGGAGAGGGTGAGCCCGTGCTCGCCGACGGTGGTGTCGTACCCCTTGGGCAGATCGGCGATGAACCGGTCGGCCTGGGCGGCGCGGGCGGCCTGCTCGATCTGCTCCTGGGTGGCGTCGGGGAAGCCGTAGGCGATGTTGGCGCGGACGGTGTCGGAGAACAGGAAGCTGTCCTCGGGGACGAGCCCGATGGCGGAGCGCAACGAGGCCTGGGTGAGCTCGCGGACGTCGTGGCCGCCGATGAGGACGGCCCCGTGGGAGACGTCGTAGAAGCGGGGCAGCAGGAGCGAGACGGTGGACTTGCCGCTGCCGGACGCGCCGACGACGGCGACGGTCTCGCCGGGCTCGACGGTGAGCGAGAAGCCGTCGAGGACGGGCCGTTCGTCGTCGTACCCGAACCGTACGTCGTCGAACTCGATCCCGGCCGGGGCGTCGGCCGGGAGTTCCTTCGTACCGTCCTGCATGGAGGGCTCGGTGTCGATCAGCTCCAGGACGCGTTCCACACCGGCGCGGGCCTGCTGGCCGACGGTGAGGACCATGGCGAGCATCCGGACCGGGCCGACGAGCTGGGCGAGGTAGGTGGAGAAGGCGACGAACGTGCCGAGCGTGATCTCGCCCCGGGTCGCCAGCCAGCCGCCGAGGGCGAGCATGGCGACCTGGCCGAGGGCGGGCACGGCCTGGAGGGCGGGGGTGTAGCGGGAGTTCAGCCGGATGGTGCGCAGCCGCCCGGCGAACAGCCGTCGCCCGACCTCGCGGAGCTTGCCGGTCTCCTGGTCCTCCTGCCCGAACCCCTTGACGACCCGGACCCCGGAGACGGCCCCGTCGACGACTCCGGCGACGGCGGCGGCCTGGCTCTGGGCGTACCAGGTGGCGGGGAAGAGACGGGTACGGGAGCGGCGGGCGATGAACCAGAGGGCGGGGGCGACGGCGAGGGCGACGAGGGTCAGGGGCAGCGAGAGCCACGCCATGATCACCAGGGAGATGAGGAAGAGCAGGACGTTCCCGATGGTCATCGGGAGCATGAACAGCAGGCCCTGGATCAGCTGGAGGTCGCTGGTGGCCCGGCCGACGACCTGCCCGGTGGACAGCTCGTCCTGACGTTTCCCGTCGAGCCGGGTGATGGTCGCGTACATGTCCGTACGCAGGTCGTGCTGGACGTCCAGGGCGAGCCGGCCGCCGTAGTAGCGGCGGATGTAGGTGGCGATGTAGACGAGGACGGCCGCGCCGATGAGCAGGCCGGTCCAGACCGCGAGGGAGCGGGTGTGGTCGGTGACCACGTCGTCGATGATCACCTTGGTGATGAGCGGCACGAGGGCCATGACGGCCATGCCGGCGAGCGACGAGCCGAGAGCGAGCACGACGTTCCGCCGGTACCGCCACGCGTACCCGGTCAGCCGCCGGCCCCACCCCTGTTGCTCTGCGCCCGTCACGCGTTGCCTCCCATTCGCCCCGTGTGTCCGCGTTCCGGTCGCCCGGTTCGCGGACCTGCTCTACCGGAAGGCACCAACATCAGGGGGAGCGGATTTCATCCCTCCGCAACAAATGGGGGTGGGGTGGGGGTGGGGCGCGACAACCGATCAGGGCAGATCACCCTTGCGGGTGACTGCACAGGGAAGACAGACGTCATACACTGGAGTATCTATACGTTCCGATATATGGATACGCCCTATGTGATCGAGATCGAACCCGAGGTTCGACTGTGGCTGATGAACCTGCCGTTCAACGACTTCCTCGTGGTCGAACACGTCGCCGAGCTGTTGCGGGAGCGCCCCATGACGCTCGGGGAGCCGTACTCCCGGCACCTCGGCGACGGCGTCCGCGAACTGCGGTTCAGCCTTGGCCGACAGGGAATCGCGACCCGGATTCCCTATTGGCTCGCGCCGGATCGGCGGATCGTCCTGCTTACCGTCTTCCGCAAGACCCGGCAGCGGGAGACGGCCGAGGTCGCCCGCGCCAAGGTGCTCTGCGCGGCCGAGCACCAACCGGCTCACGATGTGTACACGCGCACAGCCGACGAGGAGAAGGAGAAGCGGTAATGGTCAGCCACGCACGCTGGAAGTTCGCCCGCGACGAGAAGGTCGCCCAGGGGATCGCCGAGGACCCCGAGGTGGAGCGGCGCCGCGAGGAGATCTCTCTCGCGTTCGACCTCGGGCAGGCCGTGTACGACCGACGGGTCGCCCTCGGCCTCTCGCAGACCGAACTGGCCCGACGCGCCGGTATGACACAGCCGCAGGTCTCGAAGCTGGAACTCGGCGGCACGGTCCCCACCGTGCCTCTGCTGGCACGGCTGGCCCGTGCCATGGAGGCGATGTTCCGGATGGAGCTGTTCGGGAGCAGCATCCGCGTGACGTTCACCGACCTCGACGGTGACACACCGGAGGCGGCCGGGCGGGCCTCCCGTCCGGAGGAGTCCGAAGCCGTCGACGACCAGGCCACGCAGGCGGCGCAGGGGTAGCGCGCACGCGGTGCGCGCCACCCCTGCGCCACAGCCGCGCGCCTACAGATGCGTCGGCTCGAACATCCTCAGCAGCGCCGGAAGCACGACGACCGACGGCCCCGGGGCCGCCAGCGCCTTGCCCAGGTCCGCGGCGAGCGACTCCGGTGTCGTACGGACGGCCGGTACGCCGAAGGACTCGGCGAGCGCGACGAAGTCCGGGCGGGACAACTCGGTGGCGGTGGCCTCGCCGAAGGCCCCCGTCATGTACTCGCGCAGGATGCCGTAGCCGCCGTCGTCGACGATCAGCCAGGTCAGCGGCAGATCGTACTGACGCGCGGTGGCCAGCTCCGCGATGGAGTACATCGCGCCGCCGTCACCGGAGACCGCGAGCACGGGCTTCGTCGGGTCGGCGGCGGCCGCACCGATGGCCGCCGGGAAGCCGTAGCCGAGGCCGCCCGCGCCCTGGGCGGAGTGCATGGTGTTGGGGCGCCGGGCGTCGAAGGCGGACCAGGCCCAGTAGGCCAGGATCGTCATGTCCCAGAAGCTGGGCGCGGCGTCGGGCAGCGCCTCGCGGACGGCGGCGAGAACCTGCTGCTCCAGGGTGAGCTCCTGGGCGTCGATCCGGGCCCGTACCTTCTCCAGCACCGTACGCACCCGCTCGGCGGCATCCGCGTCCTCGCGGGGCTCGACGGCCTCCAGGAGGTCGGCCAGCGCCTCGCGGGCGTCGGAGTGGATGCCGAGGGCGGGGTGGTTGGACTCCAGCTTCCCGGCGTCCGCCTCGATCTGGATCACCCGGCCGCGCGGGCGGAAGGTGTGGTAGTTCGAGGAGAGTTCGCCAAGCCCCGAGCCGACGACGAGCAGGACGTCCGCGTCCTCCAGGAAGTCGGTGGTGTGCCGGTCCTCCAGCCAGGACCGCAGCGACAGCGGGTGCTCCCAGGGGAACGCGCCCTTGCCGCCGAAGGTGGTGACGACCGGCGCGTCGATCTTCTCGGCCAGCGCGAGGAGCTTGCCGGAGGCGTCGGAGCGTACGACTCCGCCGCCCGCGATGATCACCGGGCGTTCGGCGTTCGACAGCAGATGCGCGGCGGCGATCGTCAGCTCGGGGCGCGGGTAGAGCTCGCGCGGGGTGGCGTCCATGGCGCTGACGACCGGGAGCGTCGTCTCGGCCAGCAGCACGTCCTGCGGGATCTCCACCCAGACCGGCCCGTGCGGGGCGGTCAGCGCGGACTCCCAGGCGGCGGCGATCGCGGACGGGATCTGGGACGCGGTCCGCACGGTGTGCACGGACTTCACGATGTCGCGGACGGAGGCCTGCTGGTCGCGCAGCTCGTGGAGATAGCCGTGCCGCCCGCCGCCGAGCCCGGCCGTGGGGATCTGGCTGGAGATGGCGAGGACGGGCGCGGAGGCGGCGGCGGCCTCCTGGAGCGCGGCGAGCGAGGTGAGCGCACCGGGCCCGGTCGACAGCAGGAGCGGGGCGACTTCCCCGGTGATCCGGCCGTACGCGTCGGCGGCGAAGCCCGCGTTGTTCTCGACGCGGAGTCCGACGTACGAGAGCGAGGAGCGGCGCAGCGCGTCGAACATGCCGAGCGCGTGCTGGCCGGGCAGCCCGAAGACGGTGGTCGCGCCGAGCCCCTGGAGGGACTCGACGACGAGGTCGCCGCCGTTGCGGCCGGCCGGCGGATTCAGTACGGCGGCGGCCTGGGCGGCGGTGAGCTGCGGCCGGTCGTCGTGGTGGTCGTGGCTCACTTGGCGTCCTCGGCTCCCGTGGTCTCCTTCTCCGCCGCGATCTGGCGGGACATGATCGTCGTCAGCTCGTACGCGGCGTGGGAGGCGGCCACGGAGGTAATCTCGGCGTGGTCGTACGCGGGGGCGACCTCGACCAGGTCGGCGGAGACGAGGTGGCAGGAGGAGAGCCCGCGCAGGATCTCCAGCAGCTCACGGGAGGTGAGTCCGCCCGCCTCGGGGGTGCCGGTGCCGGGGGCGTGCGCCGGGTCCAGGACGTCGATGTCGATGGAGATGTAGAGCGGCCGGTCGCCGATGCGCTGACGGAGCTGGTCGGCGATCTCGTCGACGCCGCGCCGCATGACGTCGGCGGAGGTGACGATGCCGAAGCCCATCTTCTCGTCGTCGGTCAGGTCCTGCTTGCCGTAGAGCGGGCCGCGGGTGCCGACGTGGGAGAGGGCGGAGGTGTCGAGGATGCCTTCCTCGACGGCCCGGCGGAACGGGGTGCCGTGGGTGTACTCGGCGCCGAAGTAGGTGTCCCAGGTGTCCAGGTGGGCGTCGAAGTGGAGGAGGGCGACGGGCCCGTGCTTCTTGGCGACGGAGCGCAGGAGGGGCAGGGCGATGGTGTGGTCGCCGCCGAGGGTCATCAGGCGTGCGCCGGTGCCCAGCAGGTCGTCGGCCGCGCCCTCGATGGTCTCGACGGCCTCGTTGATGTTGAACGGGTTCGCCGCGATGTCGCCGGCGTCGGCGACCTGGGCGAGGGCGAAGGGGGAGGCGTCCTGGGCCGGGTTGTACGGGCGCAGCAGCCGGGACGCCTCACGGATGGCGTTGCCGCCGAAGCGGGCGCCGGGCCGGTAGGAGACCCCGGTGTCGAAGGGCACGCCGACGACGGCGACGTCGGTCCGGCCGACCTCGTCGAGCCGGGGCAGCCGGGCGAACGTCGCGGGCCCGGCGTACCGCGGGACGCGGGAGGAGTCGATGGGGCCGCGCGGCGAATCGGTGCTGCTCATGGGGGGTGTGCCTTTCCTTCGGTTTTCGTACGGTGTCAAGTGTGCGGGGTGCGGTGGGGTGCCGGGGTCGTCCGGCGGCCGCTTCGCCCTCAATCGCCGGGCGGGCTGAATGCCTCGGCCCCACGACCAGCTCAAGCCCGCCCAACTCAAGCCCGGCCAACTCCAGCCCGTCCGGCGATTGAGGACATCTTTGAGCTCGGCCACATCAAGCCCGCCCAACTCCAGCCCGTCCGGCGATTGAGGACGTCTTTGAGCTCGGCCACATCAAGCCCGCCCAACTCCAGCCCGTCCGGCGATTGAGGACGTCTTTGAGCTCGGCCACATCTAGCCCGGCCAACTCCAGCCCGTCCGGCGTTTGAGGACGTCTTTGAGCTCGGCCACATCTAGCCCGCCCGGCGATTGAGGGCATCTTTGAGGTCGGCCGGGACCAGCCCGAGGGTTCCGTCCTCAAACGCCGGACGGGCTGGGTTCGCCGGACCGGCCGGGTCCGCCGGACCGGCCGGGTTCGACCGGGGCGTCGGTCTCAGGACCGCCCCGCCCCGCCAACCGCTCCCGCCAAGCCGCAAGCACATCCGCATCCGTAGGCGGCGTGGCCAGCGAGACCACGACGTACACGGCCAGCGACGCCAGCAGCCCGTAGTAGATCGGCTGGTTGGCGAGGATCCCGTAGTGCCACATCAGCCCGACCACCGCGACACCCCCGACGCACACCGCCGACAGCGCCCCGGCCGCCGTACCGCGCCGCCACAGCAGCCCGCCGATGATCGGCACGAGCAGTCCGCCGACCAGCAGGTTGTAGGCGACGGTCAGCGCCTCCACCACATCGTTCAGCGCGATGGCGATCAGAATGACCGCGACGCCCATGATCAGGATGAACGCCCGGTTCCCCTTGACCTCGTCGTGCGGCTCGTCGCCGCCCCCGCCCCGGCCGACGGCCCCGCGCAGCCGGGACCAGATGTCGTTGTTGGCGACGGTGGCGCAGGCGATCAGCGCCCCGGAGGACGTGGACATCACGGCGGCCAGCGCGGCGGCGAGCACCAGCCCGCGCACGCCCACCGGCAGCTCGTCCTTGACGATCGTCGCGAAGGCCGCGTCCGCGCTCGCCAGGTTCGGGTACATCACCTTGGCGGCGGTGCCGATGACCGCCCCGGCGATGGCGTAGACGAGGCAGTATGTACCGGCGACCGTCCCGCCCCAGCGCGCCGTCGTGTCACTGCGCGCGGTGAAGACGCGCTGCCAGATGTCCTGCCCGATGAGCATGCCGAAGGTGTAGATCAGGACATACGTGAAGATCGTCTCGCCGCCGATGCCGAGCGGGTCGAAGTACTCGGTCGGCAGCTGGGCCTTCATCTCGCTGAAGCCGCCCGCCTTGACGACGGCGATCGGCAGCAGGAGCAGCAGCACCCCGATGGTCTTGACGACGAACTGGACCATGTCGGTGAGCGTGATCGACCACATGCCGCCGAGCGTCGAGTACGCGACGACGATGGCGCCGCCTAGGACGATCGCGACGGTGCGGTTCACGTCGAAGAGGACGTCGAAGATGGTGGCGTACGCGATGGTCGAGGTGACCGCGAGCATCAGGGTGTACGCCCACATCACGACGCCGGAGATGATCCCGGCCTTGCCGCCGTAGCGCAGGTCGAGCATCTCGGAGACGGTGTAGACCTTCAGCCGGGCGATCCGCGCGGAGAAGAAGACGGACAGCGCGAGCAGTCCGAGGCCGATGGTGAAGACCATCCACGCGCCGGAGAGACCGTACTGGTAGCCGAGCCCGACACCGCCGATGGTGGACGCGCCGCCGAGGACGATCGCGGCCATGGTGCCGGAGTACATCCCCGGTCCGAGGCGGCGGCCCGCGACCAGGAACTCGCTCTTGGACTTGGCGCGGCGCATGCCCCACCAGCCCATGGCGAGCATGCCGGCCAGGTAGACGACGATCACGGCGTAGTCGACAGCCATGGGCTTCCCTCCGTCTCGCGCAAACAGATGTACGTGCGAGGAAGACGGTAGGTGGCCGAAAGCCGACGCTGAAGTGTACGTTTCCTCCATTCTCGACGCACTGAATGGATGAACCGTCCATGCCGATCCCTCCCGCAGGCACCCCGCAGGCGACTCCGCCGCCCGGCCCACCGTCCGGCCCGCCGACCCCGCCCATCCCGCTGGCGGAGCTTCTGGCCAGGGAGGAGCTGGGCCTGCGCAGGATCGCGGGCCCGGCCGACGCCGACCTGCTCTGGGTGCACACCTCGGAGATGGCGGACCCGTATCCGTATCTGCTCGGCGGCGAGCTGCTGCTGAGCGCGGGGGTGTTGCTGACGGACCCGGACCACTACGTCGGCCGGCTGGTGGAGGCGGGCGCGGCGGCGCTCGGTTTCGGGGTGCGCCCGGTGCACGAGACGGTGCCGGCCGCGCTGATCGAGGCGTGCGACCGATACGGCCTGCCCCTGCTGGAGGTGCCGCCCGAGACCCCGTTCACCGCGATCGCGCGGGCGGTGTGGCGGCTGATGGCGGAGGCACGCCACCGCGAGCTGCGCCGGGTGACCCGCGCCCAGCAGGCCCTGGCGACGGCGGCGGCCCGCCCCGACCCCGTACCGGCGGTGCTGCACCAGCTCGCGACGCAGCTCGGCGGCCGGGCGGTCCTGCTGACGGCGCGGGGCGAGGAGGTCCACGCGGCGGGCCGCACCCCGACCGAGAAGGTCCACGCGGCGGGCCGCGCCCCGACCGAGGGGCCCTCCGAGGCAGGCCGCGCCCGGACCAAGGAGCCTTCCGCGGTGGGCCGCGCCCGGACCGGGGAGCCTTCTGCGGCGGGCCGCGCCCGGACCGGGGAGCCTTCTGCGGCGGGCCGCCACCCCGCGCCGCGGACGGCGGCGGCCCTGACCCGCCTGGCCCGGGTGGTGGCCCGCGGACGCCCCGGCTCGCCCACCTCGGCCACCGACACCCACGGCGACACACACCTGGCCGCGTACGCGCTGGGCGGCGGCGAAGGCCTGGTCCTGGCGCTCGCGACCCGGCGGCGGGAGCCCGGAGACCACACGGTGGCGGGCATCGCGGTGGTCCTCCTCTCCCTCCTGGCCGCCCCTCACCAGGGCGCGGACGCGGCAGGCCGTTCGGCGGCCCTGGTCCGCATGCTCCTGGGCGCCTCCCCCGCCGAGGTGGCCCCGCTCCTCGGCGCCACCGGCCCGTGGACGGTGATCCACGCCCGCCGCACGAACGGCGCCCCGGCGGACGCCCTGACCGCCGGCGCCCTGGGCGCGTCGCTGGGCACGGCCCTGGTCGACGCGGGACGCGGGGACGGCGAGCCGGTACGGGTACTGCTGCCGGGCGCCCCCGGAACGGACCCGGATCCGCCCTCGGCCGAGCCCGGCACCGGCACCGGCTCACGCACCGCCACGAGCCTCGAACCCACCCGGGTCACCCCGCAGCCCGGCACCGGTACCGCTTCACATACCGCCACCGACCCCGAACCGGTGCGGACCTCCACAGGCAGCGGCACCGGCACCGGCACCGGCCACGCACCGGACCGGGTCACCCCGCAGCCCGGCTGGACGCTCGGCGCGTCCGCCCCCACCCCCGTCACCGCCCTCGACTCCGCCGACCACCTGGCCGCCCGCGCCCTGGCCCACGCGCAGGCGACCCGGGCCCCGCTGACGACGGACGCCCCCGCGAGCGGCCTCGCCGCCCTGGTCCCGCCCGAACAGGCAGCCGCCCACGCCCGCGCCCTCCTCGCCCCGCTCACCACACCGCTGGCCGACACCCTGCGCTGCTGGCTCTCGCTGCACGGCAACTGGGACCGTACGGCGGTGGCCCTGGCCGTCCACCGCAACACCGTGCGCCAACGCATCGGGCGGTGCGGGGAGTTGCTGGCCATGGACCTGGACGACATGGACGCACGGGCGGAGCTGTGGTTCGCGCTGCGGCAGGGGTGAACCACAGGGCGCAGTGGCCCTGCGGGTCGCTCTCCGCGACCGCCGATGAGTTTCCGCGTCCGCCCCCGTCTTACTCGTGAACACCACGATGAGGCAAGGAAAGGAAGGGAATCGGCGATGGACAAGCAATTCACCGCGACCTTGCGGAAGAGTCCGAGCAAGGGCGGCTGGACCTACGTCGTGTGGCCCGAGTCTGCCGAGTTCTTCGGCACCCGTGGCCTGGTGAAGGTCCGGGGCACCATCGACGGCCATCCGTTCCGGAGCTCGTTCATGGCCCTGGGCGACGGTACGCACAAGCTGCCGGTGAAGGCGGACGTACGCAAGGCGATCGGCAAGGAGGAGGGGGACAGCGTGACGGTCCACCTGGAGGAGCGCATTGCCTGATGACCGGGGGCGGACCAGGGCTCTGGCTCCGCGCTGAGCGGGGCGCGAGCGGGGGCGCGAGCGCTATAGCCATCCTGACTCCGGCCGGCAACGAGGCGGCCGTCGCGCTCTACCGATCGGCCGGATTCACCGTCGTACGCGAGAACCGCGACTGGACGCACCCCGGCCGGGCGTGAACGCCGCGCACCCTTGCGTCCGGACCACCCTGGTGTGCGCTCCGCGACCACCGATCGGTATGTTGCAGTGGCAAAGGGGGATCACGTGGCACGGGATTACGACAGTCAACTGCTGGAATCGGTGGGGGTGCGCCGCCGCAGGATGCGAGATGCCCTGCTCTTCGGTGCGGGGCGCGCACGGCGCACCGCCGACGAGCGGCTCGGGAAGGTATTCGCGGGTATCGCTATCACTGCCGTACTCTGCGCCGGCTGCGTCGGCTGGTCCTTCCTCCAGCACACGCTGGACCAACAGAAGGCCGAGCAGGAGAAGCAACAGCAGCGGCAGGCGCAGCGGTACGCGCCGTCGACACATTCCCCTTCGCCTTCCGGCCCGGAGAAGGGCCCCTGATCAACTCCGGCCGAGGAACGACTGAAGAACGACCAAGTGGCCGGAAATTCACTGCGTACGCGTTGCAGGCGATATTTCGCCGAACTCGGAAATGCACCTACCGCACAACGCGCTTTGCCCAATTGGCCCGAAATATCGGAACATCACGATGATAGGTTTCCGTAAGTGGTGAGCACAGCAATGACGTCCCGCTCGGAACTGAGCCGGGTAACCCTGGTCGGCGAGCGGCGCCGGGCAGACATCGTGCTGCCCTCGGACACCCCTATCGGCCAACTACTGCCGGACATCCTGCAGTTGCTGGACGACCGGGCGGCATCGAGGCCGCTGACCAGGCAGTTGATCACCTCCGACGGTTCGGCCCTGCCGCACGACAGCACCCTCGCCTCGGCCGGAGTCAGCGACGGCGCCGTGCTGCGCCTGGTCAGGACCCACGCGGCGCCACCCGCCCCGGTGGTCCACGACGTCACGGACCAGGTGGCCGACAGTCTCGACCTCCAGGCCTGGCGCTGGCGTCCGGCCGCGCGAAGAGTCTCCGCCGGGGCGTCGACCGTGGTGTTCGCGGTGATCGCCGCCCTGTTGGCCCGCCGTGAGGTTCCGCTCGGCACCCTGGCCGTCGCGCTGGCGGTCGTCACCGGCGTCCTTCTGGTGGGCGGCGCACTGTTCGCCCGGATCGGAACGGGCAACCGCGGACTGGCGACCGCGCTGCTGTTCGTCTCGGGCGGCCTCGGCGTCCTCACGGCCTGGACCGCGGCCGACGCGTACGACTGGTCGAGCCCGGCCCGGCTCGCCGCTGTGGCGACGGCGGTGGTTCTGGCCCTGCTGCTGCTCGGCTTCTTCTCGCCGCTCGGCCGCGGTGGCCTGATCGGCGCGGGTGCCACGGCGGCCATGGCCGCCGTATGGGAGGCCGTCGCCGCGGTGGAGTCGGATCCGGCCCGGCTGGGCGCCGTGATGGCGGTGTTCTCCGTGGTGCTGCTCGGCATGCTGCCCAGGCTCGCCCTGATGGCATCCGGGCTCACCGCGCTCGACGACCGGCGGTCGGGCGGGGTGTCGGTCAGCCGCCACGACGTGGCCGACGCACTGGCCGCCACGCACCGCGGGCTCGCCCTCGCGACCTTGGTCACCGCGGTCTCGGCGACGGCGGCGGGCTGGCTGCTCACCCTGTCCGCGCGGCCGACCGTGTGGACCGTGCTCCTGGCCTCGCTGGTGGCGGTGGTCCTGTTGTCGAGGGCCCGTGCGTTTCCCCTGGTGGCCGAGGTGGTGGCACTGTTCGCCGCTGCGGCGGTTCTCCTCGTACGCCTCGTGATGCTGTGGATGGAGCAGGCGTCCGGGGGCGCGGGTCCCGTCGTCGTGCTCGGCGTGGCGGCGATGCTGCCGCTGCTCGCCCTGTCGGTGGAGCCGCCCGAGCATGTACGGGTGCGGCTGCGGCGCACCGCCGATCTGGTCGAGTCCATCGGCATGGTGGGGCTGTTCCCGCTCGCCATCGGTGTGTTCGGCATGTACGGCCAGCTGCTCGACAAGTTCTGACATTCATGCGCGGGCGGCTCCGGTCGGGCATCGGAGCGGAGGGGAAGGGCAGACATGCCGAACGCGGACAACTGGCAGGGTGATGTGCTGCGCGACCTGAGGGGTACGCCTCCGCAGCGCGCGACCGGCCACGGCCCGGCACAGGGTCACGGGTCGGTACAGGGCCACGCTCCAGCACAGGAGCAACACCAGACCCAGAGCCAGCCCCAGCCCCAGCCCCAGGAACATACGGCGACGGGGGCAGCGACAGGGACAGCGACGCGGCCGCCGGGCCGGAGCACCCCCGCCGCGTCCGACTCCGCCGCTCCCCCGGCACGCGCCCAACGGCCCGCCCGCTCCCCCGACTCACGCCCCGTCGTGGACAGCGCGCTGACCGGTACGGCACGCCGCCCCCGGCAGGGCGAGCCGGCCGCCGCGCGAATATCGCGCGCGATACGCCGGATCGTCTCCTCGTCCGCGGCGCGCGAGGTCGCCGAGATCACCCGGACCGCCGAGGCGCTCCAGCAGCCGGTGACGACGGGCCGGCAGATCGCCGTCACCTCCATCCGGGGCGGTGCGGGCAAGACGACGGTGGCCGCCCTGCTGGGTACGGCGTACGCGCACTACCGCCACGACCCGGTCCTCCTCGTCGAGGCCGACCCGGCGCTCGGCTCGCTGCCCCTGCGTCTCGGCGCCGAGACGCTGCGCTGGACCACGGCCGATCTGGCGGACATCGCGGAACCGCAGATGTCGCTCCTCGACGTCACCGGCTATCTCGTCCAGCTCCCCGACAACGCCTGGCTGCTGCCCGGCAGTCAGGGCCGGATCGGGGCGATGCTGGACACGGCGGCGTACGAGCGGGTCATGGTGGCGCTGCGCCGCTACTTCGGGGTGACCGTGGTGGACTGCGAGACGCTGCCCGCCGAGGTAGCCAGGGTCGCGCTCTCGGCCGCCCAGGCCAGGGTGCTGGCCGCCCCCGCCACGCTGGACGGCATCACCAGCACGTACGCGGTCCTCCAGTGGATGCAGGGGCTGCCCCGCCACATGATCGCCGGGACCGTGGTGGCGCTCACCAGCACGACGTCCCGCCCCGGGATCGACGTGGACGCGGCCGCCGAGAAGCTCCGGTCCACCGGTGCGACCGTCCATGTCCTTCCCCACGACCGGCATCTGGCGGCAGGCGGAGAACTCCGTACCGAACTGCTCGCCCGGCCGACACGGCTGGCCGCCACCCGGCTGGCCGCCGAGGTCTTCCAGCTCTCCCAGAAGCGCCGGTAACACCCATGAGCACCCGACTGATCCACCGCCCCGCCCGGACCACCCGTCCGCCGGCCGCGCCCGAGCCCCGCACCATCGAGGCCCCGCCCAACCTCCCCGAGGGCAAGGCGGGCAACATCGCGATGTCGCTGCTGCCGGTCGCCGGGGTCATGTCGTCCGTCGTGATGATGACGGTCGTCCGCAACAGCCAGTTCGCCGCGCTCGGGGCGATCATCCTCGTGGTCACCGTCATCGGCTCGGTGGCCCTGCTCTTCTCGCAGCGAGGCAAGGCCCAGCGCACCCGCCGCACCCAACGCGAGGCGTATCTCGCCTATGTGGAGGACCTGCGGGAGGAGCTCTCGGGCGAGGAGCGCGAGCGGCGTGAGCGCGCCGACGTCCTGAACCCCCCGCCGTACGCCCTGTACGACATCGTGCGCGACCCGGCGCGCCTGTGGGAGCGGCGCAGGGTCGACGACGACTTCCTGCGGGTGCGGGTCGGCACCGGTGAGATGCCCGTACGGGATCTGCAGATCGCCGAGCCGGGGTCGACGGTGCTCACACCGCCGGACCTGTTCATGCTCAACGAGGCGTCGGCACTGGTGAACCGGTTCCGCAACGGCACCGAACTACCGCTCACCGTTCCGCTGGACCGGATCGGCAACGTCAGTGTGATCGGCCCCCGCGAGGACTGTCTGCGGGTGGCCCGCGCACTGCTGGTCCAGACGGCCGCCCTGCACGCCCCCGACGACGTGGCCATGGCCCTCGCGGCGTCGGGCGACCGCTTGGCCGACTGGGAATGGGCCAAGTGGCTGCCGCATCTGCTCGACACCGAGCAGTTCGACGGCCCGGTCGCCGCCCGCCGCATCGCGCCCTCCGCCCCGCAGCTCGCCCGGCAGATCGGGGCGGAGCTGCGTCGGCGGGCTTCGTACGCGGCCGAGGTCCGCCGGGGCCTGGCCGGCCGGGACGCGCTGTCCATGAACTCCCGGCTGCTCGTCGTCACCGACGGACACGGCGAGGACGCCGTCGACCTGCCGCGCCCGGACGACGCCGTCGGTCTGCGCGAGATGGGCGTCACCGTGCTGCATCTGCTGGAGCAACGGGTGCAGGAGCCGGGACATGTCAGCGTACGGATCACCGTCGACGGCACGGACGTGACCATCGAGGACCTCCGGACGCCGGAGCCCGTGGGGGCGCACGGCACGGTGGACGAGGCGGGCATCCCGTTCGCCGAGGGTCTGGCCCGGATGCTGGCGCCCCTGCGGCTGTCCGCCGAGTCCCTGGTGGACGCGCCGTTGTCCGGTCCGGTGGAGTTCGCGGCGATGCTCGGCATCGACGACGTGGCCCGGCTCGACCTGGACCGGCTGTGGGCGCCGCGCGGCGAACGCGCCTTCCTGCGCGTCCCGATCGGCATCAGCGACTCCCACGAGCCGGTGCTGCTGGACCTCAAGGAGTCCTCTGAGCTGGGCATGGGCCCGCACGGGCTGTGCGTGGGCGCGACGGGTTCGGGCAAGTCGGAGCTGCTGCGCACGCTCGTCCTCGCTCTGGTGGCCACGCATACGCCGGAGGATCTGGCGCTGGTGCTGGTCGACTACAAGGGCGGGGCGACGTTCGCGCCCTTCGCGGAGCTGCCGCATGTGGCCGGGGTCATCACCAACCTGGAAAACCAGGCGGGGCTCGTCGAGCGGGTCCACTCCTCCCTCGCCGGTGAGGTCAAGCGCCGCCAGCAGGCCCTGAAGGACGCGGGGAACGTCGCGGACATCGGGGACTACGCGGCTCTGCGCGCCGAGAAGCGGCCGGACCTGGACCCGCTGCCGCACCTGTTCGTGGTGATCGACGAGTTCGGCGAACTGCTCACCGCGAAGCCGGACTTCATCGATCTGTTCCTCTCCATCGGCCGGATCGGCCGCTCCATCGGTGTGCACCTGCTGCTCTCCAGCCAGCGCATCGAGGGCGGCAAGCTCAAGGGCCTGGATACCTACCTCTCCTACCGGCTCGGCCTGCGCACCTTCTCCGCCGACGAGTCACGCACGGTCCTGGACACCACGGACGCGTTCCACCTGCCGCCGCTGCCGGGCTTCGGCTATCTGAAGGTCGACACGAGCCATTACGCGCGGTTCAAGGCGGGTTATGTGTCGGGGGGTTACCGAGGTCCGGTCCGCAGTCAGGACGAGGAGGACAGCGGCCCGCTGGCGCTGCCGTACGAGGCGTTCAACACGCTCGCCGGACCGGACGAGGCGCGGCAGTCCCCGGAACCGGCGTCCCGCCGCCGCGAGACGGGGCCGACCGAACTCGGCGTCATGGTCGACCAGTTGACCGGAGCGGCCGCCGCCGTACGGAGTATCTGGCTGCCGCCGCTGCCCACGGCCACCGCACTGGACACCGTCGCCGGTCCGCTGGACATCGGTCCGTACGGAATGCGGCTGACCGGGGCGGTCGTGGAAGGACGCCGGAGGCCCCTCCGTGTTCCCGTCGGCCTGCTCGACGACCCGGCCAAGCAGTGGCAGGGGCAGTGGTTCCTGGACCTCACGGTGGCGGGCGGCCACGCGGCGGTGATCGGCGGACCGCAGTCGGGCAAGACGACACTGCTGCGCACGCTCGTCCTCTCCCTCGCGCTCACCCATACTCCGCGCGAGATCGGCGTCTACGGACTCGACCTCGTCGGCGGCGGCCTCCAGGCGCTGTCGGGTCTGCCGCACGTCGGCGGCATCGCAGGGCGTGCCGACCGGGAACGGGCGGCGCGCACCGTCGAGGAGGTCCGCACGATGCTTACGCTGCGCGAGGACCTCTTCCGCGAGCACGGCATCGACTCGGTCGAGCAACTGCGCACGCTGCATGCGGCCGGCCGACTGCCCGAGCTCGCCTCGGCCGAGATCCTCCTCGTCATCGACGGATTCGGCGCGCTGCGCGACGACTTCGACGAGCTGGACGACGCGATCACCGACATCCTCAAGCGCGGTGGCGGCTACGGCATCCACGTCGTCGCGGGCATGCTGCGCTGGAACGACGTACGTATCGCCATCCAGTCCAACTTCGGCACTCGGGTCGAGCTGCGCCTGAACGACCCCGGCGAGTCCAGCATCGACCGAAAGCTCGCCGAGACCCTGTCGCCCGACGAGCCCGGCCGCGTCCTCACCGACGGAAAGCTCTTCGCCCAGGTGGCGCTCCCGCGTACGGACGGGGTCGACGACACGGCGGAACTGGGTGCGGTACTGGAGCGTACGGCCCGTACGGTCCGGGCCACCTGGAACGGCGAAGTGGCCCAGCCGGTAAGGGTGTTGCCGCATGTCCTGGAGCCGCACTCGCTGCCCGGCCCGGCTGCCGAACCCACCCGCGTACCGATCGGGCTCGACCAGTCGGCGCTCGCGCCCGTACTGCTCGACCTGTTCCAGCACGACCAGCACCTGCTGGTGCTGGGGGACAGCGAATGCGGCAAGACGAACCTGCTGCGGACCGTCGCGCACGGCCTCATAGACCGTTACGGCGAGGACGAGTTGGTGTTCGCCGTGATGGATCCGCGGCGCTCGCTGCGCGGTGCCGTGCCGGAGGAGTTCAACGGGGGCTACGCGTATAACTCCAAGCTGTGCGCAGGCCTTTCGGCAGGAATCGCCACCGAACTGGAGAAGCGGCTGCCCGACGAGGACGCGCGTCTGGAGGATTTGGAGCCCGGCAACTGGGGCAAGGGACCGCGCATCGTGGTCCTGGTCGACGACTACGACGTCCTAACGACCGCAGGCCAGTCCCCGCTGTCTCCGTTCCTCCCGTACATCCCCTCGGCGGTCGACATCGGCCTCCACTTCGTCCTGACGCGCCGGGTCGCCGGAGCGTCGCGGGGCATGTACGAGCCGCTGGTGCAAGGGCTGCGGGAGTCGGGGGCTTCGGCACTGCTGATGGCGGGCGACCGCAGCGAGGGACAGCTGTTTCCCGGCGTGTACGCCTCCCAACAGGCTCCCGGACGCGGTGTTTTCATCCGCAGGGGCCAGCCGAACCGCCTGATCCAGACGGTGTTCGCACCAACGTGAGCCATCGACGAAGCGACGCACCCCCGCACCCCCACCACCGACCGACGAAGGACCGGACGACCACTCCATGACCAAGGACGTCATCGCCCTCACCCCGCGGATGCCCGAACCGTGGGCCGTACTGGCAGGCCTGCTCTCCGGCGGCCCGGACAAGCTGGTGGGCACCCGCGGCGAGGGCGCGGTGATACAGCTCTGCGACGCGGAGGGCCGCCCGCTCGTCTCCGTGGAGGCGCCACTGCTGGTCTCCGTCGAGGGCGAGGCCGAGCGGCTGCTCGGTACCACGGCGCCCCCGGTCCCGTACTGGTGGACGGAGGCGCGCGCCACCACGGGCGTCGCGGAGGCGGAACAGCTCGCGGCCACGTTCGCGGCCCGACTGGCCTCACTGGTGGGCGGCTCCGCCTGGCCGCCGGACGCGGTCGGCTCGATCGCCGTGGTGAAGACCGACGGCGTGAGCGTCGCACCGGAACCCGCAGCGGCGCAGCCGGCCATCGATGTGCTCACCGACAAGGTCGCGGTCGTCATCCAGGACCGCCCGGTGGTGGCCATGACGGCCTGGCTCTCGGACGCGTTCCGCGCGGCGGCGGAGGCGGGCCTGGGCCTCCAGATCGTCAGCCCGGCGGGCACCACGCTCTCCCCCGCCGTACGTGACGCACTGGGCGGCTGGCCGTCCCGCTGGGTCGTCCAGGACGAACGCGACGGCTACTACGACGGCCTGACGGGCGCGGTGCTCCGCTGGCAGGAGGGCGCGTTCGACCCGGTCCTCTCCCTCGACGCCACCGAGGACGACCCGCGCACGCCGGTGGCCGCCACCTACCAGGAGGCCCGGGACACCGGCGAACGCCAACTGGGTCTGACCTTCCGCATGGTGCACCCGGCGGACGAACGGCTGGTGCTGGGCGGCGGCCTGGAGGCGGTGTGGCGAGAACTGGCGGGCGAACCGCCGGGCGGCTGGGGCACATCGGAACCTGCGAACCTCCCCTGGTCACTTGGCCGCCTGACCGACGTCGCGTACGAGCGGGCCCCGGAACCGACCTGGCTCGTGGTGGTCGGCAGTCGCTCGCGACCGGGAATCGCGACCGTACGCATCACGCGGACGAAGGCGGGCGTGGAGGAGGAGGTGACACTGGCGTTCGGCTACGGCGCCGACGAGGAGCCTCCGCTGGACGCCCTGCCCGCAGCCGCCGAGACGCTCGCCACACGTCACCACCTCCAGTCGATGCTCGTACAACTTCGCAAAGCGCGCCGCGATGTGGCCGTACCACCGCACTTCGAGGGCCCGGGGGTCCCGCTGGCCTTCGTGCTGGGTGCGGAGGAGGTCCGTGCGATGCCGGGAGACCGGGCGAGGCGCACTCCGCTGGCCGAACAACCGGTGCGGCTCGGCCCGAGGACCAGGCCTGCTCTGTACTACCCGCTGCCGGGGGACCCCTCGGATCTGACGGGCTGGCAGGAGTTCGAGAGGCTGGTGCGGCACCTCAAGGAGGCGTAGACGCTCACCGGCCGCAATCTGGCTGATTGCAGATTGCAGTAGCGATGTAGTGGTTGATAGACAGAGACGCACACGTACGTTCGTTCGATGTTTCGTATGACGGGGGATGTTATGAAGTTCGACATGGGGGCGTCGGTCCTGTCGAGGCTGTTGTCGGATTCGCAGAGTGCGAGCACGGATCTGGGGACGCTGATCCAGCAGTTGATCGCGGCGGCGGAGCCGCTGGAGGGGAAGTTCAACGGGGCCGGGAAGGTGGCGTTCGACGACTTCAAGGCGCGTTCGGACGAGATCACGAAGGCGTTGAACGCATCGCTGTCGGGGATCCTGGGCGGTCAGTCCGGAATGGACGCGGCGTTCGGCTCGGGTGACCAGGAGCAGGACGAGAACGCGAAGTCGCAGATGGCGTCGGCCAATTTCGACGCGGCGCGTTTCGGCGGCCGCTGACTCCGGTCGCGGTGTGGGTTCGTACAGGTTTTGTCTGACGGGGAGTGATGAGTGATGGCGGGAAGCACGGACCGGCGTTCGTACGACACGGGCGCTTCGACGGAGGTGCAGGCGGCGCTCCAGGTGGTGATCGGCCGCCTGGAGCAGGTGATCACGGCGCGGGACACGCAGGTGAAGGCAGCGATGAACGACTTCGCGGCCGATGGCGTGGCGGATGAGTACCACGGCAAGGAACTGCGGTGGAACGCGACGTCGCAGGAGGTCCGGAACATCATCCGACTGCTGCGGACGACGTTGGAGAAGAACGACGGAACGGCTACGCAGACGCTGGCGCGGGCGAAGGCCGCGGTCGACAGCATCGGCTGACTGCCGCGCTGATTTCGTATTGCTGCCCGCCGTGCGGGGTGGGTGGCTTGGCTTTGTGGTGCGTACGGGGGTGTGTGGGATGACCGGGTGGGACATCAAGCCGCAGGGTGTGCAGGGCCAGTTGAAGGTGGTCGGGGGGCATGCCGGCGAGCTGGAGAAGGCACTGAACGCGTTGCTGGCGGACCTGGGAGCGGCGGCGCGGGCTGCGGGGACGGTGGTGCCGGGTGGTACGAAGTCCGGTGCGTCGATGGGTCCGGTGGCTCCGGGGCTGGAGCAGGGGCCGGTCGCGGCGAGCGTGATCGCGCCCCCCGCGATGGGTCCGGTGGCGTCGGCGCTGGGTGAGTACGCGACGGCGCGGAAACCGCAGCTGAAGTCGATGTCGGAGCGGATCCAGGCGGCGGTGCTGGGCGCGGCGACGGCGACGAACGAGTACGTGGAGGGCGACCTCGACACGGCGAAGCAGGCGCAGAACGCTGCGAAGGCGGTCCGGCTGGACCTGCTGAAGGAACTGCGGGGCACGAAGTGAGTGACAAGGAGCCGGTCGACCCGTACGGCATACCGGTGTTCACCGGCAATCTCGCGGTGCTGGACCAGCAGGTGAGGGCCCTGTCCAAGGACGGGGCGAAGATCGCCACGGCCACGGGGGACATCCACAGCAGCTTCGGCGGCCTCCAGGCCTTCTACAAGGCGCCGGAGGCGGATCAGCTGTTCGCGACGACGAAGCCGGTCGCGGACCGCGGGGCCGCGCTGAAGTCGGACCTGTCCACCATCACCGGCGCCCTGGGCACGTACGCGGACGACGCACAGCCGCTGGTGGCGAAGCTGGAGCGGCTCCGGGAGGAGGCTTCGGCCTTCCGGGACAAGGCGAACGCGGACGACACATGGCGCGAGGACGGCGACCTGATCGAGGAGAACAGACGCCGCCACGACGAGATCATCGAGGCCTGGGCCGCGTTCCAGGCGGTGGAGCGTACCTGCTACAACAAGATCATCACCCTGGTCCCCGGCGGCAAACCGCTCAAGACCAACGACGGCTCCAACGGCGAGCACATGCACGGGTACGACGCCGAGGCCCTGAAACAGGCCAAGGGTCTGCCCTGGGGTGACCCGGTCAAGGAATCCACGCGCTGGTACCAGTTCTACGAACACGTCTGGGACTTCGGCAAGGGCTTCGTCGTCGACGGTGTCTGGGGCACCGTCAAGGGCCTGGGCACCCTCTTCGGCACCGAGGGCTTGGACGGCATGAAGCAGTCCTGGACCGGCCTGGCCAACCTCAGCGTGGGTGGCGTCCTCACCATCGTCGCACCCCAGGCCCTGTGGATGACCCCGGAGAAGGACCAGCCGGGCTTCGTCCGTGACGCGCGCAACGCGATGAAGGAGACCGGCAAAGCCCTCATCGCCTATGACCAGTGGGGCGAGAACCCGGCACGCGCCGGCGGTGCGGTCACCTTCAACGCCCTGACGACGATCTTCACCGGCGGCACGGGAGGCGGGGTCTCCGGCGCCGGCAAGGCAGCGACCGCGGCCAAGGCACTGTCCTTCGCCAACAAGGCGAGCCGCGTCGTCGACCCCACCACGTACCTCTTCAAGGGCGCCGGCGCGGGCCTGACCAAGATCAGCGACGTGATGACCGGCCTGAAGGGCATGGGCCGCGTCGAGGTCCCGACCCTGCCACCCGGTGCGATCACGCTGCCCGACGGGGCGTTCAAACTCGGCGACGGCACCCTGCACCTGCCCGAGGGCACCGCCGTCCCGGAAGGCGCGTTCGAAATCCCGAAGGGCTCGGTCAAGCTCCCGGACGGCGCGGAGATCCCCACCGGCGCGGTCGACCTGGGCGACGGCGTGTACCACCTCCCCGAAGGCGTCACCCCGCCCGCGGGCTCCCTGCCGATCCAGGAAGGCGCCCTCAAACTCCCGGAGAGCACCACCGCCCTGCCCGAGGGCACCTTCAAGGACTTCGACGCCGACGGCAACGTCATCCACCTCGACCGCCAGGGCAACATCCTCGGAGAAGACGGCACCCTCAAACAGCACCACACGGCCGCCCAACGGGAGAACCCGACGGACGGCGCTTCCTTGAGGACGGACGCGGACAGCCCCCTGCCCCGCACCCCGGCCGAACAATCGGCCTTGGTCGGCGCGGGCGCACGCGGCGGCAGCGACACGGTACGACTGGGCTCGGACCTGGGCGACGCGGGGCGGGTCGGCGACGACTTCGGCCGTACGGGCGACGGCGCCACGAACCCCGACAGGGCACCGGGCGGCGCGGCGAACAACATGCCGACCAACAGTGTGGACAACGGCACGCACGGCGGCGGCTCGCGGGGTGATCAGGGCGGGCACACCCCGGCGGACAGCCTGGACGGGGGCAACTCGACGCGGGCGGGCGGCAACGACACCCACCGGGGCTCCGGCACCAATCCGTCGGGCGGAGGAACCGTCCCTCATGGCGACGCCCATACAACAGGCAGCGACAGTGGTGGCTCAGGCGTCCCTCACCAGGGTGGTAGCGGGGGGCACGACGCCCCCGGGGACTCCGTTGAGAGCAACCCCGGCAGTACGCCCGAATCGTCGCCCAGTGGCGCGGAAGCCGAACCCATGGACCCTAAGGTGGTCGACGAGCGCATCAAGGAGTTGGACGATCGGCAGGGCGGCCAAGGGCATGCGCCAGGCCGCCACCTCCACCCCGATGACCAAGCGCTGACCGACCGGCTCGGCACAGTACTCCGCGACAGCAACGGCGCGCCGAAGCTGTACGGGCCGAACTCGAACTATCCGGGGCTGGTCAAGTCCGAGAACAACATCGACCCGTTGACCGGCACTGCGGTGGACGGTGTGACCGGCCGTGCGCACCGCGTCGGCGCGTTCGCGACACGCTTCGACAACGCGGAAGACATGGCGCGAGCCGACGCCTACTTCCGCGCCGAGATGGCACGCACCGGGAGAGTGTCGAGGGAGACGTCGATCGAGGACGTACTCGGCCCTGGAGCTGAGGCAAGGTTTACGGGCTATTATCGCGACCCGGCCAACCTTGACAAATTCAAGCCGGTGGACTTCGAGGGCGGGACTATCGTCCCTGTGTACCATCAACTCCCCGACGGGGAGTATAGCCTGCATACCATGTTCGCCAATCCGGCTCCCGGCCGGCACCCATGAGGAAGTGTTTCAATGGACGCAGATTTCAAGAACTTTTTCAGGGTATACCTGGATCTTGAGCGGGGCTACGAAAACACAGGAAAGCTGAGGCCCACATTGCTGAGTTTCAGTGATTCCTACGTCAAATTGATCCGCGAAGGGTTCGAGCAGATCATGTCGGACGATTCCTTTGGGCCAGCCGAATATGAAAGGCTGACCGATATTGAATTTTCCGACAAAGAAACTCTCCACAGCTACCTCCGAGACATGTACGACTACCTTTTCAATGATGCGCCGGAGCAGCCGATGCCGCCGGGCTACTGACTTGACCCCCTCGACCTAGCGCGACGGCGCGCCGACGATGTCGGCGGGCCGACGCCTTATCGGGGGTTAAGGGTTGACAGAAGTTCAGCCTACCGAAGCCCCCCCTCTCACCATCGCCTGTCTCGCTTACGTCGCCCACGCATCGGTAACCCAAATACCCAGGTTGCTCGGGCCATTCAGGATCACGAGCGCCTTGGTCCGCGCGATACGCATTTCCCAGGCCAAGATGGGCAGCAAGTGCGGTCAACACTTCGGCTCGGCAGCCTCGTCCATTTATCGGTATGCATTGGCAATGCCGATCCGAACCAGGCCGCGAGCTGGGCAGAGGTGTCACCGCGCCACAGATGTGCCGGGCTGAGGTCGGCGTCAGGTCAAGGCTGGGACCTGGACAAGTTCCTGTAATATTCGACGGCAGATATTGGCGCATCTTCCTGCCGATGACATATTAATCAGGAGTAATATTGTGAGGATTGCAGACTTTCACAAAGAGGTTTGGCCTCCATCTTTCGGGACTGCTGCCGGAAACGTGAAAGATTCCGTCGCACTCAATCGCTATGCCGACATCGAAGGAATCACGAAATACCTTCTGTCCGGACATGAACTGTTCAGCGTCATGGGATCCTCCGAGGACGTACTAGGGACAGGCGAGACCATCCTCGGCGGAGACTCTATCCATAGCGACGGCGAATGGGTCTGGCGGGGAGACCTCTGCTTCTACGTGCGGAAACACCATGTGCAATTGCCGGAAGAATTCCTTGAGCGCATGAGAGGCAAGGGGTATGTTATGCCCCCCGAGAATGATATCGAACTGAGGAAGATCGCCCAGAGGATTCACGACGGCCTTACGGCGGCTTAGCGAACGCTTCTTCAGTGTCAAGCGGCAGTGAGCTTCGAAGGTCGAGGAGTGAGCGCCGTACGATAGCAGCATTGCCCCCTCCGAGGCGCAGAGGGAACTCCGACTGACACCGGCGGCCCCTGTCGCGGGACGTGTCGCCAGCACTGAGCCAGCGGTAGCGAATGGGCTCTGGGATTTGCGCGATCTAGCCAGTAAGTGAACGCAGCGCGAGAGTTGCCCGCCATGATCCGCTCGATCGCGTCAGGGAACGCCGATTCGATCACGTTGCCAATAACTGGCGGCGAGTCGAAGCGGGCGATCCTTGAGAGATTGAAATGGCCGCATTCAAGCGACTGCGGAGGAGTGAGCCGTGACCGAATCTGCAGTACAGGCTCTGGCAAAACGGCTGGAAACCGTTGAGCGGTCGGGGGACTTCAGTCGAACTTGCTCACGCGTGGCCCTCATGCGTGAATTCATGCGCCGCTCCGCGATCTGGGCTCGCCAAACAAATTCTCACGCATGGCCATTCTATGATGTGGCCAGCCATTTCACCTCGCTGGATGATATCGATGATATCGACGAAGTAATCCCCACACCCCTCATGAGAAGCGTTGAAATGCAGCACCCCGTAGTTCGGGATACCGTCAGGTGGAGTCTGAAGTTCACCGCTCTCCGAGATTCCGAAATTCTACTTCCAGATCTCCCCGAGCCATTCACCCCCCTGATCATCGTATATGAGCGAGGGGGCACTCCAGCTAGACAGCACTGGCCATATTGAAATTGATGCAGCCGCTATCCCTAAAGGAACTGTCGAGCATGCACTGAAACGACAGCCCATCTCGCTTGACTCCAATTATCTGGATTCTCTGGACTGATCAACTCCGAGGAAAGGACCTGACACACGCGATATCGCACCGCTACTCTTGCGCGGATCGCCAGTCACGATCGAGGATCCTCGGCGGTTCTGGCCAGTCGGTCATGCAGGTCGCAGCGGCCACCTTCTTCTCGGCCGCAGGCGTCAGCGAGGAGCAGGTCGAGGCTTGCGTTGATCACGACGTGCAGACCGCAAAGAAAGGAACTACCTCATTGGACGCGCGTTTCAGGAATTTCTTCAGGGCAAACCTGGATCTTGAGCGGGGGCATGAGAATACAGGCGACCTCAGGCCAACATTGTTGAGCTATAACGATTCCTACGTGAAGTTGATCCGCGAGGGATTCGAGCAAATCATGGCGGACGATTCCTTCGGGCCGGATGAGTATGAGGGGCTGACCGATATCGAATTCCCCGACAGGGAAACTCTTCACGCCTATCTCCGAGACATGTACGACTACCTTTTCAACGACGCTCCGGAGCAGCCGATGCCGCCGGGCTACTAGTGAGGGTTTTCCAGTCTGGTTGCGTAGTAAGTCGGTGGGCTGAGAGCGACGTTGAGGAAAAGGCGAAGCTCCTGGCAGATGGGTTTTCGACCAAGATCAACCTGTCCGCCGGGAGCTTCACGTGCTTGTCTGCCCATCGGGAATCGGTCTGTCCAACTCGACCCTGCGCTACCTGTCCGCCCTACTGAAAGCCCGGCGTCGTGAGCGCGGCACGCGCTGGCGCTGTCTGACCGCGGACCGACAGGCTCTGCTCACGCTGGCCCATCCGCGCTGCGGGCACACGTACGCCCAGCTCGCGGCCGGCTTCGGGATCGGGCTGGCCACCGTCTACCGGTACATCGTCGAGGCGGTTGAGATCCAGGCCACCCCCGCCCCCACCCTCCAGCAGGCCATGACCATCGCCGCCAACAAGGCATTCGTGATCCTGGACTGCACCCTGCTGCACATCGACCGCATCGCCGCCGACCGCCCCTACTACTCCGGCAAGCACAAGCGCCACGGCATGAACATCCAGGTCATCGCCGACGCGTTCGGGCGCCTACTCCGGGCCTCACCTGCCCTGCCAGGTGCCGTCCACGACATCGAAGCCCCACGCACCCACGGCATCATCGAAGCACTCGCCCAAGCCGGCATCCGGACGTGGGCAGACAAGGGATATCAGGGAGCCCGGGGGACGATTCGGGTGCCTTACCAGGGCCGCTGGAGCACGCTCCCAGCCGGGAAACGGGCGGTGAACTCCTCCCACGCCAGGATCCGAGCCGTCGGAGAGCAGGCCGACGCCACCCTGAAGAGTTGGCGGCTCCTGCGCAAACTCCGTTGCAGCACCGCCCGCATCACCGACATCGTCAAGGCCGTCCTGGCCTCGCACCTTGCCACGGCAGCCTGAGGCATAGACGCAGCCTGAGGCATAGACAAGGACAGCACCGCCTTCAACGACAGCAAGGGAGCCTGCTCACCGTGACAGACGTCAGAGTCACCTACGACGAGACCGCGGACGCAGCGTACGTATACCTCACCGAACCGCAGGCCCACGTGACGTCCGCGCGCATGTATCCCTGCGATCCAGTGGACATCGACGGCATGATCAACCTCGACTTCGACGAGCAGGGCCACCTCATCGGCATCGAGGTGCTGGCGGCCAGTTCAAAATTGCCCGAGTACCTGCTCCAGTCCGCGGAGCGACTGGACACCGAAGGTACATGACCAGTCGAGCACCACGCTCGCGGCAAGCAGGTTGGAAAAGGCTCACTGCCCCGTTCCCTGGGCTCGGCGAAGCCTACGTTTCGGCGATCTAATATCAGAGAGGAGGATCTTCCGTGATCACGGTCCCTGTTCCTGAAGGGTAAAAAAAGGTGGAGACCAGCGGGCGCATCACAGGGTCCAAGGCGAACTCTGGTACTTCGAATTCCTCAGGGATGAAATCCGATGACCGTCACCGTTCAGCGCCATACCATCTACCGCCAGCATCTATCCAGGCGAGAGCCCACCATCTCGAAACACACGGCGCAGCTGTTGGGAAGAATCAACGGCTCTCCTTTTGCCCTCGAAAGCGTCGTGTCCACCGCTTTGGTCACAGCTTACGAGCGGACTGCCGTCGACCCCACCGCCTCTTGGATCGAATCATGGGAAGCGTAGGTCACAGCCATGCAGTCCGGATCGGTGATCTTCGCAGCCGCCACTTCGACCGAAGCCAACGTTCAGTGCCTGATTCACCATGAGAAGCGCACCGTTTCAGATTTCACGAGTCCTGAGTCCTTCGTGAATGCGGGCCACTGGCTCGCAGCTTTCTACCTCGCGGCAATCTGCCGTAACAGCCAGCGGCTTACAGAACTTTGCAAAGTGCCGACATCCAAGCTGCGCGAGTCTGGGGCAGTGTACGACGAGTATAAGTACGCCTGAATCGAAACACTGCAGTCCTTCTGGCTCGGCCATGAAGATTTTCCTGACAAACTCGTTGAAGCCGCATCAGAAACCCAGCCGGGCAACCGGCCAGCTACCGAACAAAACTACTTCTCCCGAATCATGTGGCCCCCGATGGAACTTCTCCGTTGGCGCGCGCGACAGGCCGGCACGAAGGATTCAATCACTCCCTCGAAAATGCGCTTCTCGCCCACAAAGAATACTGGTCAACCGAACCAGATCTCGCTGACTCCTGTTATGGCTGGGTAGCCTTGGCTCCACTAGCCATGGCCTGCTTCGCACTGGACGCGGAATTTCCTATCGAAGTCGAGTCGGACTACCTACCCAAGTACCTCCTCCAGGGCACCTGGATCGGCGAATTCCCCACCTGATCCCACCGAGCCCTGAGCATCGACGCCCGTCCTCTACGCTTTACCGCCATGGGCATATGCATCGACGTCCTGATCGCCGACTGGGACCACCTCATGTCGGTACCGGAGGATCAGCACTACGCAGTGCTGTACGAGGCCTCCGACTCGGTGGACGAGGAGTGGTGGGACGCCGGGCCGGACCAGCCGCCGCCCACCGGGCCCCAGTGGTTCTGGCCCTCTCCGCCGGCCGCCGGCTGGTTCGGGAAGTTCGACTTCGGGGCTGTCGGCTCCTCGTACAAGGATCACTTCTGGGCGGGTGAGCGGTGGGAGGAGATCCGGTCGTTCGTGGAGCCGGGGCTGCGCTCGGGCGTGGACCGGTTCATCGATCCGCTTTTCTGGGGCGGGCTTGAGTACATGCCCGATCGGGAGGACGGCCGGGAGGCGTCGGCGCTCGTGGCGGTGGACGAGGCTCCCGCGCACGCCGACCATCTGTTGTGGTGCCAGCCGTCCGCTGTTTCCTCGCTCAAGCTTCTCTGGGATGCCGTCTGTTCTGAACTGGGCTTGCTGATAAGCCCGTTCGAGCAGCACGCGCGCGCCGACTTCGGGCGGATCAACGACTTCGACGCGTTCGTCGGGCTGCTCCGGGGGTGGGGCGACGTCATCGGCCAAGCCGAGCTGCGTGGTTGGGGTGTCGTCGGGCTGCGTTGTTGAGGTCCGGCGTGGGTGGGACGCGGCCCGGCTTGAGCGGATGGATATGGATGGGGCGTGGACGTGCGCCCTGGTCGGTCGTCGTGGTGGTCTGGGTGATCGCGGCCGTGCTGATCCTCGTGGGCGGCGTCGCGCATGTCGTCGATCTCGTGCGCCATGGCCTGTGGGCCTTTGCGTGGGCCCCCGGTTGGCTCAACCTCTACTGGTCGTCGCTCGCCGTCCTCGATCCGCTTGCCGCCGTGCTTCTGCTGGCGGCAAGCGGATCGGCTTCGACCTCGCCTGCGGGGTCATGGTGACGGACCTGGCTGCCAATCTGTACGCCGTCTACGGGCTCCGCGGCAGCGAGTTCCTTGCCGAGCCCGGGCTTCAACGGATCGCCGTTTTCGCCCTGTTCGTGTTCGGGGCCGGGCCGTTCGTCCGCCGGTGGCTCACCTAGGGGCTCGCACAGGGTCCCTCAGCCCAGCTGGCTGCCGAAGCGGACCGGGGACGGCTTCACGCCCAGGCTTGCCTCGCCGAAGGAGACGCTGCCCTTCGCCACCGGGCCGGAGCGGCTGCCCTTGAAGAGCCAGACTCCGCCCTGGCCGGTGTTCTCGCCGGGGGCGGCCACCGCGAGTGTGGCCGGTACGCCCTTGGCGGCGGGTACGACATGGACCTCGCCGCCGAAGGCGTCGCCCTGCTCGTCGACCCCGGGGACGTTCGCCGTCGACTGGCCGATCACCTTCGTGTCCGCGCCCGTGATGCCCTTGGCCCGGCCCTTGAAGATCAGGACCCCGCCCGCGTCCTTGGCCTTGCCCACGTCCTCGCCCGGCAGGCCCACGACGACCTCGCCGTAGCCGTCGCCGTCCAGGTCTCCCACCGCGGCGCTCGCGCCCATGGTGTCGCCCGCCTCGTCGGCGCCCGGCACCCCGGCGGTGGCCTGGGTGATCCACTTCGGCTTCAGCGCGGTGTTCTGGCCCTTCGGCCCTCCGTACACGACCGCCACCGCGCCGCCCTTGCTCGGGAAGTCCATGTCGCTGTCCAGGCCGGTCGGCTGCCGGGTGAAGACCAGGTCCGGGTACGCGTCGCCGTTGACCGAACCGATCGTCACCGAGGAGTGGTCGAGGTACGTGCCGGGCGCCGTGACGATGGGGGTGTAGGTGAAGCCCGTACCCGTCGACAGGTACAGCGACGTCGAGTCGCAGTCCGGCTCGTCATCGCAGCCGCTGCGTACCAGCAGATCGTCCTTGCCGTCGTTGTTGATGTCCACGGCCTGCACGCTCTCGAAGACGGTGACGCTCTCGGCGGTGAGTGCCGTGCGCGTGCCGCCGACCGTGCCGTCCGCGCCGACCTTCTCGCTCAGCACGACCTTCCCGGCCCAGTCGGCACGGTCGATGCCGGCCACGTCCGTCCGGCCGTCGCCGTCGAAGTCGCCCACCGCGTTCCCCCGGCCCCGGAACTCGACGGCCCGCGTGCCGAGGCCGCTCTCGCCGCCGAACAGGATGATCTGCGGGCCTTTGTCGGCCGAGACCAGCAGGTCGGTGTACCCGTCGCGGTCGATGTCGGCGGGGGTCGCCGTACCGAAGCGGGCGTTCGCGGCGGCCGAGCCGGGGACGCCCGCCGTGTTCTGGTTGATCACCTTGTGCCGGGCGGGGCTGATGCCCTTCGCGTCGCCCGGATACACCGCCACATACCCGGCCTTCTTGAGGCCGGACACGGTCCCGTCGGGCACCGAGGCGTACATGTCGGCGTACCCGTCGCCGTTGAAGTCGACCTGCTGACGTGCGGCGGAGGCGGGCCCGGCCGCCACCGCCGTACCGGAGAAGGCCGGTACGGCGGCTGTCGTGGCCGCGAGCGTCACGAGGACCGCCGAAGCGGTACGGAGTCGAGCAGGCTTCTTCATGGTCATCCCCCTGTTGTGCACATGCGGTCGGCCGGCGGGTCCTGTCGGCCCGCCTTCCTAGGAAGACCATCCGTACGGTGAATGGTTGCCCGCGACGGCACCACCACAGGTACGGGCACAGACCTCGCGCCGACGCCCCAACCGGTCGGCGGTCAGGCGGACATGCGCTAGCCCACGGGGGCCAGGAGCGGTTCGAGTGCGGCGGCCCACTCCGGGTACAGCTCGGTCTTCTTCCTGTGCAACTCCATGATCCTGGCGTCCAGTTCCGGGTCCATGTCGTCCGAGGCGTCCGGCCCGATCGCGATTCTCGCCAGGTGCGGAAGGATCTCGTCGTCGCCCGCCAGATGGACCGGGTCGTGCATGTACCGCTCCAGGGCGTCCAGATCCTCGATCGCCACGCAGTAGGCGTGGGTGAAGTCGGCGCCGGGGCCGATCAGGCTCTGGCCCACCGTCGCGAAGGAGACGGACTCCACCGAGGCCGTACGTCGCATCAGACCGAGTACACGGTCCTTCTGCTCCTCCGTCGTCCCGTCCCTGAAGGTGAACCGCAGCATGTGGACGATCATCGTTCGCTCCTTCTCATTGAACGCGTGCGTTCAGAAAAGCTTCCCGACTGGTAGCCGTCAACGCCTAGACTGAACGCATGAGTTCAGTCGAGTCAAGGGGTTCCCGGGCAGCCGCCCCGCGACGACGGGCCGACAAGCGCCAGGCGATCCTGGACGCCGCGTTCCTCGTCTTCGCCCGCCGCGGGTACGCGCAGGCGTGCGTCCAGGAGGTCGCGGAGGAGGCGGGGGTCGCCAAGCCGACCGTCTACAACCACCTCGACGACAAGGAAACGCTCTTCCGGCACGCCGTCGAAGCCGCCGCCGACGTCCTGCTGGCCGAACTCCTCGCCGCGATCGACGACTTGCGCGACCGCGCGTCCGAACAGGATCCCCGCGCGGCCCTGACGGACCTGGCCGTCCGCCTGGCCCGTATCTGCTGCGGCGAACGCGCCATCGCCCTGCGGCGGCTGACCTACGCGGAAGCGCCGCATTTCGCCGATCTCGCCGACGCCGTCCAGGAGCGCACCGCCCGTCGCCCCCTCGTCGCGCTGGCCGACCGCCTGGCCCGGCTCGCGCTCTCCGGCCGGCTGCGCCCGTGCGATCCGGAACAGGCCGCCGGTCACTTCTTCGCCCTGCTCACCGGCCCGCTGGAGCTCCTGTCCCGGCTGGGCGCACGCCCCGTACCGGCGGCCGAGCTGCGGTCCACCGCCGAGGGGGCCGTGGACGTCTTCCTGCGAGCGTACGTAGACGTCCCCGGCGGGTGAGATCCACGGGGCCCGGCTCCGCCGCCTCCTGTTCCGCCTTGCGCGCGGGGCCGCCGCGACCGCCTCCTTGTTGCGTTATCGGCAAGCTGGTATGCGTCTTACGCAATCCAGTCCTACGCTCGACGGTATGGCTCACGACGCACACCCCTCCGCCCCCGCCCACCGTCACACCCACGGCAACGGCCACGGCCACACCCACGGACATGGCCACAGCCACGCACACGGTTCCGATGCGACGCCGAACGGCCTGCCCGAGATCCTCGACCTCGACGCCGCCCTCTTCGCACCTCGTCTGACCGCGCTCACTGGACGTATCGCCTGTCTGGCCGGCGACGACGTCCGGCACATCGTCGACCTCGGCTCGGGCACCGGTACCGGCACCTTCGCCCTGCTGGAGCAGTTCCCGACCGCCCGCGTGACCGCCGTCGACAGCTCGCCCGCCATGCTGGAGCGGCTCACCTCGGCGGCCCGCGACCGGGGGCTGGGCGACCGTGTGCGCACGCTGGAGGCCGACGCCGGTGCGGGGCTGCCCGGGGTCGTCGACGCCGACCTCGTCTGGGCGTCGGCTTCCCTGCACCACCTGGACGACCCCGCGACCGCCCTCGCAGGCATCCGCTCCGCGCTGCGCCCCGGAGGGCTGCTGGCCGTCGCCGAGGTGGACGGGATGCCGAAGTTCCTGCCCGAGGACGGCCCGTGGGGCGAACTGGAGGCCCGCTGCCGCGAGGCCCTCGACGGTCTGCACGCCGAGCTGATGCCACACCGTGGGGCCGACTGGGGCCCCTTGCTCGCCGCCGCCGACCTCCCCGTCGAGCAGGAGCGCGCCGAACGGTGGGCGCTGCGCGCCCCGCTGCCCGAAGGGGCGGGACGGTACGCCTACCTCGTCTTCGAGCGAATCCGCGGCACCCTCGACGGGCGCATCGCCCCGGGGGATCTGGCCGCGCTCGACCGGCTCGTCGACGGCGGCCCCGAGGACGTACGCCACCGCGACGACCTCGTCGTACGGTCCACGCGCGAGACGTGGATGGCCCGCCGCCCCGCCTGAGCCGAGCGAGAGCCCGAGAGTCCCTAGCTGGTCGCCGCGACGACCGTGCCCGCGGAGATCGCCGCCACCGTCCGCATCACCGCGGCGTTCACCGCTTCCGCGCCCCAGCTGCTCTGCTCCAGTTTCTTCGCCCGCTTGTAGACCTTGCCGGACCACGGGATGGAGCGGTGCAGGGTCGGCAGCGTGCCGCTCGCGGAGAGCAGTCCCGTCAGCGCCGCCGTACGGTCGTCGGGTTCCGCGCCGTCGATCAGGACGGCCCGGACGTTCTCCACCAGGGCCTTCTTGTACCCGGTGTCCGCGACCGTCGTCGAGGTCGTACGGAACAGGCCCAGCGTCTTCTTGGTCTCCTGGCGCAGCATGCCCCGCTCCACGAGCCGGTCCAGAACCGTCTCGCGCATGCCCGTGCCGATCTCGATGAGGAGCGTCTGTACGCCGCGCACGCGCTCGCCGACCTTCTCGTGCGCTGCCCGGAGCAGCGGGTCCGACGGCGTACGGGCGGCGACGGCGTGGATCTTCACGCCGTTCAGCCCCGTGTCGTTCTCGTCGGCCCTGATCCCGCCGTCGAGGCCCAGCTCCACGAGGACCGCGCCGCCCAGCGTGTAGTACAGCGTGCCCGCCCCCGCGATGGCCCCGGACTTGTCGTCCATCATCAGCAGCGTCAGGTCTTCGACGATGAGCAGATCGTGCTCGTTGTACTCGTTCTCGTTCCGCTTCTGCATGGTCCGTTTCCAACCGTCGGGTTCGGCAACGCGGGCTTTCGTTCACGCTAGGTCCGGGAGGGCGTGGAGGGTCCTGCGTCCTGTCACCACTGTTCATGACAGACGTCATATCCGGCTCCGCGACAAGGCCGCCCGGCCTCGCGTCAGCGCCGATAGCATCCGGGGTGAGACCCGAATGGTCGAGACCCGAATGGTTGAGACGGCTGGTTGAGACGGCTGATGAGGAGCGACGCGTGCGATTCGCACTGGAAGCACTGTTCGCCGACGTGCCCGCCGAGCAGGTCGCCGAAGCCCGCGCCTTCTACCGGGCCAGGGTGGCGGGCCGTGGGCCCGGCAGCTTCGAGGAGCTGAAGGAGGCGCGGGCGAAGAAGCCCGCGCCTCGTGCCGTCGTTCCGCCGGCCATCGAAGAGACGGTCGAGGCCGCCGGGGTGCGCGTCCCGGTCCGGATCTTCCTGCCTGCCGACGGCCCGCCCCAAGGCGTCTACCTGGGCATCCACGGCGGCGGCTTCTACATGGGCTCCGCAGCCCAGGGCGACGAACGCCACCGCGCGCTCGCGGACGCCCTTCGGATCGCCGTCGTCGGCGTCGACTACCGGCTCGCGCCCGAGCACCCCTGGCCGGCCGCCCCCGACGACTGCGAAGCGGTGGCGCTCTGGCTCGTCGAGGAGGCCGAGGCCCGCTTCGGGACCTCCCGGCTCGCGATCGGCGGAAGCTCGGCGGGAGCCACCCTCGCCCTGGCGACGCTGCTCCGGCTGCGGGACCGGGGCGTCGCCGACCGGTTCACCGGGGCCGCGCTCCGCTTCGGCACCTGGGACCTGAGTGCGCGGACCCCGAGCGGCCGCCTCATCGCGGACGAGTACTTCATCCAGGCGTACGTCGGCCACGTGCCGGACCGCGACCGCACCCTTCCCGACATCTCGCCCCTCTACGCCGACCTGAGCGGCCTTCCTCCGGCGCTGCTGGTCGTCGGCGGCGAGGACCTCCTGCTGGAGGACAACCTGACCATGGCCGGGCGGCTGTCGGCGGCCGGCAACGACGTCGAGCTGCGCGTCTACCCCGCCTCGCCCCACGGCTTCACCGGCCACCCCACCGCCCTGGCCGCCACCGCGATCGACGGCGTCAACTCCTGGCTGCGCGAACGGATCAGCGGTCACCTCTGACCCGGGCGTGCAGATGCATGTCGTGCCGGCCGTCGTCGTGCACGGCCGCGTTGCGCTTGGTGCCCTCCAGCCGGTAACCGGCCTTGGTCGCGACCCTGCACGAGGCGGCGTTACGCGTCGAGTGGTCCAACTCCAGGCGGTAGAAGCCGATGTCCTCCAGGGCCCACGCACTGAGCACCGTGAGCGCCCGGGTGGCCACCCCCGCTCCGCGGGCGGCCGGGAGCACCCAGTACGCGGCGTTCGCGACGCCGTCGTCGAAGTTCATGCGGCGCAGCGCCATGCGGCCGAGCACCTCGCCGTCGTCGCGGGCGACGGCCCAGTGGCAGCCCTTCTCGCGCTCCCAGTCCTGGCGGTACGCGGCGAACCACTCCGCCACCTGGGCCTCGGTCGAAGGGCGGTTCTGATGCCAGCGGCGGGTCTCGACGTCCTGGTACGCGGAGAGGAAGGCCGCCGCGTCGGTCCGTTCCCAGGGGCGCAGCAGCAGACCGTCGTCCGCCGTGAGCACGGGTTGCGGGGCGTCGGAGAGGCAGCCGGATGCCATGGCGGGAGGCGTCGACAACGTACGGATCATGGCCTCATGATCTCCCGGCGACGAACCCGCGCGTCAAGGCCGTCCGCTCGCTCTCTCTACCTCTCTACTCTCGGAACATGAACATGTTCGAGGGCGGTGACGGCCGATACCTGGAGATGACCAACGGCGGCACCGCCGTGTTCGTGGACGTGCTGATCCTCTCCGTGTCCACGCTGGCCCGCGATCCCTGGGACTTCCGCTTCGCCGCCCTGCTGACGCTCCAGGACCAGAGCGTGATGGGGCGCGGGGTCGTCGGCTTCGACCTGGCGGACCTCGACTGGGGTGACACACCGCAGGAGCGGGCCGCGGCGAAGGACTTCGTGCTGCGCGTCCTCGATCTGGCGCTCACCCGCCACCGGTGGGAGGAGCTGACGTACGAGCCGCCCCGGGCCGAGGGCTATCTGCGTACGTACCGGGCGATGGTGGAGGCGTTCGATCCGGCGACGGCGAAGACCGGTGCGGATGTCCTGCCCGGACCGCAGGATGCCGCGATGGCCTCGTGCGTACGTCACCGGGTGCTGGACGGGCTGCCGTTCTGGGATGTGTGCGTGTTCTGCTCGGCCGGAGTCTGAAGCACCGTGCGATGCGTGACTGGGCCGGGCGGAACACCCCGACCGCCTTCTCGCCCACCCGCCGCCGGATGGACCTCCTTCGTGGACGCGGTCAAGCGCGGGGCCTTCTCCGCCTGACCCGGAGGTCAAGAGAAGAAGGCCCGCCCGGGCCTCACTCCCCCACGTACTCCGCCAGGTGCTCGCCCGTCAGCGTCGAGCGGGCCGCGACCAGGTCGGCCGGGGTGCCCTCGAAGACGATCTTGCCGCCGTCGTGGCCCGCACCGGGGCCGAGGTCGATGATCCAGTCGGCGTGGGCCATGACCGCCTGGTGGTGCTCGATGACGATCACCGACTTTCCGGAGTCGACGAGGCGGTCCAGCAGGCCGAGCAGCTGCTCGACGTCCGCGAGGTGCAGGCCGGTCGTCGGCTCGTCGAGTACGAAGACCTGGCCGGTCCCGCCCTTGTCGCCCATGTGCGTTGCCAGCTTCAGGCGTTGGCGTTCACCGCCGGACAGGGTGGTGAGCGGCTGGCCGAGGCTCAGGTAGCCGAGGCCGACGTCCGCGAGGCGGGCGAGGATCTTGTGGGCGGCCGGGATCGCCGCCTCGCCCGAGCCGAAGAACTCCTCGGCCTCGGTGACCGACATCGCGAGGACCTCGCTGATGTCGCGGCCGCCGAGGTGGTAGTCCAGCACCGAGGCCTGGAACCGCTTGCCCTCGCAGTCCTCGCAGGGGCTGGAGACGCCGGCCATGACGCCGAGGTCGGTGAAGATGACGCCCGCGCCGTTGCAGGTGGGGCAGGCGCCCTCGGAGTTGGCGCTGAACAGGGCGGGCTTCACGCCGTTGGCCTTGGCGAAGGCCTTGCGGATCGGCTCCAGAAGGCCCGTGTACGTCGCCGGGTTGCTGCGGCGGGAACCCTTGATGGGGCTCTGGTCGATCGAGATGACGCCCTCGCCCGCCGGGATCGAGCTGTGGACGAGCGAGCTCTTTCCGGAGCCGGCGACGCCGGTGATGACGGTGAGGACGCCGAGCGGGATGTCGACGTCGACGTCCTGGAGGTTGTGCGAGGTCGCGCCGCGGATCTCCAGCGCGCCGGTGGACTTGCGCACCTCGTCCTTGAGGACGGCCCGGTCGTCGAGGTGGCGGCCGGTGACGGTGTCTGAGGCGCGGAGGCCTTCCAGGGTGCCTTCGAAGCAGACGGTGCCGCCCGCCGTACCCGCCCCGGGGCCGAGGTCGACCACGTGGTCGGCGATGGCGATGGCCTCGGGCTTGTGCTCCACGACGAGGACGGTGTTGCCCTTGTCGCGCAGGCGCAGCAGCAGGTCGTTCATGCGCTGGATGTCGTGCGGGTGCAGGCCGATGGTGGGCTCGTCGAAGACGTAGGTGACGTCGGTGAGCGAGGAGCCGAGGTGGCGGATCATCTTGACGCGCTGCGCCTCGCCGCCGGACAGCGTGCCCGAGGGCCGGTCCAGGGCGAGGTAGCCGAGGCCGATCTCCACGAAGGAGTCCAGCGTCTGCTGGAGGGCTTCGAGGAGCGGGGCGACCGAGGGTTCGTTCAGGCCGCGGACCCACTCCGCGAGGTCCCGGATCTCCATCGAGCAGGCGTCGGCGATGGAGATCTTCTTGATCTTCGAGGAGCGGGCGCCCTCGGTGAGCCGCGTTCCCTCGCACTCGGGGCAGGTGGCGAAGGTGACCGCGCGGTCCACGAACTCCCGGATGTGGGGCTGCATGGACTCGCGGTCCTTGGACAGGAAGGACTTCTGGATCTTGGGGATCAGCCCTTCGAAGGTGAGGGTCGAGCCCTCGACCTTCACTTTGGTCGGCTCCCGGTGGAGGAAGTCCTGCATCTCCCTCTTGGTGAACTTGGCGATCGGCTTGTTCGGGTCGAGGAAGCCGGACTCCGCGTAGATCCGTACGGTCCACCAGCTGTCCGACTTCCAGCCGGGGATGGTGAACGCGCCCTCGGCGATCGACTTGGAGTCGTCGTAGAGCTGGGTGAGGTCGATGTCCGAGACCGAGCCGCGGCCCTCGCAGCGGGGGCACATGCCGCCGGTGCGGCTGAAGGTCGCCTTGACCGCCTTCTTGTTGCCGCGCTCGACGGTGATCGCGCCGCTCGCCGTCACCGAGGGGACGTTGAAGGCGAACGCGCCGGGCGGGCCGATGTGCGGCTTGCCGAGCCGGCTGAAGAGGATGCGGAGCATGGCGTTGGCGTCGGTGGCGGTGCCGACCGTGGAGCGCGGGTCGCTGCCCATGCGCTGCTGGTCGACGATGATCGCGGTCGTCAGCCCGTCGAGCACATCGACGTCGGGGCGCGCCTGCGTGGGCATGAAGCCCTGGACGAAGGCGGGGTAGGTCTCGTTGATCAGCCGCTGGGACTCGGCGGCGATGGTGCTGAACACCAGCGAGCTCTTGCCCGAGCCGGAGACTCCGGTGAACACCGTCAGCCGGCGCTTCGGCAGCTCGATGCTGACGTCCTTGAGGTTGTTCTCCCGCGCACCGTGCACGCGGATCAGGTCGTGGCTGTCGGCAGCGTGCGGCGCGGGCGGCTGCTGGGTCTTCGTTCTCGGAGCCATGCTCGTCGTCTCTCCATAACTGGCCGTTACTGGTGCGCGGAGCGTAGTGGTCGTGCGTGGGGGCCGGGGCCCGCATCGGGCCCCGGCCCCTGGTGGGGCGGGTGCTACTTCTTGGCCTGGGTGATGCGCAGCATGTTGCCGGAGGGGTCGCGGAAGGCGCAGTCGCGGACGCCGTACGGCTGGTCGATCGGCTCCTGGAGCACCTCGCCGCCCGCGGCGCGGACCTTCTCGAAGGCCGCGTCCACGTCGTCGGAGGAGAGGATGACACCGCGCAGCATGCCCTTGGCGAGCAGCTCGGCCATGGTCTGCCGGTCGGCGGCCGGGGCGTTCGGGTCGGCGAGCGGGGGCTCCAGGACGATCTCCACGTCCGGCTGGGCGGGAGACCCGACGGTCACCCAGCGCATGCCTTCGAATCCGACATCGTTGCGTACCTCCATTCCCAGGGCGTCGCGGTAGAAGGCGAGCGCCTTGTCGTGGTCGTCGACGGCGATGAAGCACTGCGAGAGCTTGATGTCCATGGATTTCACGCTACGGGCGGGGCCTCCGATCCGCTTCTCCATTCCTGACCGGTCGCGTGAGCATCTTGGCGACGCAGGCGGGGATGGTCTCGCCCGCGTCATGGGGGCGGGCCCGGTAGGCGCTCGGGGTCTCGCCGACCAGCTCCGTGAAGCGGGAGCTGAACGAGCCCAGCGACGTACAGCCGACGGCGAAGCAGACGTCCGTGACCGACAGGTCGCCCCGGCGCAGCAGGGCCTTGGCCCGCTCGATGCGGCGGGTCATGAGATAGCTGTACGGGGTCTCGCCGAAGGCGGCGCGGAAGCTGCGGGAGAAGTGGCCGGGTGACATCAGCGCGTCGCGGGCCAGCGAGGGGACGTCGAGCGGTTCGGCGTACTCGCGGTCCATGCGGTCGCGGGCCCGGCGCAGCCGGGCCAGGTCCTCCAGCCTCACTCCCTCACCTTCCTCCCCGCACCTTCCTCCCGCACCCTCCCACGGCCGCCGACGTCCGGCCCGTCATCCGGAACCCGGTCACCGAACCGGTCGACGAACCGCTCACCACTCGCGCTCGGCGATCAGCTTCTCCGGGTCCGCGTCCTCGAACGTGATCGTCATGGTGCTCCCCCGGTGCGGTCCGCGCGCCGTCGTTCGCGCGCCGTCGTTCGCCGTCGTTCCGATAGTGCCCCACACCACTGACAATCGCCCCGGGTGCCGAGCATCACCCTGGACAGCGACTGCAACCGGCGGGTAACTTCGAAGGAAGTCTGAGCAAGCGCTTAGCCATGTTCTGTGAATTTCCGCGAGTTTCCGCGAATCGACTGCCGACCTAGGAGGCATCCCGTGCGCCGTACGGTATTCAACGAGGACCACGAGGCGTTCCGGGAGACCATCCGCGCCTTCATCGCGGCCGAGGTCGTGCCGGTCTACGACGAGTGGTTCGCCGCGGGCCAGGCGCCGCGCGACTTCTACCTCAAGCTGGGCGAGCTGGGCATCTTCGGCATCGAGGTCGACGAGGAGTACGGCGGCGCGGGCATCGACTCGCACAAGTACGAGGCCGTGATCTACGAGGAGACCGCCCGTGCGGGCGTCTCCTTCGGCGGATCCGGCGTGCACACGCTGCTCGGCCTCCCGTACATCAAGATGCTGGCCACCGACGAGCAGAAGAAGCGCTGGCTGCCGAAGTTCGCGAGCGGCGAGGAGATGTGGGCCCTCGCGATGACCGAGCCGGGCACCGGCTCCGACGTCGCGGGCATGAAGACCACCGCCAAGCTCTCCGAGGACGGCACGCACTACGTCCTCAACGGGTCCAAGACCTTCATCACCGGCGGCGTCCACGCCGACCGCGTGATCGTCTGCGCCCGCACCGCCGCCCCGCGCGAGGACGACCGCCGCTTCGGCATCTCCCTCTTCACCGTCGACACCAAGTCCGAGGGCTACTCGGTCGGCCGGAAGCTCGACAAGCTGGGCCTGCGGGTCTCCGACACCGCCGAGTTGGCGTTCGTCGACGTCAAGGTCCCGGTCGAGGACCTCATGGGCGAGGAGAACAAGGGCTTCGGCTACCTCGGCACCAACCTGGCCTCCGAGCGCTGGGGCATCGCCTTCGGCGCGTACGCCCAGGCCGCGGCCGCCGTCCGGTTCGCCAAGGAGTATGTGCAGGACCGCACGGTCTTCGGCAAGACCGTCGCCTCCTTCCAGAACACCAAGTTCGAGCTGGCCGCCTGCCAGGCCGAGGTGGACGCGGCCCAGGCCGTCGCCGACCGCGCGCTGGAGGCCCTGGACGCCGGTGAGCTGACAGCGGCGGAGGCCGCCTCCGCGAAGCTGTTCTGCACCGAGGTCGCCCACCGCGTCATCGACCGCTGCCTCCAGCTGCACGGCGGCTACGGCTTCATGAACGAGTACCCGATCGCCCGCCTGTACGCGGACAACCGCGTCAACCGCATCTACGGCGGCACCAGCGAGGTCATGAAGTCGATCATCGCCAAGTCCATGGGCCTGTAAGGGGTTACGTTCCCTCCATGAACGAGAGTCCCGATCCTCTGCTCGATCTGCTCCACCTGCTCGACCTGGAGCAGATCGAGCGGGACATCTTCCGGGGCGTGAGCCGCAGCTCGCTCGTGCCCCGGGTGTTCGGCGGCCAGGTCGCGGCCCAGGCGCTCGTCGCCGCGGGCCGCACCGTCCCGGCCGACCGGGCCGCCCATTCCCTCCACTCGTACTTCCTGCGGGCCGGCGACCCGGGCGCGCCGATCGTCTACAGCGTCGACCGGATCCGCGACGGGCGGTCCTTCACCACCCGCCGCGTCGTCGCCGTCCAGCACGGGCAGCCGATCTTCCACCTCTCCGCGTCCTTCCAGACGTACGAGGAGGGCATGGAGCACCAGGCGCCCATGCCCGCCGCCCCGGACCCGGAGACCCTGCCGACGGCCGCCGAGATGCTGCCCCGGTACGCGGACCGCTTCAGCGATCCGGGGGTCGTGGACCGGCTGATCGAGGCGCGGGCGGCGGTGGACCTGCGGTACGTGGACGAGCCGCCGTTCGCAACGGTGGGCGAAGCGCGCGAACCCCGATCGCAGGTGTGGTTCCGGACGAACGGCAAGCTCGCCGACGACCCGCTGCTGCACGTCTGCCTGGCCACGTACGTCTCCGACATGACCCTGCTCGACTCGGTGCTGCTCGCCCACGGGCGGGGCGGCTGGGCGGTGGGGGACGTGGTCGGCGCGAGCCTGGACCACGCGATGTGGTTCCACCGGCCGTTCCGGGCGGACGAGTGGCTGCTGTACGACCAGGAGTCCCCGTCGGCCTCCGGCGGCCGGGGGCTGGGCCAGGCCCGTATCTACACCGCCGACGGACGCCTCGCGATCACGGTCATCCAGGAAGGCGTGGTTCGCGTCCCCCGAGGATGACGCGTCCCCGGGGATGAGCACCATCTGAGGTGTCATTTCGGACATACTCCCCACCATGAATGACGCGGAAGCGGGCAGTGAAACTGATGGCGGGGAGTCCACTTTCACGGTGATCGTGGCGGCCGTCGCCAACCTCGGCATCGCCGTGGCGAAGGCCGTCGCCGGGCTGATCAGCGGCTCCAGCGCGATGCTCTCCGAGGCGGCCCACTCGGTCGCCGACACCGTCACCGAGGTCATGCTCCTCACCGCGCTCAAGCGGAGCGAGAAGCCGGCCGACGAGGACCACCCGCTCGGTTACGGCCCCGAGCGCTACATCTGGGCGATGCTCGCCTCCATCGCCACCTTCGTCGGCGGGGCCGTCTTCTCCATCTACGACGGGGTGCACACGCTGGTCGCGGGCGAGGAGCTGGGCGATCCGCTCGTCTCCTACCTCGTCCTCGGCGTCGCCTTCCTGCTGGAGGGCTACTCGCTGCGCACCGGGGTCAAACAGGTGCGGCGCGAGGCGTCACGGCTGCGGGTGCCGGACACGTACTACCTGCGGCACACCCCGGACACGGCGGTGAAGGCCGTCGTCATGGAGGACTCGGCGGCCCTGATCGGGCTGCTGCTGGCGGCGGGCGGTCTGCTGGGCGGGCAGCTCTCCGGCTCGGGGGTCTGGGACGGGATCGCGTCCTGCCTGATCGGGCTGCTGCTGGTGTACGTGGCGTGGGTGCTGGGCCGCTCCAACGCGCAACTGCTGATCGGTCGGCCGCTGCCGCCGGCGGTGCGGGCCGGGGTGCGCGAGGAGCTGCTGTCGGTGCCGCACATCGTGGACGTACTGGAGCTGACCACGCTGATCCAGGGGCCGGACGAGATCCTGATCGCCGCGAAGATCGACTTCCGGGACATGGCCACCGCCGCGGAGGTCGAGTGGGCCTGCGACGAGGCGGAGGCGCAGTTGCGCGAGCGGTTCCCGTCGGTCCGGCGGGTGTATCTGGACCCGACGCCGGGGCGGGCGCAGCGGCTGCGGTACCCCGGCCGCTGACGCCCGGGACGCGAGGGCTTCACGGGCTCACGGCGTCAGCTCCGCCACCGTCTTCGCGATCCGCCGCTCCCGGGTCTCCCGCGCCTTCGCGCCCTCGATCGAGGTGACGTGCGCCTTCTGGCGGCTGGGCGGGAGCGCGGCGAACGCCTCCGCCGCCCCGGGGGCCGCCGCCAGCGCCGCCGCGAGGTCCTCGGGCGGCTCGACCGTGCGCGGCGCGGTGTCGAGGGTCAGCTCCACCTCGATGGCGTCGCCGCCGCCGATGCCGGTCTCCTTGCGCTTGTCGGAGCTGAACGGGATGAGGTACCGGCCGCCCATCGGGGCGATCGTCGAGCGGTACGCGTAACCGTTCACCGTGACGTTCACCGGTGGGCGCCTGCCCGCGCCGAGGGCTTCGACCACGGCCTCCGGCACCTCGATGCCGGTGTTGTTCCCGGTCTGGAACATCGTCGTGCTGAATTTCATGGCCTGCCCCTCACCTGCGCTCGGCTCTGCGTCGATGTCAGTGCAGACACCCGGCGGGCCCGAAACTCATCGCCGGCCCGCGGCGCCTACGCGGCCGGCTCCTCGGCGACCGGCTCCGCCGCCTCCTCCTCCAGCAGCCCCGCCGCGTGCAGCAGGTAGTCCGTCATCGGGTCGTAGAAGCGCGGGTCGGTGACGTGGTCGTCCAGCGGGACCGTGACCTGGAGGGTGCCCTCCGACTCGCCGAGGAAGAGGGCCGGGTCGTTGCAGTCCGCGTAACCGATCGCGTCCAGCCCCCGCTGCCCCGCGCAGCCCGCCCAGCCGTGGTCGGCGACGACCAGATCGGGCAGCGGGCGGCCCAGGTGGGCCATGGCGTCCAGGATGGCGGCCATCGGGGCCGGGGAGTGGGTGTGCCAGAGGGTCGCCCCGCGTTCCAGCATCGCGACGTCGGCGAACTGGAAGACCATGCCCTCGTCCGCCATCAGCCCGGACGGGATGCGGACGATCTCGCAGCCCGCGCGGCGCAGCGCGTCCGCCGTCTGCCGGTGCACGTCCAGCAGGCCGCCGGGGTGCCCGGTGGCGAACAGGACGCGCTCGCGGCCGTCGGCGGCCTTGCGCAGCCGGGCCGCCATCCGCTCCAGGGCGTCCACCGTCAGCTCGGGGTCGATGGTGTCCTGGCCCTGCCGGTGCGCGGGGTCGTCGTTGACGCCGCAGCGCTCGGCCATCACGGCGAGCACGTCCTGCTCGTCGGTCCAGCGGTCGCCGAGCTCCAGGCCCAGCCAGTAGTGGCGGTCGCCGTTGGCGAGCTTGCGGTAGTGGGAGAGGTTGTTGTCGCGTGGTGTGGCGACGTCCCCCGCGATACGCGTACGGACGAGGTGGTCGACGAGGGCGGCGCGGCTGGGTATCGGCATGGACCCATTGTGCCGTCCGGTGTGCGGGGCGTGCCCGGTGTCCCGACCGGCGGACGGCCCGGGGCCCGGCGGGCGTGCGGTCAGCGGCCGGTCAGCGGCCGGTCCCCGCTGCCTCCGGCTTCCGGCCCCGGCGTGCGGTCCGCGCCCGGTCCGCGTCCGGCCCGGCAAGTCTTCCGGGACTGTTCACCCTCGCGTGACCTGCTTCTTCCCCCGTCGGGCGGGTGCCGGGCTCGAATGGAATCGCCCAGAGGTCTGGACCAATCGAGTCGCGCCAATCCGTTGTCTCATTCCGTCCGTTGCGGCCCTCTCGGGCAAGTGGTCTATACCTCTGACAGTAGGGTGGGCCATCGGGAACGAGCACAGAAAACGGGCACATACGCAGCCGTGGGGGGCTTTATGACCGTGCATCACCTTCCGCAACCTCCGTCCGACGACGAGCTCTACTGGTACTTCGGGCCGCAACGCCGGTGGGTGCTGGTGAGCAGCTCGCTGGCCTTCGTGTTCACGGCGGCGACGATGTTCACGTTCGCGCTGCGGACCCCGGCGCTGTGGGCGTTCCTCGCGGTCCTCGGGCTGAACGTGGTGGCCCTGCTGCTGTCCTCCGTGAACAGCCTGCGGCAGCGCCGGCTGACCCGGGCCTCGCACGAGGTGCTCGTCCGCGCCTGGCGGCCCGCCGCGCTGCCGGGCGTGGACCTCTATCTGCCGACCTGCGGCGAGCCCCTCCCCGTCCTCGCCAACGCCTACCGCGCGGTCGCCGCCCTCGACTGGCCCGACGCGCTCACCGTCTGGGTGCTGGACGACGCCGACCGGGCCGAGGTGGCGGCCCTGGCGGCCGAGCACGGCTACCGGTACGTCGTACGCCCCGACCGGGGGCGCCTGAAGAAGGCCGGGAACCTCAACCACGCCCTCGCCCTGTCCGATGCCGAGTTCATCGCGATCCTGGACGCGGACTTCGCGCCCCGGCCGGACTTCCTGCGCCATCTGGTCCCGTATCTCGCGGACCCCGCCGTCGGCATCGTGCAGAGCCCGCAGTGCTTCGACACCGACGCGGGCATGGACTGGATCCAGCGCGCCGCCGGGGCCGCGCAGGAGTGGTTCTTCCGCTGGATCCAGCCCTCGCGGGACGCCAGCGACGCCGCGATCTGCTGCGGCAGCAACGCCGTCTACCGGCGCGCCGCGATCGACCTGGCGGGCGGCTTCGCCCGGCTCGACCACAGCGAGGACCTGTACACCGGGCTCGCCCTGCACGAGCGGGGGTTCCGCACCCAGTACGTCCCCGTCCTGGTCGCCAAGGGCACCTCGCCGGACACCGTCACCTCGTTCGTCAACCAGCAGTACCGGTGGGCGATGGGCAACCTGCACCTCCTCGGCACCCCGGTCCTCCAGCGGATGGGCGCGCCCTGGCGGATGCGGCTCTGCTTCTACGAAGGCGTCGTCGGCTACCTGACCACGGCCGTGAACACCTTCGCCGCGCCGCTGCCGCCGCTGGTGATGATGTTCTGGTACCCGGACCACGTCCGGCCCTGGCACGTCCTGCCGCTGCTCGCGCCGCTGTGGCTGTGGCATGTGCTGCTGCCCCGGATCAGCCGGACCCGCTGGCGGGTGGAGGTGATCCGGGCCAACGTCCTCACCAGCGTGGCCGCCGCCACCGCCTTCTGGCACACCCTGCGCGGCCGCAGCGCCGCCTGGGTGCCCACGGGGGCGCAAAACAAGGGGCCCCGGAGCAGCGGGAGTTCGGGTTCGATGGCCCGCCGGGTGGTGGGCGTCTCGCTGGTCTGGCTGGTCCTGTCCAACGGGGCCGCCGCCGGTGGCCTCGCGCTGGCCGTGGCCCGTAACGGCTGGGAGCCCAACTGGGGCCTCGGCCTCTATCTCCTGGTCCAGTTGCAGATCAACGTGCCTCTGATCCGGGACCTGTCGACCGAGCTGCGCCCGTCCGCCGGGGCCGGGAAGCCTCTCGCCGAAGCCAGGTCCCGGGCCCGGGGTCGTACGGGCATGCTGCCCCGCCGCTGGCCCGAGGCCCTCGCCGCCTCCGCCGTCCTCCTGCTGACCGGTCTGATCGCCTCCGGGTGGGTCAACCCGATGCTCCCGTGGCTGAGTTGAGCCGTTCCGAAAGGCGCCACCCGATGCCCTTCCTCCTTGCCCACAGCCCGCGCCGCAAGCGATCCGCCGCCCCGCCCGCCACACCCCCGCGCCCAGGCGACGAGTCCGGGCCCAGTCCGCACCGGTCCACGTTCCGGCCCGACATCGAAGGGCTGCGCGCGGTCGCCGTCCTCGCGGTCCTCGCCTTCCACGCCCAGATACCGGGGGCGGCGGGCGGCTTCGTCGGCGTGGACGTCTTCTTCGTCATCTCCGGCTACCTGATCACCGGGCTGCTGGTCCGGGAGGCGATCACCACCGGCCGGATCCGGCTCGGCGACTTCTTCTCCCGCCGGGCCCGCCGACTGCTGCCCTCCGCCGCCGTCGTCCTCGCGGCGGTCGCGGTCGCCGGGGCGTGGCTGACCGTACCGCTGCTCCGCGCCGACCTGGAGCACGACGTCCTCGCCGCAGCGCTGTCGGTCGCCAACTGGCGGTTCATCTCCCAGCAGACCGACTACCTCGCCGCCGGGCACGACCAGAGTCCGCTGCTGCACTTCTGGTCGCTCGCCGTCGAGGAGCAGTTCTACCTGTTCTGGGCCCCGCTGCTGGCGGTGACCGTGCTGGTCGCCGCCCGCGCGGTCCGCCGGGGGCGGGCCGTGCGCGCGGTCGTGGCGCTCGCCACCGCCGCCGTGGCCGTCGCCTCGTTCGCGCTGTCGCTGCACTGGACGCGGGACTCCGTCTCGCTCGCGTACCTCGGAACACCTTCGCGGGTCTGGCAGTTCGCCGTCGGCGCGCTGCTGGCGCTGCTGCCCTGGCATCTGCTGCGCGGGCCGCGCCCGCTGCGGCTGGTGTGCGGGTGGGCGGGTGCGGCGGCGATCGTGGGGTGCGTCGTGGCGTACGACGCGTCGACCCCGTACCCCGGATACGCGGCGCTCGTGCCGACCCTGGGCACGGCCGCCGTCATCCTCGCCGCGATCCCGGGCCGGGGCGAGCGCGATGCCCAAGGGGCCCACGGTGTCGGGCGGTTGCTGGCGGGGCGGGCGCCTCGGGCGGTCGGGCGGCTCTCCTACACCCTCTATCTGTGGCACTGGCCGGTGCTCGTCCTCGCCGAGGCGCGGCTCGGGGCGCTCGACTGGCCCGCGAAGACGGCGCTGACGCTGGCCGCCGTACTGCCCGCCCTCGCCACCATGCGCTGGGTCGAGCAGCCGCTGCGCCGCAGCCGTACGGTCTCCGAACTCCCGCGCCGGGGGCTGGCGGTGGGGATCTCGGCCATCGTCCTGCCGGTCGTGCTCGCGCTCGTCGTCGGCACCACCACCCTCCAACTGCTGGGCCCGGCCACCCCGGTCGACGTCAAGGGCCTCCCGCCGGGCGCGGCCGCCGGGCCCTCGCTGCTCGCCCGCGCCGACGGCTCCCCGCTCGCGGACGGTCCGCCGGTGCCGGGCCCGGCCCAGGCGCGCAAGGACTTCCCGCCGGACGGGGCCTGCCAGGTCGCCCCGGCGGTGACCCGCAGCCCGGAGTGCCTGTTCGGCGCGGTCGACAGCCCCGACCGCGTCGTGCTGCTCGGCGACTCGCACGCAGGCCAGTGGTTCTCCCCGCTGCTCTCGCTGGCCTCCCGGCGCGGCTGGGCGCTCCAGGAACTGGTGAAGCAGGGCTGCCCGTTGCCGGAACTGACGGTGAAGAACCCCCAGTTGGGGCGCGTCTACCGGGAGTGCGACAGCTGGCGGGCCGACGCCCTGGGCCGGCTGCGTACGGGGCCCACGCCCCGGCTCATCGTGATCGCCTCGCTCAACCGGTACACCGCCGACGAGAAGGCCCTGACCGCCGCCTGGGAGAAGACGCTGGAGCCGCTGCGGGCGATCGGCGCCCCGATCGTGTACCTCGAGGACACCCCCGTACCGGGAACGGACATCCCGGCGTGTGTCTCCGGCGCTCCGGACGACGCGGCCGCCTGCGCGTTCGGCCGGGCCGACGCGCTTCCGGCCGACCCGCTGGCGCGGCGGATCGCGGCGGGCGCGGTGCCGGGCGTGCGGTCCGTCGGCGTGAACCCGGTGCTGTGCCCGGGCGACGGCCCGACCTGCCCCGCGGTACGGGACCGGATCCTGCTCTACCGCGACGACGCCCATCTGACGAACGTGGCGGCCATCGTGCTGGCCCCCCGGCTGGAGCGGCTGCTGACGGAGTCGGGCGCACTGCCCGCGGCCACGACACCCGCGGCTCCCGCCGCGCCCGGGAAAGACGGCTGGGCCGAGCTGCTGCGGGACGACTTCGACGGACCGAAGGGCAGCCGCCCGTCTCCCGCGAACTGGCAGTACGACCTGGGAACTTGCTACCCCGGCTGCCCGGCTCCGCAGTGGGGCACCGGCGAGATCGAGACCATGACCGACTCGACCGGCAACGTGCGCCTGGACGGCCGGGGCGTCCTGGAGATCGTCCCCACCCGGAAGGACGGTCGGTGGAGTTCGGGCCGGATCACGACCGTACGTTCCGACTTCGCGCCGCCGCCCGGCGGAGTGCTGCGGATCGAGGCGTCCATCGCGCTGCCGGACGTGACCGGGCCGAAGGCGGCGGGCTACTGGCCCGCGTTCTGGACCCTGGGCGGCTCGCTGCGCGACGGGTACACCGGATGGCCGGGCGTCGGCGAGCTGGACGTGATGGAGTCCGTCAACGGCCGGGACAGTGTGTTCGGTTCGATGCACTGCGGGGTCCTGGACGGCGGCCCGTGCGAGGAGCCGGTGGGGCTGACGTCGGGTCCGCAGGCGTGCGCGGACTGCCGTACGACGTTCCACACGTACGCCGTCGAGGTCGACCTCTCCCCCGGCGCGGAGGAGGTCCGCTGGTACCGGGACGACCGGGTGTACCACCGGGTGCGGGCCGACGCGATGGACGCGGGGACCTGGAAGCGGGCCGTGGACCACGGGGTGTTCCTGATCCTGAACGTGGCGATCGGCGGCAAGCTGCCGCTGGCCGACGGCGCGACGGCGGGCCCCGCGACCGAGCCCGGCCACCCGATGCGGGTCGACCACGTCACCGTCTCGGTCAGGGCGTCGGACCCCGGGTCGGCATCGTCATCGGCATCGGGCCCGGTCAGAGGGTCGGGCTCGGGCCCGGTCAGGGGGTCGGGCTCGGGGCCGGGCTCGGGCTGAGGCCTTCGACGGCGAGGGTGAAGAGGCGGTCGGCCTGGACCGACGGTTCGGCGTGGTGCTCGGTGGCCAGGGCGATGCCGGCGACGAGGGTGATCAGGTCGTGGAAGGTGACGCCCGGCCCGACCGCCCCGTCACGCTGGGCGCGGTGGAGCAGCGGGGTGGCCGCGTCCTCCAGCACCGCGCCGCAGGAGTGCGGGGCGTCGGCGTCGGCCGGTACGTCGGTGGGCGGTTCGTAGGTCAGGGCGTCCGCGAGGCCCCGGGCGGAGACGGCGTACGCGACGAAGTCGTGCAGCCATTCCAGCAGGGCGGCCCGGCTGTCGTCGGCCCCGACCAGCTGCTCCGCGCGGGCGCAGAGGGCCTGGATGCGCTCCTGGAAGACGGCTTCGAGCAGGGCCTGACGGGTGGGGAAATGACGGCGCACGGTGGCGGAGCCGACGCCCGCGGTGCGGGCGACCTGTTCGAGGGACGCCGCCGCGCCGTGCTGGGCGACCTCCGCCTCGGCCACGGCCAGGATGCGGCTGTAGTTGCGGCGGGCGTCCGAGCGCTGACCGGTCACGTTCTCTCTCCAGTTGCTAAGTGGTGGGCCCCGCCATATCGTAACCAAGGCAAAACGGCGGGCCCCGCCGTTTTGTGTTTCGCGGTCCTGCCGCCGATCCCCGAGGAGACACCGCCATGGCACCACGATCCGCCCCCGTACTGGTCACCGGCGCCACCGGACGCCAGGGCGGGGCCACCGCCCGGGCCCTGCTGGCCGCCGGTGTGCCGGTCCGCGCCCTGGTGCGCGACCCGCTGGCGCGGCGCGCGAAGGACGTCGAGGCGCTGGGCGCCGAGCTGGTGACCGGCGACCTCTCCGTCCGGTCCTCGCTGGACCCCGCCTGCGCGGGCGTCCGTGCCGTGTTCTCGGTGCAGATGCCGCCGATGAGCGAAGCCGGCGTCGACTTCGCCGGGGAGCTCGCGCAGGCGACGAACCTCGTCGAGGCGGCGCGGGCCGCGGACGTGCCCCAGTTCGTCCAGTCCTCGACCAGCGGGGTGGGGCGGCACACGGAGACCCCGGGCTGGGCGGAGGGCCGCTGGGCGGCGATGGAGCCGTACTTCGACACCAAGCAGGCGATCCTGGAGGCGGTGCGCGGGGCGGGCTTCGCCCGCTGGTTCGTGGTCAAGCCCGCGTTCTTCATGGAGAACCTGCCCCAGCTGGCGCCCGACGGGCCCGAAGGCGGTCTGGCGACGGTCGTCCGGCCGGACACGACGCTGGCGCTGGTGGCGGCCGAGGACATCGGCGCGGCCGTCGCCCATGCCGTGCGGGAGCCCGACCGCTTCCACGCGGTGGAGCTGGAACTCGCGGGCGACCGGCTCACGATGGAGCAGGTGGCCGGGGTGCTGTCCGCCGCGTGGGGCGTACCGCTGAAGGCTCCGTCGATGGACCTCGACGAGGCGCTCGCGGCGGGCATGCCGGCCTGGGGCGCCGGTCACCTGTGGAGCAACGCCATCACGCAGCCGGCCCACCCCGAACTCGCCGCGGAGCTCGGGATTCCGGTGACGTCGTTCGCCACCTGGGCGCAGCGGAACCTGACGGCGGCGGCCTGACGACGGCGGCGGCGGCCTGACCACGACAGCAGGCGGCGGGGGGGGCGGCCCTACGACACCACGGTGAGGACCGTCACCACGGTCACCGCGGAGATCGCCGCCTGAAGGTTGTGGATCGCCTCGCGCACGCTCACGCCCGCCCAGTGGCCCTCGGCGATCCGGGCCATGCGCGGGGCGACCTGCTTCTTCGGCAGGCCGGGGAACGTCTGCGGGTGCATGCCCGTGGTGTGCAGCAGGGCGACGAGCGCGGTGGTGCGGGCGTCCGGCTCGGCGCCGTGCAGCACCACGGCGGCCAGCCGGGCGCGCAGCTCGCGTTCGACGGTTCCGTCCGCCTCCGGGTAGCGGCGCACCGGGAAGACGCCGAGGGCCCGGTGCCGCTCCTCGGTCACCAGGCCGCGGGCGCAGAGGCTCGCCACGACGTCCTGCGAGCCCTTGGCGTGTTCCCGGGTCAGCCAGTCGGTCACCTTGCGGCTGCTGGCCGTCGCATGGACCCAGCGCGCCAGCCGGTCGAGCCGGCCGTCCAGCAGCGGGTCGCCCGTCGGGGACGGGTCGAAGACCTCGACGCGGCCGCCCTTCACCGTGGCCCGGCCCGCCATGACCAGCTCCAGGAGCATGCCCGCCGCCACGCCCCAGCGGGCCGCGGTCTCCCCCTTCGCCGCGCCGGTCGCGTCGTCCAGCGACAGCAGCATGATCTCTTCGCCCAGCGAGACGGCCATGATGCGACTCCCCGATTCCCCGATGCGTTGCGTGCCGACCGGACAGACGTCAGTACCCCGTCCGGGGTTGCCCAGGAGAGGGAACTGCCGGTCAGGAGAGCCACGCGGGTCAGGCTGACCAGGAGGGCCGGACGACCAAGAGGGGCAGGCCGGTCGGGCCGGTCAGGCCGGTCGGGCCGGTCGGGCCGGTCGGGCCGGTCAGGAAGGCTCTGCGGCGGCGAAGGCGCCCCGGGCCAGCCGGTGCAGCAGGGCGGCGGTCGCCGCGCGGCCGGGCAGGGCCTCCGGGCGGGCCAGGTGCGGGGTGGAGTTCAGCAGGCCGAAGACGGCGTGCACGGTGACGCGGGCCCGGTTCTCGGCCAGCCCCGGATACAGGGCGCGGACGACGCCGACCCAGACCTCGACGTACTCGCGCTGAAGCCGGCGCACCCGCTTGCGGTCCGTGTCGCGCAGCCGGTCCAGCTCGCGGTCGTGGAGGGTGATCAGGGGGCGGTCGTCGAGGGCGAAGTCGATATGGCCCTCGATGAGCGCGTCCAACAGCGCCTCCGGGGAGCCGTCGCCCCGGGCGGCGTCCTCCGTGACCCGCAGCCGTCCGCCCTCCAGCAGCCGTTCGCTGATGCCCACCAGAAGCTCGGCGAGCATCGCGTCCTTGCCGGGGAAGTGGCGGTAGAGGCCGGGGCCGCTGATCCCGACGGCGGCGCCTATCTCGTCGACGCCGACACCGTGGAAGCCGCGCTCGGCGAAGAGGCGGGCGGCCTCCCGGAGGATCTGCTCGCGGCGGGTGGGAGCCGCGACGCGGGCGGCGGCATGGGTGCTCATGAGGATTCATTCTAGACAGGGTCGTTAGCGCTCGTTAACCTGAGGGAAACGCGTTAACGCTCATTAACAGCACGTCAACGCCATTTCACTACTGCGGTACGGGCAAGGGGGCTCGACACGATGCAGCAGGCACCGGTCCTGGCGAGCGCGGCCGATCCCGCCTCGGAGGCCTGGCAGGCCAACGAGGCGGCTCATCGCGCGCTCTCCGACGAGCTGGCGACGCGGCTCGCCACGGCACGGCTGGGCGGGGGTGAGAAGGCGCGGGCCCGCCACGAGGCGCGCGGCAAGCTGCTCCCCCGGGACCGGGTGGACACCCTTCTCGACCCGGGCTCGCCGTTCCTGGAGCTGGCCCCGCTGGCGGCCGAGGGGCTGTACGGGGGCGCGGCCCCGGCGGCCGGGGTGATCGCCGGGATCGGGCGGGTCAGCGGCCGGGAGTGCGTGATCGTCGCCAATGACGCGACCGTCAAGGGCGGCACGTACTACCCGATGACCGTGAAGAAGCACCTGCGCGCGCAGGAGGTGGCCCTGGAGAACCGGCTCCCCTGCCTCTATCTGGTCGACTCGGGCGGCGCGTTCCTGCCGATGCAGGACGAGGTCTTCCCCGACCGGGACCACTTCGGGCGGATCTTCTACAACCAGGCCCGGATGTCGGGGGCGGGTATTCCGCAGATCGCGGCGGTGCTGGGCTCCTGCACGGCGGGCGGGGCGTACGTCCCGGCGATGAGCGACGAGGCCGTCATCGTCCGCAACCAGGGCACGATCTTCCTCGGCGGCCCACCGCTGGTGAAGGCCGCCACCGGTGAGGTGGTCACGGCGGAGGAGCTGGGCGGCGGCGAGGTCCACTCCCGTACGTCGGGGGTCACCGACCATCTCGCGGAGGACGACGCGCACGCGCTGCGGATCGTCCGCAACATCGTCGCGACCCTCCCGGACCGGGCCCCGCTGCCCTGGTCGGTCGAGCCGGCCGAGGAGCCGAAGGTGGACCCGGCGGGGCTGTACGGGGCGGTCCCGGTGGACTCCCGCACCCCCTACGACGTACGCGAAGTGATCGCACGCGTCGTGGACGGCTCCCGCTTCCAGGAGTTCAAGGCGGAGTACGGCCAGACCCTGATCACCGGCTTCGCCCGGATCCACGGCCACCCGGTCGGGATCGTCGCGAACAACGGCATCCTGTTCTCCGAGTCGGCCCAGAAGGGCGCGCACTTCATCGAGCTGTGCGACCAGCGCGGCATCCCGCTCGTCTTCCTGCAGAACATCTCCGGCTTCATGGTCGGCCGGGACTACGAGGCGGGCGGCATCGCCAAGCACGGCGCGAAGATGGTCACGGCGGTGGCCTGCACCCGGGTGCCGAAGCTGACGGTCGTGGTCGGCGGTTCGTACGGCGCGGGCAACTACTCCATGTGCGGCCGGGCCTACAGCCCCCGCTTCCTGTGGATGTGGCCGAACGCCAAGATCTCCGTCATGGGCGGCGAGCAGGCGGCCTCCGTCCTGGCCACCGTCAAGCGCGACCAGCTCGGCGACGACTGGAGCGCCGAGGACGAAGAAACGTTCAAGGCCCCGATCCGCGCACAGTACGAGACCCAGGGCAACGCGTACTACGCCACCGCCCGGCTCTGGGACGACGGCGTGATCGACCCCGTGGACACCCGCCAGGTGCTGGGCCTCGCCCTCACGGCCTGCGCCAATGCCCCGCTGCCCCAGAAGGACCCGGCCGGTCCCGGCTTCGGCGTCTTCCGGATGTGAGGAACAGATGACGATGTTCGACACCGTTCTGGTCGCCAACCGCGGCGAGATCGCGGTCCGGGTGATCCGGACCCTGCGGGAGCAGGGGGTGCGCTCGGTCGCGGTCTTCAGCGACGCGGACGCGGACGCCCGGCATGTACGGGAGGCGGACACGGCGGTACGGATCGGCCCGCCGCCCGCGTCGGAGAGCTATCTGAACGTGCCGGCGCTCCTGGAGGCGGCCCGCCGCACGGGCGCGCAGGCCGTCCACCCCGGCTACGGATTCCTGGCGGAGAACGCCGAGTTCGCCGCCGCCTGTACGGACGCCGGGCTGGCCTTCATCGGCCCGCCCGCCTCCGCGATCTCGCTCATGGGCGACAAGATCCGGGCGAAGGAGACGGTCGCGGCGGCCGGGGTCCCGGTCGTGCCCGGCTCCTCCGGCAGCGGCCTCACGGACGCCCAACTGGAGGAAGCGGCACGGGAGATCGGCACCCCGGTCCTGCTGAAGCCCTCCGCGGGCGGCGGCGGCAAGGGCATGCGCCTGGTCCGCGACGCGGCGGCGCTGGGCGAGGAGATCGCGGCGGCGCGACGGGAGGCCCGTGCCTCCTTCGGCGACGACACGCTCCTCGTCGAGCGGTGGATCGACCGCCCGCGCCACATCGAGATCCAGGTGCTGGCCGACGCCCACGGCAACGTGGTCCACCTGGGCGAGCGCGAGTGCTCGCTCCAGCGCCGCCACCAGAAGATCATCGAGGAGGCCCCGAGCGTCCTGCTGGACGCGGACACCCGGGCGGCGATGGGCGAGGCAGCAGTCCAGGCGGCGCGCAGCTGCGGCTATGTCGGCGCGGGCACGGTGGAGTTCATCGTCCCGGGCAACGACCCGTCCTCGTACTACTTCATGGAGATGAACACCCGCCTCCAGGTCGAGCACCCGGTGACCGAGCTGATCACCGGCCTGGACCTGGTGGAGTGGCAGCTGCGGGTGGCGGCGGGCGAGCGACTCCCGTACACCCAGCAGGACATCACCCTCACCGGCTGGGCGATCGAGGCGAGGGTCTGCGCCGAGGACCCGTCCCGCGGCTTTCTGCCTTCCGGCGGTACGGTGCTGGCGCTGCGCGAGCCGCAGGGCGGCGGGGTGCGGACGGACTCGGGGCTCAGCGAGGGCGTGCCGGTGGGCAGCCTGTACGACCCGATGCTGTCGAAGGTCATCGCGTACGGCCCCGACCGCGCGACGGCCATCCGCAAGCTGCGGGCGGCCCTCGCGGACACGGTGATCCTGGGCGTCCCGACCAACGCGGGCTTCCTGCGCCGCCTGTTGGCCCACCCGGATGTGGTGTCCGGGAACCTGGACACGGGGTTGGTGGAGCGCGAGGCGGAGGGCCTGGTGCCGGACGGGGTTCCGGACGAGGTGTACGCGGCGGCTGCGGCGGTCCGCCGGGAGGCGCTGGAGCCCCGGCCGGACGCGGGCGGCTGGACGGACCCGTTCTCGGTGCCGAGCGGGTGGCGTACGGGGGGCGTGCGGGAGCCGCTGGCGTTCCCGCTGCGGGTGTCGGGCACGGACCCGGTGACGTACGAGGCATCGCCCGGCGCGACGGTCACAGCCGACCGGGTGACGGTCGAACTGAACGGCACGGTGGGCCACTTCCACCGCTCCGGCGACTGGCTCGGCCGGGACGGCGACACCTGGCACGTCCAGGACCACGACCCGGTGGAGGCGTCCCTGAGCGGGGCGGGCCGCGGCGGGGCGGACACGCTGGCGGCCCCGATGCCGGGCACGGTCACGGTGGTGAAGGTGGCCGTGGGCGACGAGGTCGAGGCGGGCCAGAGCCTGCTAGTGGTGGAGGCGATGAAGATGGAGCACGTGATCTCCGCGCCGCACGCGGGGACGGTCACCGAGCTGGACGTCACGGCGGGCGCGACGGTGGCGATGGACCAGATCCTGGCGGTCGTGGTCCCGGTCGCCGACGGGGAGGACTCATGAGCACGCGGGGACTCCCCATGAAGGTCCCGGCCCCGGGCCTCCCCTCCCGGGTCCGCATCCACGAAGTGGGCGCGCGCGACGGCCTCCAGAACGAGAAGGAGACCGTACCGACGCCGGTGAAGGCGGAGTTCATCCGCCGCCTGGCGGTGGCCGGCCTGACCACCATCGAGGCGACGAGCTTCGTGCACCCGAAGTGGGTGCCCCAACTGGCGGACGCGGAGCAGCTGTTCCCGCTCCTCGGCGAGATCGCCGACGTGGGTGACGTCTCCCTCCCGGTCCTCGTCCCGAACGAACGCGGACTGGACCGGGCGCTGGCGCTCGGGGCCCGGTCGATCGCGGTGTTCGGCTCGGCGACGGAGACGTTCGCGGCCCGCAATCTGAACCGTACGGTCGACGAGTCGCTGGCGATGTTCGAGCCGGTGGTGGCCCGCGCGAAGGCGGACAAGGTCCAGGTGCGCGGATACCTCTCGATGTGCTTCGGCGACCCGTGGGAAGGCGCGGTGCCGGTGGCGCAGGTGGTGAAGGTGGCCAAGGCCCTGATGGACCTGGGCTGCGACGAGCTGTCGCTGGGCGACACGATCGGGGTGGCGACGCCGGGCCACGTAACGGCGTTGCTGACCGCGCTGAACGAGGCCGGCGTCCCCACCCCGTCGATCGGCGTCCACTTCCACGACACGTACGGCCAGGCCCTGTCGAACACGCTGGCGGCGCTCCAGCACGGCGTGAGCACGGTCGACGCCTCGGCGGGCGGCCTGGGCGGCTGTCCGTACGCGAAGAGCGCCACGGGAAACCTCGCGACCGAGGACCTGGTCTGGATGCTCGACGGCCTGGGCATCGAGACGGGCGTCGACCTGGCCGAACTGACCGCCACCAGCGTCTGGCTGGCCGAACACCTGGGCCGACCGAGCCCATCCCGCACGGTCCGCGCCCTGACACCGCCCCCTTCTTCCGCCTCCCACAAGGAGTGAGCAACCCATGCCTTTGGACCACCGGCTGACCGCCGAGCACGAGGAACTGCGCCGCACGGTCGAGGCGTTCGCGCACGACGTGGTCGCGCCGAAGATCGGCGACTTCTACGAGCGCCATGAATTCCCGTACGAGATCGTGCGCGAGATGGGCCGGATGGGCCTGTTCGGGCTGCCGTTCCCGGAGGAGTACGGCGGGATGGGCGGCGACTACCTGGCGCTCGGGATCGCCCTGGAGGAGCTGGCCCGGGTCGACTCCTCGGTGGCGATCACCCTGGAGGCCGGGGTCTCGCTGGGCGCGATGCCGCTGCACCTGTTCGGCACGGAGGAGCAGAAGCGCCAGTGGCTGCCGAAGCTGTGCGCGGGCGAGGCGCTGGGCGCGTTCGGCCTGACCGAGCCGGACGGCGGCTCGGACGCGGGCGGCACGCGCACGACGGCGGTGCTGGACGAGGCGACGAACGAGTGGGTGATCAACGGCTCGAAGTGCTTCATCACCAACTCCGGCACGGACATCACGGAGTTGGTCACGGTCACCGCCGTGACGGGCCGCAAGGAGGACGGCCGCCCGCTGATCTCCGCGATCATCGTCCCGTCCGGCACCCCCGGCTTCACGGTCGCCGCCCCCTACTCGAAGGTCGGCTGGAACGCCTCGGACACCCGCGAGCTGTCCTTCACGGACGTCCGCGTCCCGGCGGCGAACCTCCTGGGCGAACAGGGCCGGGGCTACGCGCAGTTCCTCCGGATCCTGGACGAGGGCCGGGTGGCGATCTCGGCGCTGGCCACGGGCCTGGCGCAGGGCTGCGTGGACGAGTCGGTGAAGTACGCGGCCGAACGCCACGCCTTCGGCAAGCCGATCGGCGCCAACCAGGCGATCCAGTTCAAGATCGCCGACATGGAGATGCGCGCCCACATGGCCCGCGTGGGCTGGCGCGACGCGGCCTCGCGACTGGTGGCGGGCGAGCCGTTCAAGAAGGAGGCGGCGATCGCGAAGCTGTACTCCTCGACGGTCGCGGTGGACAACGCCCGCGAGGCGACGCAGATCCACGGCGGCTACGGCTTCATGAACGAGTACCCGGTGGCGCGGATGTGGCGCGACTCGAAGATCCTGGAGATCGGCGAGGGGACGAGCGAGGTCCAGCGGATGCTGATCGCGCGGGAGTTGGGACTGCCGGGCTGAGCTGCTCGACGCTTCGACCGCCGCCGCCCCGGCCGCCGCGGATGTGCTCACGGCGGCCGGGGCGGACGTATCAGCAGGGTGGTTACCGGTCACCCTCCGGCGGCACCAGGTCGGGGCACAGGCAACCGGACTCGGCACACACGAAGGTCAGGCAGTCGTGATCACTACCCAGTCCTGGTCGGACGCCCGGCAGGTGTGGGATCACCACCTCATGCACCACACCCCCCGCCCCTGCTCGGTCATCGTCGGGCTCGGGAGCCATGACCTGGGAGTGGCCGACGCGGCGGCGAGGTTCTATCTGCGCGGGCTGGCCCCCGTCATCGTCTTCACCGGCTCGACCAGCCCCACCACCCGCGACCGGATGCCGCGCGGCGAAGCCGTGCACTACCGGGAGCGGGCCCTCGCACTCGGCGTGCCGGAAGCCGCCGTGCTGGTCGAGCCGAGGGCCCGCAACACCGGGGAGAACATCCGGTTCTCGCGGGCCGTCCTCGACGAGGCCGGGGTGAACGTGGACTCCGTACTGCTGGTCAGCAAGCCGTACGAGGAGCGCCGGTCGTACGCCACGGCCCGCAAGCTGTGGCCGGGGGTCGACATCGTGAGCGCTTCGAGTCCGATGACCTTCGAGGAGTACGTGGCCTCGATCGGGGACGACCGGATGGTCATCGACATGCTGGTCGGGGCCCTGCAACGGCTGCTTGTCTACCCGGCCCGGGGCTTCATGATCGAGCAGCCCGTGCCGGAGGAGGTCGCGGCGGCGTACGAGCGGCTGGTCGGGGCCGGGTTCACGAGCCGGCTGATCCCGTAGGCCGCGCCGGCCGCCGCACCCACCCCGCGGAGTCCGAGGACAGGAATGCCCGGACAGCCGACCCGTGCTGCCCTTTCGGGACTTCCGTGGATGCGTCCCGGTGATGTAGTCAGGAGAGAAGCCCGGATCCGACTGCACAGAAAGGCTCTTGATGCGCGCTCAGGACTCGGACAGGACTCCCGGAGCGCCCAAGGGCCGCCGTACGGGTGCGGGCTCCGCCGGGCAGCAGGGAGGTGCGCCCGGGACCTCGCTCGCGGCCCTGCAGCGCAGACTCGGCAACGCCGCCGTCAGCCGGCTGGTCGAGGAGGCGCGGCATCAGCACGACGCGGACTGCGGCCACCGGCAGGGCTCCGCGCCCGTACAGCGCTCCGCCGTCCACGACGTCCTGCGCGGCTCGGGGCAGCCCATGGCGGCGCCACTGCGGCAGGAGATGGAGGCGCGCCTCGGTGCGGACTTCTCCGATGTACGTCTGCACACCGGCACGACCGCCCAACGCTCCGCCGGCGAGATCGGCGCCCGCGCCTACACCTCGGGCAGCAACATCGTCATCGGCGACGGCGGAGCCGACAAACGCACCCTGGCCCATGAACTCACCCACGTCATCCAGCAGCGTCAGGGGCCGGTGGCCGGGACCGCCCGGGGCGACGGGCTACGCGTCAGCGACCCCTCCGACCGGTTCGAACGGGAAGCGGAGGCGACGGCGAACCGCGTCATGTCCGTGTCCGCTCCCCAGACCGGGCAGGCCTCGGAACCGGCCCCGGAGCAGCGGCCGTTGGCGGCCGGGGACGCAGCCGTCCAACGCGCCCTGAACACGGAGGACATCGACCGCTGGAAGGAGAGGCTCGGGCTGACGAGCCCGCCCATGGTCGTCGAGGTGCCGCCGGGCATGTCCTCGGAGACTCCGTTCTCCGAGTATCCGGCGGACTCCCGCATGAACCTCACCGCCGAGGTCGCGGCCCTGAACGTGAAGACGGTCACCGGCATGGACGGCCCCGACGCCGGACAGATCGTTTCCGCGGCGGGCGGTGGAGCCTACCTCCAAAAGCATCGGATCCTGCTGATCAATCAGGAGGTGGAGGGCGACTACACGAAGAATCAGACGATCATGCACGAGCTCGGCCACCAGAAGCAGCAGGAGGGGAACATCGACATCGACCAGACGACGAACAGCAAGGCCCTGGTCGAGTACCACAACATCATCTGCAACGAGAACGTGCTGACCCACGCGGAAGACAGCCAGGCGAAGCCCCGCTTCTTCTATTCGGGAAGAGGCGACTCCTCGCTCGCCTCGGACACGCGGACCAGGATGGCGGATGCCGGCTGGGCCCCCATCCCCAAGCTCTGGGACCTCATGCAGCAGCATGTGGCCGAACAGGCGAACGACAACGAGAAGCGGCTGCTGCAGGAGATCACGGCGGCACTGGACAGCGAGGAGAACGCTGCCCGTTACGGTGAGAAGACGGGTGGCAAGTTCTCCAAGAGCTACAAGGACACGATCAAAGCGAACCTCGCGGGGCTCTACTTCACCGGGAAGTTCCCGGCGCCCGCGGCGACGTGACCCGTACGGCGGTCACCCCGATGCTCCGGCCACCGGGCCGCAGTCCAGCTGCTTCGCCACCGCGTCGGTGAAGGCACGGAAGGGATCGTTCCAGCGGTCTCCCGGCACCTTGTTGTCCAGCAACAGGTCCTCGTAGGCGTCATTGCGGTGCATGGACACATACGTGGTGCCGTCCGCGCATTCCAGAAGCGCGACCCCGTCCCGGTCCGCGACCGCCGGATCCCGGCCCGCGAACTTCGTCAGGGTCCGGTCCTGGCTGAGGGCGAACGTCAGTTGCGGCTCGGCCGGCCCGTCGAGGTCGAGCGTGCAGGCCCACGCACTGGCGCCCGTCCCCGTGAAGCGCTCGCCGCCCGGGGTGGCTTCACCGTCGAAGAACGCGGACTCGGGCAGCCGGAAACCCTTCAGCCCGCATGCGTTCGCCGTGTCGGTGCGGCCTGCCCCGCCCTTCTCCGCAGGGCCCTGCAGGCGGACCGGGCGGGAGAGCTCCGGTGCCGAACAACCGACGTCCCCGGCGATCTGCCGGGCCGCGTGCACGGCGGTGGCGGCCAGTGCCTGCCGGTCCGCCGTCCCGTTGCTCACTTCCAGTTCGAGCACCGGTGAGACGTTGGCGCCGGACGACGGGATCTTGTCCCAGCAGGAGGCAGGCAGCATGACCCAGGCCCGCCTGTCGTCGACCGCGCCAACCGCACCGTCGGCCAAGTAGGACATGGCCGCCGGGTTCTTCCACAGCCGGGTCCGGAACGGGAAGGTGGCGTCCGGACGAGTCAGGTCGACGGTGAGGCGGGCCTGATCGCCGCCGATGAGCTTGCTGCTGCGCTGGACGACGCAGTTGAAACCGTAGGCGTCGCCGGACACCTTCTGCGGCTCCGCCGAGGCGAGGGTGAGCCGGCCGGGCCCGTCCAGTACGGCTCCCGCGTCGTCGGCGGACACCGCACCGGCACAGAATTCGTCCTGCCCGAGCAGGTCGGTGTTCCACCAGGCGAACAGCCCTGCTCCGGCGACGACCAGAGCGCAGACCGATGCCAGGACCGGAGGTTTCACGACCGGGACGTCCCGTCGTTCGTAGGCAAGGGTTCGGGCGTCGAGCAGCCGTGGCGTTCGGCGGAGCGCTCGGCGAACGTCTTCAGAGCGTCTTTCTGGAGCTTGGGGGAGGGCGGGTGGAAGGTGTTCTTCTCCTCGTCCCAGACCGTTTCCACTGTGTACAGGACGTCACCCTGCGGACAGTCCGCCGTGGTCCACCACAGCCCGCCCCCGCCTCCCACGTCGGTGAGAAGCTGCTTACCTCGAATGGTCTCCTGCCGGGCCGCCTTCACATACGGCCCGTAGTAGGCGGACAACTGGAAAAGACGAGTACCGGAGGGTTCGGCCAGCTCGCAGTCCTCGATCGGGGCGGCATCGTCCGTCGGCGTCTCGTAGGAGGCCGAGTCGATGCCCGCACAGGTGCCGGTGGCCTTGCCCGCCTGTCGCAGGGCGCGGGAGGTGTTCGCGGGAACCTCTCCAACCTTCCCTCCCTCCGATTCCACGGGCTTCTCGCAGCCCCATCGCTCCGCGGCCCGTTCGAGCGTGCTGGTGAGCACCCGCGCCAGCCTCGCACGTTCTTCAGGCTCCCCGAGGAGCTTGCCCGCGTCCTTGCGCGAGGCGCGCATCAGCACCGTCACCGACCCGCCGTCACCCTTCGCGCAGGACACCGACCCACTGGCGGTGCCCGGTTGGGCTCCCAGCACGACAGGCCGTCCTGCACCCGCCGGAGTCACCGAGGCGCCGCCGATATGCGGATTCGCACGCGCCATGGTTCCGAGAACCGTCCGGGGGGCTTCGCCCCTGGAGATCTGGACCTGAAGGGCCGCCTTGCCGTCGTCAGGATCGACAGCGGTGCAACGCGCGGTCTCTGTACCTTCTCCACGCAGCCGGTCGGCACCCAGCAGTTCCTTGACCTCCGACGTGTCCAGCAGTCCGTCACAGGCCGAGGCAAGAGAGCGGTCGTCCAGCCACCCGCCCTTCGTCGCGTAGAGGGTTCCTCCGCCGGCCAGCGCCAGAGCGACAACCGCGCCGACGACCACGCCGCGTCGCCTGCCGGACCGGCCGGCTCCTGATGTGTCGTTGCCCGTCATGAGCCGGCCCCGCGTCCCAGTACTGCCAGCGCAGCGGTCCGAGAAGTGATGTACGACTGCGATGCCTCATCCCGCATGTTCTTGACTGCCGCGTCCTTCTCGTAGTCCATCTGCCGCCCCTCGGCCCACTGATTGATCAGATCATGAGTTCCCATGCTGTGGGCCATCAGGTCACTCGTCGCCTTCGCATTGGCAATCTGGTCGGCCTCCGCCTTGATGTCCTTCGACCATTCATAGGCGGCGGAGTCGAGGAGACGCTGCGCGGCATCACCGACCCCGGGGATCATGGTCAGCGGAGTACCCCCCAGGTGATAGCCGTAGCGGGCCACATCATCCGCCCAGCCCTTCCGGTTGTCCCGGTCATCAAGGATGACGTCTGCGCCGATCGCGTTGAACGCCCCGATGCCCATGGCCGTACGGCGTGCCGGTGTGTCCCACTCCTCCGTGCCGTGTCCGGGCTTCTCCGCGGCCCTGCCCAGCCCGTCCGCCGCCTGAGCCCGCTCGGCTTCGTACAGGAGGGCGAAGTTCTCCGGGTCCTCGGCCACACCACGAAGCATCCGCGTCAGGGAGTCCCTTCCGACGTTGAGATGCGCCCCGTCGTCCGACGGGAAGACTTTCCCACCGGATGACCAGTCGTAGTCCGGCTCCTCGGAGAAGATCTTGTGGGTGTCGGGCGCGTAGTCGGCCATGGCTCTGGCCAGAGGCGCCTGCATCCGGGCCGGGACGCTATCCGCCTTGTCGTCCCGGTCGAGGAGAGCGATGGCATCCTGCATGAGACGGGCCTGCTCGACCGTATGCGTGCCGTCACGTCCCGATGGGGTCCACCGAGTCCGCGCAGGCGGCCGCCCGTGTCCAGGTCGTTGAGGAGGAAGTTCCGCTTCGCGTCCAGAAGACAGCTCTTGTCGTAGGCCAGCCGGCCCTGGGGGCTCTTCACTTGCAGGGCCCACTCCTCGAGCGCGTCCTTGAGCCCGGTCGCCGTCGCCCAGCCCTTGAACGCGGTCACCGCGCTGCCGCTCGATTCGTCGGCGGTCACTCCCGCCGTCCCCGCCGCAGGCTGGATCGTGGTGGTCAGCGCGTTCGCGGCAGCGGCCTTGCCCGAGTCGTTCGTCTTCAGGTCGGCCTGCCCACCATCACCAGGCCCACCCACCCCGTTGAGGCGCATCGCCGCTTCGTTCTTGTGCGCGGCCCATTCCTGTTCGAACGACACCGATTCCCCCCGTGGATCAGCTGATCGGATCAGCTCACCACCCTACGGATGGGGTTTGCGGGCGCACAACCCGCCCCTTCGCCACCCCCGCAACGACGCACCGGAACGAAGCCGCACCCGGACGCACAGCGGTGTGGCCCCGCCGACGACACCAACGGCGAGGCCACACCCTGGATCAACTACCGCTCTACCGGGTCCCGATGACCCCCGGCACCGCCACCCCGTCCTCCGTCACGTACTTCGCGCCGGCGTCGTTCTTCGTGATCGTGAACGCGTCCAGGGTTTCCCCCACCTCCTTGTCCGTCGTCGACCTGTCGTCCCACTTGGCGCCGATGACCGCCTCGTACCGGATCGTGTTCTTCGTGACCGTGATGCCCTGGAACGTCGACGTGTGCGCCGCGCGGGCCACCTGGGTCGCGCCGTTGCGGGTCCAGACGTTGTCGTCGGCCGGGGACAGTTCGTAGTACTTGGGGCCGGCCATGGCGACCGCGTAGACCGGGCCCGTCGTCACGCCCGGCGTGTCCGTCGCGTCCGCGTTCACATAGCCGCGGGCGTAGACGTGGTCGTGGCCCATCAGGACCAGGTCGATGTCGTTGCGCTGGAAGACCGGCAGCCAGGCGTCGCGGATCGGCTTCTCGTCACGGCCCACCGCCGCCGAGAAGACCGGCTGGTGGAAGGTGGCCACCGACCACTTGTTGGGGTTGTTCGCCAGGATGTGGTCCAGCCAGCGGGCCTGGAGGTCCAGCCACAGCTTCTGCGGGTCCGGGCAGTCGACCGAGCAGGACGGGAGGTTCGGCGGGGTCATCAGCTCGCGCGCGTCGTGCGTGCTCGCGTTGAGGGTGATGAAGCGGACGTTCTGGTAGTCCGTGTAGTACGCCGTCTCCACGATCGACTTCGCCATGTGGGCTTCGTAGGCCGCTCGTTGGCGTTCCGCCGGTGTCTCGTCCTTCGCCGGTACGGCCGTGGGGCCGTTGGCCGGGTACGCGAACGTGGACTTCCACGTCTTCAGGAACAGGTCCGCGTTGTACTCGTGGTTCCCCGGCGCCGCGATCACGTTGGTCGTCTGGCTGTGGCCGTTCATCGCGCCGAGCCACTCGTCCCACAGGCCGTCGTTGCCGCCCGAGTCCACCAGGTCGCCCGCGTTGACGCTGCCGATCGCCTTCGGGAAGCGCTTGTACGCCTGGTCGACGACCGGGGCCCACTTCGCCTTCAGGTCGTTCTGGGCGTCGCCGAAGTAGAGGAACGTGAACTCCTCGCCCGGCTTTCCGGCGGAGGTGAAGGTGTAGCGGTCGCTCAGCTTGTCACCCGTGCCCACCCGGTACTCGTACGGCGTGCCCGGCTTCAGGCCCGCCATCACCGCCGAGTGCGTGCGCGTCGGGACTCCGTTGCTCAGCAGCTCTTCGTTCGTCGTCGCCTTCGCCTTGCGCCAGGCCGCGTCGGAGCCCTTCTCGCGGTACTGGACCTCGCCCTGCGTCGTGCCGCTGCCCGTCCGCCACGTCACCGCCTGGGAGGTGGACGGCGTGGTGGTCGGGGTGAGGACTATGCGTTCCGGGAGCACGCCCGGCGCTTCCAGGTCCGGGTTGGTCGTCAGGGCCACGTCGAAGATGTGCATGATGCCGCGGTCCGTGCCCTGGGGCAGGGTCACCGCACGTACCCGCTTCTTGCCGTCCAGCACCTGCGGGACCGTGCCGAAGACCACCGTGCGCGTCGTGTCCGACGTGCCGTTCACCTTGTTGCGGCCCTCCGTGGCCACCAACGGAACGTTGCCGTAGAGGTAGTTGGTGCCGGGCGTCCAGTCCGTGAACTGCACCGCCACGTTCTGCGTCGAGCCGTCCTCGTACTCCACCGTCGCCAGGCCCTGCGAGGGGCCGTTCGTCGCCAGGCCGAGGAAGGAGATGCCCGTCGCCTTGACGCCCTGGCCGTTCCGGCCCGCGAGGTCCACGCGCTGGCCGTGCGGGATCCAGTTGTCCGGCAGGGCCGCCTTGACCTTCGGCCAGGTGAAGGTGACCCCGGTGTCGCCCAGCGGCAGCTTCGCGCCCGGTGCCGCGCCCGCCGCCGCCAGCTTCTCGCGGGAGAGGGAGTTGTCGCTGAGGTCGAGCGAGCCCAGCCCGCCCTGCCCGTCGGGGGTCGAGCCGATGTTGTTGCGGGTGTCCGAGCCCTCCGTGTACGAGGGCGGTACGTCGGCCGCAGCCGTGCCCCAGGTCTTCGGGGTCTCCCCCATCGTGAAGGTCAGTACGCCGCCCGACCGGGCGAAGTCCTCGTTCAGCCAGGACTTCGTCGTGGACTTTCCGTTGACCTTCAGGCCGGTCACATACGGCTTGTCGGCCGCCGCGCCCGCCGCCTTGATCGTGATCCGGCGGTCGCTGTCCGCGCTGTCGATCGTGACCTTGTCGAACATCGGCGAGCTGAGCACCAGATTCGCCGTGCCGTACACCGTCGGGTTCATCCCGAGGTTCGCCCACACGTACCAGGAGCTGAGCGAGCCCAGGTCGTCGTTGCCCGGCAGGCCCGAGGGCGTCGTGCCGTACATCTCGTCCGTCGCCCGGCGCAGCACCTCCGACGTCCGGTGCGGCTGCCGAAGCCAGTTGTAGACGTACGGCATCGAGAAGCTCGGCTGGTTGGAGAGGTAGGCGCCCGTGGTGTTGTAGACGCCCGCGTCCAGGGCCTTGGTGTGCTCGTCGAGGTCACGGGTGACGGCCTCGATGCCGCCTCGCTTCTCGATCAGCGTGCCGATGTTCTGCGGGACCATCCAGCCGTACTGGTAGCCCGTCGCCTGCTCGAACTGGTTGCCGCGCTCACCGAGGTTGAAGCTCCGGTCGAAGCCGTTGCGGCCGCGCGGGCGGATCCGGTCCGTCTCCGGGTCCAGCAGGTTCTGCCAGTTCTGCGCACGCGTCATGAACCGGTCGTGGGTCGTCTTCTCGCCCAGCCGGTCCGCCAGTTGGGCTATCGCGAAGTCGTCGATGGCGTATTCGAGCGTCTTCGACGTCGCCGAGTCGCCCTTGCCGTTGTCGATGAAACCGGCGCTGAAGTACTGCTGCGCGTGCGCCCGCTTCGTCGTGTCGGCGGGGAGCGACTGCGTCTTCCGCATCGACGCGAGCGCCGCCCTGCGGTCGTAGTCCACGCTGCCGAACGCGTCGATCGACGACAGCACCACCTGGAGCGAGTCGCCGCTCATCTTCTGCTGCGACTGGTTCAGATGCGGCCAGTTGGGCCACGCGCCCGTCTGCTTCACCAGGTCCACCAAGGACTGGTTGATGTCCGAGCCGACCTTCGGGAAGAGCAGCGCGATGAGCTGCGCCTGGCCCCGGTACATGTCCCAGCCCGCGTAGGTGACGTAGTGGTGCCGGCCGGCCGCCACCTTGCGCACCTTGCCGTCGTGGCCCGGGTACTGGCCGTTCACGTCGTCGGAGACGTTCGGGTGGAGAAGGGAGTGGTAGAGCGCCGTGTAGAACTTCACCCGCTCCGACTTCGTACCGCCGGTGGCCTCGACCGTGCCCAGCGTGTCCTTCCAGACCTTCGCGGTCGCCTTCCGCACCTGGTCGAAGGTCCGGCCGCCGGTCTCCTCCTCGGCGTTGCGCGCCGCGTTCGCCACGCTGACGTAGCTCAGCCCGGTCCGCGCGGTGACCGTCGCGCCCTTCGGGAAGACGAGGTATGCGCCCGAGCCGTGCTTGGCCTCACCGCCGCGTGCGCTCGCCGCGCCCGGGGTGACCTCGCCGCCCTGCCAGGTGCCGTACGAGGTGAACGCGCGGTCGAAGGTCGAGGAGAAGTAGGCGCGGTAGCGGCCGCCCTCGTCGCACACCGACGCCGTCTCGACCCAGCCGCTGACCGTACGGCCCTCGACCGTGACCTCGCTGTCGAAGACCCGGTTGTTGGACCCGGCGACGTCCAGAATGAGGGTGGAAGAGTCCTTGCGGGCCGGGAACTCGTACCGGTTGACGGCAGTTCGGGTGGTCGCGGTCAGTTCCGTCTCCACGCCGTTGCCGAGGCCGACCGTGTAGTGGCCGGGGGCCGCCGTCTCGTCGCGGTGGTCGAAGTCCAGGTAGTACGGGTCGATCTTCGTGCCGGGGCTGGTCGGCAGCGCGCCCTCGTCGAGCTCGCCCGTGTACGGCAGGACCGGGAAGTCGAAGGCGCTGAACCGGCCTTCGCAGCCGGTGCCGGAGAGCCGCGTCATCCCGAAGCCGCGGATCTTGTCGGCGCTGTACTCGTATCCGCCCTTCTGGTCGCCGTCCGAGGAGCGGTACGTGGTCGGGCTCGACTGGACCATGCCGAACGGGGTCGTCGCGCCCGGCCAGGTGTTGCCGTACGCGCTGTTGCCCTTGTTCTGCTTCGGGTCCAGCTCCGTGCCGATGAACGGGTCGACGGCGTCGTACGGGCTGATGGCCGAGGCGCGCGGGGTGACGTCCGTGGCGGTGGCGGCCGTGGCGGTCGCCGGGGCCAGGCCGGCGACGAGCGCGCCCGACGTCAGCGCGGCCACGGCGACGGCGCGCAGCCGCCCCCGTCTCGGCCGGGGCGGCGGGTGTGCGGCGGCGGTGGGTTCCCGCATGAGCGGTCCTCTCGGGGGCGACGGAAGCAGGCAGAAGCGTGCGCTCCGGGCCGGGAGGCGGACAGTGATGACAACGTTGTCCAACTCCCGTTCGGGCGCGTGCACCACAGTGCTCGGCACAGTTTTCCCGGAGAGGGCCGTTATGGGAAGACCTGGCCAACAGGCCGTTTCCCGCGATCTCTCGCGCCGCGCGCCCCAAGGCCTCGGCTCCATCCGGCCCGGACGCCTCAGCGCCAGGCGTGGCGGATCTTCAGCCGCCCATATCCCATCGCCCCCGAGAAGCGGAAGCGCGGCGCACCCGGGCCGCTCGGCTGCCGGGGCTTGTAGCGCAGGTCCTTCCACCCGGTGTGCAGGCCCTCGACCTCGACGATCGCGTCGCGCGGCACCGTGATGTTCGCGTTGCCGGTGCCGAGGCTCAACTCGATGTCGACGACCGGGTGTTCGACGATCGCCCGCGACAGATCCAGGCGCACCCGCCCGAAGGCGGACTCGACCTTGAGGACCCTGGGCACCCGCCAGGCTCCGCGCCGCGTGATCCGTCCACCGGCGGCGGCGATCGTCGACGTGGTGCCCGGGTCCTCCGCCGGGAGCGGGTCCAGGGCCGCCGCGAGTTCGCCGTGGGTCGTGGCGGCGAGCACCTGGCCCAGGCAATCGTCCATCTCCTCGTGCGAGATGCGCTCCTCGGCGTACGCCTCCCGCACGCGCCGCACCGCGCTCTCGCGGTCGTCCTCGCCCACGCGCGTCGAGTCGCTTCGCCGAAGTGAGGTCACCACTTCACCCTAATGCGGCGGCGGCCGGACGGACATGGCGCTGCCGTGCGATCTCAGGAGACCGACGCCGCCCCGGCCTCCTGACGGCTGTCGTAGTCGGCGCGCGCCTTCGCGATCTCCTGCTGGTGGCTCTCGGTCCAGTCGACCAGCGACCTGATCGTCGTGTGCAGGGTCGCGCCCAGCTCCGTCAGCTCGTACTCCACGCGCGGCGGGACGACGGGGTAGACCGTACGCCGCACCAGGCCGTCGCGTTCGAGCTGGCGCAGGGTCACCGTCAGCATGCGCTGGCTGATGCCCTCGATCAGCCGGCGCAACTCGGAGAAGCGCAGGGTGCGGCGCTCCAGGTGGGCGATGGCGAGGAGCGACCACTTGTCCGCGACGCGGTCGAGGATCTGCCGTACCTCGCAGCCCTCGCGGACGTCCCACTGGCTGATGTCGTAGTCCGGACCGGCGGCGGTATCGGCGCAGTGACTCGGTGACTTCAAAGTGCCTTCTTCCATACCGCCCCACGGTGCCGCAAGCTTCGAGTGGTTACAAGAGGGAACCGACCGGCAATCCGGTAACTCACCGATGTTTCGCGCTGCTTGAGGCTATGGCGCGCGAACCCCGTTCCACCTGACCGCCGTTGGCGGCTGTTCGCTGTGCCCGCTTCGCCGCGCCCGCTTCACCGTGCTCGCTTCGCCATGCCCGCTTCACCATGCCCGTTCCGTCCGCGTACAAGGAGAAGTCCCGTGTCCTCATCACCGCCCCCTTCGAGATCGAGCAGTGACCGCATGACCGGGCGCGCCTGGGGTGTGCTGCTCGTCCTGTGCGGCGCGATCTTCCTCGAAGGCATCGATGTGGCCATGCTCAACGTGGCCCTGCCCGCGATCCGCGAGGATCTGGACCTGTCCACCGGCACGCTCCAGTGGGTGATGAGCGCGTACGTCCTGGGCTACGGCGGTTTCATGCTGCTGGGCGGGCGGGCTGCCGATCTGTTCGGCCGCCGCCGGATGTTCGTCCTCTGGCTCGTGGTGTTCCTGCTCTTCTCCGGACTGGGCGGGCTGGCCACCGAGGGCTGGATGCTGATCACCGCCCGCTTCGTCACCGGGGTCGCCGCGGCCTTCATGACCCCGGCCGGCCTGTCGATCATCACCACCGGCTTCCCCGAAGGGCCGCAGCGCAACAAAGCCCTGCTCGTCTACGCGGGCACCGCCGCGGGCGGCTTCTCCATCGGTCTGGTCGTCGGCGGGCTGCTCTCCGCCATCGACTGGCGCTGGGTGTTCTTCGCGCCGGTCATCCTCTCCTTCGGCATCCTGCTCGCCGCACTCACGCTGATCCCCGCCTCGCCCCGCCCTGACCGCACCGGCAAGGGCCTCGACCGCACCGGCCAGGGCGTCGACCTGGCCGGAGCGGTCACCGTCACCGCCGGAATCCTGCTCCTCGTCTTCGGCGTCGAGCGGGCCACGCACACCTCTGCCGGCTGGACCGTCGGCACGATCGGCGCGGCTCTGCTCCTCTTCCTCGCGTTCGTCCTCATCGAGCGCGCCTCGTCCTCGCCGCTGGTGCGCCTGGGCATCTTTCGCAGCGGGGCGCTGGTCCGCGCCAATGTGTCGGGGCTGCTGTTCGCCGCGGGGTTCTTCGGCTTCCAGTTCATCGCCGTGCTCTACCTCCAGGAACTGCGCGGCTGGTCGTCCCTCCGGACCAGCTTCGCGCTGATCGTCATCGGCGTGGACGCGGTCCTCTCTCCGCTGCTCACCCCGAAGCTGGTGGCCCGGTTCGGCAACGCCCGGGTCATCTTCGGCGGGCTGCTCGTCGCGTCGCTGTCGTACGCGCTGTTCCTGCCGATCGCCGCGGACTGGACGTACGCGGCCATGTTCCCGGGCCTGCTCCTCCTGGGTGTCGCCTTCTCGCTGGTCTACGGTCCGCTCACCATCACGGCCACCGACGGCATCGCCGAGGAGGAGCAGGGTGTGGCGGGCGGGCTGCTCTACACGTCCTTCCAGTTCGGGGCCGCGCTGGGGCTGTCCGCGGTGGCCGCCGTCAACATCGCCGCCACGGACGGGAGTTCGCCCGCCGCCCTTCTCGACGGCTACCGGGCGGCCCTGGTCGTCCCGCTGGCCGCCGCCCTGATCGCCGCCGCCGTCAGCGCGTTCGGGCTGCGCACCCGGCGGGCGACGACTCCGGGCAGCACCTCGGCCGACGTCGGCGAGGTCGAGCAGCCCGCCGGGGTCGGGGCCTGAACGCGCGGAGGCAGGACCTGAACGCGCAGGGCGCGGGGGTACGGCCGGGTTCGCCCGGGCGTACCCCCGCGCCGCCGTGTGCCGCCGTGTGCCGCCGACTATTCGGTCGACGCCCCTCCCCCACGTCCGGCAGAGTCCCGTCATGGACCACAGAGAGATCACCACCCCCCGGCACTGGCCCCTCTACGGGCTTCGCCTCCGCACCCCGCGCCTCGAACTGCGCCCGCCCGGGCTCGAACTCCTCGACGAGCTGGCCTCGGTGGCGGCCGCCGGGGTGCACGATCCGGAGCGTATGCCGTTCAACGTGGCGTGGACCGACGGGACGCCCGACGCCGTGGGGCGGGCGGTGTTCCAGCATGTGCTGGGGACCGTGGCCGGCTGGTCGGTGGACGACTGGACGCTGAGCCTGGCCGTCCTGCACGAGGGGAAGGTCGTCGGGCGGCAGGATCTGATGGGGCGCGGCTTCGGTGTGCGGCGGCAGGCGGAGACCGGATCGTGGCTCGGACTCCCGTACCAGGGGCGGGGGTTGGGTACGGAGATGCGCGCCGCCGCCCTCCACCTGGCGTTCGCCGGGCTCGGCGCGCGGTACGCCGTCTCCGCCGCCATGACCGACAACCCGCGTTCGCTCGGGGTCTCGCGACGGCTCGGATACGCGGACGACGGCCTGGAGACGGACGTCGTGCGCGGGACCGCCGTCACGCTTCGGCGGTTGCGGCTGGACCGGGCCCGGTGGGAGGCGCACCGGAGTGTGGCGGTGACCGTGGAAGGGCTCGACGCCTGCCGGGCGGAGTTCGGGGCCTGAAGGGCGGCTCGTCGGCAGCCCACCCCCCTTTTGAAGCAAGGTTAGGCTAACCTTCCTTCGGATCGCCCCAGCCGGAAGCCGGGCCCGTCCGCCCGCCTCTCCGGCCCGTCCCGGAGGAGCTCCCGTTGACGTCGACGACCGCCACCGCCCCCGAAGTCGCCCCGTTCCGGCTCTTCGACCTGGCCGTTCTGCGGACCAGGCGGCTGGGCCCCTCCATCCTGCGGATCACGCTCGGCGGCCCGGGAATCGAGGGCTTCAGCGGCGGGGGCCGCGATCAGAGCCTGTCGGTCCTCCTGCCCCGCCCGGGGCAGGACGAGGCCGTGGTCCCGACGGGCGGCAGCGGAAGCTGGCACGAGAGGTGGCGGGCGCTGCCCGAAGGCGAGCGGGCGGTGATGCGTACGTACGCCGTACGGGCCCAGCGGCTGCGGGCCGACGGTTCGACCGAGGTGGATCTCGACTTCGTGCTGCACGGTGACGGCGGACCCGCCTCCCGCTGGGCGCGGGCGGCCGCGCCCGGCGACCGGCTCAAGGTACTGGGGCCCACGGCGGCGGACAACACCGCCGTACGTTTCCGACCGCCGGCCGACACCGACTGGGTACTGATCCGGGCCGACGAGACCGCCCTGCCCGCCGCGGCCGCCGCGCTGGAGTGGCTGCCCGCGGGGCTGCCGGCCCGGGTCTGGCTGGAGATTCCGTGCACCGAGGACCGGCAGGCGCTGAACACCGCGGCGAAGGCCCGGATCAGCTGGCTGGTCCGGAGCGAAGGGGCGGCCCGTGGCGTGGAGGCCGTGCGCGCCGCCGAGTTGCCCGGGGGCACCCCGTACGCGTGGATCGCGGGCGAGGCGTCCGGGGTGCGGGCGCTGCACCACCATCTGGTCCGGGAGCGGGGCTTCGAGCGGGGGCGGGTGACCTGCACGGAGTACTGGCGGCGCGGGCTGAGCGAGGAGCAGTCGCGGGAGGCGGCAGCCGTGGCGAGGACCGCCGGAAGCGAGGCCCCGGATCGTCCGGAAGAGGAACACGAGGGTCAAGTGGCGAGATAGGGGCGGTAAAGCGGACAAGCCGCCCACTCCCAGGGGGCGAGAGGAATGACCGATTCCGAGTTAGGTTAGGCTCACCTTACTTCGGCATCGCGCCCTCGTCCCCCCTTCCTGCCCGGAGGGTCGCGATGAAGTTCCCCTCACCCGGGAGGACCCTTTTATGCGTGCGCACCTGCTCAACAACACGACTGCGGAGCACTATCGGAGCACCGTCTCCGCAGGAGTGGAACGGGTAGCGGCCACTCTCGCCACCACCGAGCGCCCCTTCAGCGGGGTCGGTGTCGACGAGCTCTCCCCCGTCGTCGACGCGATCGACCTCGACCGGCCGCTGGGCGACGCCGCCGCCGCCCTGGACGAGCTCGGCGAGGTCTACCTCCGCGACGCCGTCTACTTCCACCACCCCCGCTATCTCGGGCACCTCAACTGCCCGGTCGTCATACCCGCCGTGCTCGGCGAGGCCGTGCTCTCCGCGATCAACTCCTCCCTGGACACCTGGGACCAGAGCGCGGGCGGCACCCTCATCGAGCGCCGGCTGATCGACTGGACCACCGAGCGGATCGGGCTCGGCCCGGCCGCCGACGGGATCTTCACCAGCGGCGGTACGCAGTCCAACCTCCAGGCCCTGCTGCTGGCGCGGGAGGAGGCGAAGACCCGGCCGGAGCACTTCACCCGGCTGCGGATCTTCACCTCCGAGTGCAGCCACTTCAGCGTGCAGAAGTCCGCCAAACTCCTCGGCCTCGGCCCGGACGCGGTCGTCTCCGTGCCCGTCGACCGCGACAAGCGCATGCAGACCGTGGCCCTCGCCCGCGCGCTGGAGAGTTGCGTCGCCGAAGGAGCCGTGCCGATGGCCGTCGTCGCCACCGCCGGCACCACGGACTTCGGATCCATCGACCCGCTGCCCGAGATCGCCGCGCTCTGCGAGCAGTTCGCCGTCTGGATGCATGTGGACGCCGCGTACGGCTGCGGGCTGCTCGCCTCCCGTGAGCGCGGCGGCCTCCTCGAAGGCATCGCGCACGCCGACTCGGTCACCGTGGACTACCACAAGTCCTTCTTCCAGCCCGTCAGTTCGTCGGCCGTGCTGGTCCGCGACCGGGCCACCCTGCGCCACGCCACGTACCACGCGGAGTATCTGAACCCGCGCCGGATGGCCGAGGAGCGGATACCCAACCAGGTCGACAAGTCCCTCCAGACGACCCGCCGGTTCGACGCGCTGAAGCTGTGGATGACGCTGCGCGTCATGGGCGCGGACGGGATCGGCGAGCTGTTCGACGAGGTCTGCGACCTGGCCGCCGAGGGCTGGCAGCTGCTCGCCGCCGATCCGCGCTTCGACGTGGTCGTCGAACCGCAGCTCTCCACGCTCGTCTTCCGCTACATCCCGTCCGGTGTCACCTCCCCGGGCGAGATCGACCGCGCCAACCTCTACGCCCGCAAGGCGCTGTTCGCCTCAGGCGAGGCGATCGTCGCGGGCACCAAGGTGGGCGAGCGGCAGTACCTGAAGTTCACCCTGCTCAACCCCGAAACGACCGTGGCCGACATCGCCGCGGTCCTCGACCTGATCTCCGGCCACGCCGAGAAGTACCTGGGAGACTCCCTTGACCGCGCTTCCTGACCCCCACGACTTCATCGGGATCGGGCTCGGCCCGTTCAACCTCGGCCTCGCCTGTCTGACCGAGCCGATCGACGAACTCAACGGCGTCTTCCTGGAGTCCAAGCCGGACTTCGAGTGGCACGCCGGAATGTTCCTCGAAGGGGCCCATCTCCAGACGCCGTTCATGTCGGACCTGGTCACCATGGCCGACCCGACCTCGCCGTACTCGTTCCTCAACTATCTGAAAGAGCGCGGCAGGCTCTACTCCTTCTACATCCGGGAGAACTTCTACCCGCTGCGCACCGAGTACAACGACTACTGCCGGTGGGCCGCCGCGAAACTGAGCAGCATCCGGTTCGACGAGACCGTCGAGTCGGTGACGTACGACGAAGGCTCCGGGCTCTACACCGTGACCACCGCCTCCGGTGAGGCGTTCCGGTCCCGGCATCTGGTCCTCGGCACCGGAACGCCGCCGCACATCCCGGACGCCTGCCAAGGACTCGGCGGCGACTTCCTGCACAACTCCCGTTATCTGGAAGGCAAGGCCGAGCTCCAGAAGAAGAAGTCGATCACCCTGGTCGGCAGCGGGCAGAGCGCGGCGGAGATCTACTACGACCTGCTCTCCGAGATCGACACCTACAGCTACCGGCTCAACTGGGTCACCCGCTCCCCGCGGTTCTTCCCGCTGGAGTACACCAAGCTGACGCTGGAGATGACCTCCCCGGAGTACATCGACTACTTCCACGCGCTGCCCGAGGAGACCCGCTACCGGCTGGAGACCGGGCAGAAGGGGCTGTTCAAGGGCATCGACGGGGAGCTGATCGACGCGATCTTCGACCTGCTCTACCAGAAGAACCTCGCCGGGCCCGCGCCCACCCGGCTACTGACCAACTCGGCTCTCGTCAGCGCCCGTTACGACGAGGAGGGCGGGGCGTACAGCCTCGGTCTGCGCCAGGAGGAGCAGGGCAAGGACTACGAGCTCACCACCGAGGGCCTGATCCTCGCCACCGGCTACCGCTACGAGGCGCCCGCCTTCCTCGCGCCGATCGCCGGCCGGCTGCGCCACGACAGCCGGGGCCGCTTCGACGTGGCCCGCAACTACAGCATCGACACCACCGGGCGCGGGGTCTTCCTCCAGAACGCCTCGGTGCACACCCACTCGATCACCTCGCCCGACCTCGGTATGGGCGCCTACCGCAACGCGTACATCATCGGCGAACTGCTCGGCCGTGAGTACTACCCGGTCGAGAAGTCCATCGCCTTCCAGGAGTTCGCCGTATGAGCCGCCCCGACAAACACCCTTCCGGCACCATCGGCACGTTCACCGTCCGGCCGCTGGATCCCGCCGCCGACGCCGCTCTGGTGCACGGCTGGGTGACCCACCCCAAGGCCGCGTTCTGGCTGATGGGCGACGCCGAACTCCCGGACGTGGAACGGGAGTACCGGAACATCGCCGCCCACCCGCACCACGACGCGTTCATCGGGCTGCACGACGGCGAGCCCGCCTTCCTGATCGAGCGCTACGACCCCACCGAGGTCGAGCTCAAAGGGCTGTACGAGGCGGAGCCCGGCGACGTCGGGATGCACTTCCTCGTCGCCCCCACCGACACCCCGGTGCACGGCTTCACCCGGGCCGTGATCACCGCCGTGATGGATTTCCTGTTCGCCGACCCGTCGGTGCGCCGGGTCGTCGTCGAGCCCGACGTGACCAACAGCGCCGTCCAGGCCCTCAACAAGGCCGTCGGCTTCGAGGTGCTCCGGGAGATCGCCAAACCGGAGAAGGACGCACTGCTCAGCGCCTGCACCCGTGAGCAGTTCGAAGCAGCAACCGGAGGTAACGACCGATGACGACCGCCCTCAGCGACAGCGTCGCCCACCTCTCCCCGGGGCGCTGGGCCACCGCAAACCGACTGCTGGTACGTAAAGCACTGGCGGAATTCAGCCATGAGCGGCTGCTGGCGCCCACCCCGATCGGCGACGACCGCTTCACCGTCCGTAGCGACGACGCCTCCACCGAGTACCGTTTCACCGCGCGCCTCTTCGCCCTGGACCACTGGCAGGTCGAGGCCGAGACCATCACCCGGCACCGGCACGGCTCCGAACTCCCGCTGGACACGCTGGAGTTCTTCATAGAGATGCGGCACACCCTCGGGATCTCCGAGGAGATCCTGCCGGTCTATCTGGAGGAGGTCTCCTCCACCCTGGCCGGAACCGCCTACAAACTCACCAAGGAACCGGCCACCTCCCGCCAGCTCGTCGCCGCCGGCTTCCAGGCCATCGAGACCGGGATGACCGAGGGCCACCCGTGCTTCGTCGCCAACAACGGGCGGCTCGGCTTCGGCGTGGACGAGTACCGCGCGTACGCCCCCGAGACCGCCGCGGAGATCCGGCTGGTCTGGCTGGCCGCCCGCCGGGAGCGGGCCACCTTCACCGCGGGCGCCGGTCTCGACTACGACGGCCTGATGAAGAGCGAGCTGAGCGAGGCGACCCGGGAGCGGTTCGACGGCGCGCTGCGCGGGCTCGGCCTCGACCCGGAGGACTACTTCCTGCTGCCGGTCCACCCCTGGCAGTGGTGGAACAAGCTCGCGGTCACCTTCGCCGGAGAGCTGGCCGAGCGGCATCTGGTGGTGCTCGGCGAGGGCGAGGACGGCTATCTCGCCCAGCAGTCCATCCGTACGTTCTTCAACGCGGACCACCCGGAGAAGCACTACGTCAAAACGGCGCTGTCCGTGCTCAACATGGGCTTCATGCGCGGGCTCTCGGCCGCGTACATGGAGGCCACGCCGGCGATCAACGACTGGCTGGCGGGTCTGATCGAGCGCGACGACCTGCTGCGCGGGGCCCGGTTCTCGATCATCCGGGAGCGGGCCGCGATCGGCTACCACCACCGGTCCTACGAGGCGGCCACCGCCAAGGGCTCCCCGTACCGGAAGATGCTGGCCGCCCTGTGGCGCGAGAGCCCGGTGCCGGGCCTCCAGCCGGGCGAGCGGGTCGCGACGATGGCCTCCCTGCTCCACACCGACCACGAGGGCGGCTCGGTGGCCGGGGCGCTGATCGCCGAGTCGGGCCTGGACCCGCAGGCCTGGCTGCGGCACTACCTGGACGCCTATCTGGTGCCGGTGCTGCACAGCTTCTACGCCTACGACCTGGTCTACATGCCGCACGGCGAGAACGTGATCCTGGTCGTGGAGGACGGGGTCGTCACCCGGACGATCTTCAAGGACATCGCCGAGGAGATCGCGGTGATGGACCCGGACGCGGTGCTGCCGCCGCAGGTCGAGCGGATCCGGGCCGAGGTCCCCGAGGACATGAAGCTGCTGTCGGTCTTCACCGACGTCTTCGACTGCTTCTTCCGCTTCCTGGGCGCGGGCCTGGCCACCGAGGGCGTCCTGGACGAGGACACCTTCTGGCGGACGGTCGCCGCGTGCGTACGCGACTACCAGGAGTCGGTGCCGTATCTCGCGGACAAGTTCAAGCAGTACGACCTGTTCGAGGCGGAGTTCGCGCTCTCCTGCCTCAACCGCCTCCAGCTGCGCGACAACCAGCAGATGGTCGATCTCAACGACCCTGCCGGTGCGCTCCAGTTGGTGGGGCGCCTGAAGAACCCGATCGCCGGGTTCTGAGCCCCGGCCGCCCGATCGCGGCGGCCCTGCGACCGGTGAGCGCCTGAGGACGGTCCCTCGGGCGCTCGCCTTCTTCTCCTCGCTCCGTGGGCCGCGCGGCGGACTGGCAGAATCGCGGCCATGGCAGAAATCATCCAGCGGGACGGAACGTGGACGTTCGACGGCGACACCGTGCGCATCGTGCCGGGAGGAAAGGCGCACCCGGTCCGGCAGGCGCTGGGTGAGACGGCCGTGCCCCTGGAGGCGGTGGCGGGCATCTCCTTCGAGCCGGACCGCAAGGGCGGGCGGCTGCGGCTGAGGCTGCGCGGCGGCGCCTGCCCGGTGCTGCGGGCCGCCGACGGGCGGCTGAAGGACGGCGCCGACCCGTACGCCCTGACCGTGGAGAAGGACCGCACGGGGGTCGCGGAGTACTTCGTCGACGAGGTGCGCAACGCGCTGCTGATCGAGCAGGTGCCGGACGGCCCCGTGGACCGGTTCCTGCTGCCCGGCCCCACCCTGCCGGTCTCCGGCGGGGGCGGCGACGGCACGGCCTCCTTCGACGGCGAGACCGTCCGGCTGACCTGGAACTGGAAGGCCGAGGAGTCCAAGACCTCGGCCGGTCCGACGTCCTTCCCGCTGTCGCGGATCGCGGGCGTGCGCTGGCTGCCCTCGATCGGGCTGGAGAACGGCTATCTGCGCTTCGAGCCAGCGGAGGGCCCCTCCTCCGCGCCGCCGAAGTACGACACGTACTCCCTGGACCTGTGGGGGATCTCGAAGAAGGAGTACACCGCGGTGGTGGTCGCGGCGGCGGTGCTGATGCGGCTGCCCGGGGCCCGTGCGGCGCAGGACGCCCCACAGGCGCCCCCGGCCCTGGCCAAGGCCGCCGAGCCCGTCGCCCCGCCCGCGGGCGACCACGACGCGCTGCTGCGGCGGCTGCGGGAGCTGGGCGAGCTGCACCGCGCCGGGGTCCTCACCGACGAGGAGTTCAGCACCGCGAAGCAGGCCGTTCTGCGCAGCATGTGAGGCGATCCGGGGGCTTTACCCGACCCCCCTGCCCGATATCGGGCAGATTTCTTGCATAAGCGCGCCCCGGCAAGCAATATCGACGCGTGCTTGAACGCCGCTCGTCGCACGACGACCTCATCGATCACCTCGTACGCTCCACCGCGCTCCAGCGCGGCGAGGCGGCCCGGGTGATCCTCGACGTGCTGGCGTACTTCGACGAGAGCACCGACGACTTCGTCCGGCGCCGCCACCGCGAACTGCAGTCCGGCGGCCTGGTCAACACGGAGATCTTCGAGCGGATCGCGGCCGAGCTGCCGCACCGCGCCGTGGCGCCGCCGGAGCTCTCGCTCCGCCAGCTGCGCCGCATCGTCTACGGCTGAGCGAGCCGGGCGCCCGTGCGCGGGGCGCCGCAACGCATGCAGATACGTGTACGTCGATGGAGGGGCAGAGAATCCATGTGCGGGATCGTCGGATACATCGGGAAGCGTGACGTCGCTCCACTGCTGCTGGAAGGCCTGCAGCGGCTGGAGTACCGGGGCTACGACTCCGCGGGCATCGTCATCACGAGCAAGGCCGCGGCGGGCAAGCCGGGCACGCTGAAGATGGTCAAGGCCAAGGGCCGGGTCCGCGAGCTCGAGGCCAAGGTCCCCAAGCGGTTCGCCGGGACCACCGGCATCGCGCACACCCGCTGGGCCACCCACGGCGCCCCCAGCGACGAGAACGCCCACCCGCACCTGGACGCGGAGAACAAGGTCGCCGTCGTCCACAACGGGATCATCGACAACGCCTCCGAGCTGCGCGCCAAGCTCACCGCCGACGGCATCGTCTTCCTCTCGGAGACCGACACCGAGGTCCTCACCCACCTGATCGCCCGCGCCCAGGCCGAGACCCTGGAGGAGAAGGTCCGCGAGGCGCTGCGCCACGTCGAGGGCACCTACGGCATCGCCGTGCTGCACGCCGACTTCAACGACCGCATCGTGGTCGCCCGCAACGGCTCCCCGGTCGTCCTCGGCATCGGCGAGAAGGAGATGTTCGTCGCCTCCGACGTCGCCGCCCTGGTCGCCCACACCCGCCAGGTCGTCACGCTCGACGACGGCGAGATGGCCACCCTGAAGGCCGACGACTTCCGTACGTACACCACGGAGGGCTCGACCACGACGGCCACGCCGACCACCGTGGAGTGGGAGGCCGAGTCGTACGACATGGGCGGCCACGACACGTACATGCACAAGGAGATCTCCGAGCAGGCCGACGCCGTGGACCGCGTGCTGCGCGGCCGGATCGACGACCGGTTCTCCACCGTGCACCTGGGCGGCCTCAACCTGGACGCCCGTGAGGCGCGCGGGGTCCGCCGGATCAAGATCCTCGGCTGCGGCACCTCGTACCACGCGGGCCAGATCGGCGCCCAGCTGATCGAGGAGCTCGCCCGGATCCCCGCCGACGCCGAGCCGGCCTCCGAGTTCCGCTACCGCAACCCGGTCGTGGACCCCGACACCCTGTACGTCGCGGTCTCCCAGTCGGGCGAGACGTACGACGTGCTGGCCGCCGTCCAGGAGCTGAAGCGCAAGGGCGCCCGCGTCCTCGGCGTGGTCAACGTGGTCGGCTCCGCCATCGCCCGCGAGGCCGACGGCGGTACGTACGTCCACGCGGGCCCGGAGGTCTGCGTGGTCTCCACCAAGTGCTTCACCAACACCGTGGTCGCCTTCGCGCTGCTCGCGCTGCACCTGGGCCGGATCCGTGACCTGTCGGTCGCGGACGGCAAGCGGATCATCGACGGGCTGCGCCGGCTGCCGGAGCAGATCAGCGAGATCCTGGCGGGCGAGGACGAGATCAAGCGGCTCGCGGCGGAGTACGCGGACGCCAAGTCGATGATGTTCATCGGCCGGGTGCGCGGCTATCCGGTGGCCCGCGAGGCCTCGCTGAAGCTGAAGGAGGTCTCGTACATCCACGCCGAGGCCTACCCCGCCTCCGAGCTGAAGCACGGCCCGCTCGCGCTGATCGAGCCCGCGATGCCGACCGTGGCGATCGTGCCGGACGACGATCTGCTGGAGAAGAACCGCGCCGCGATGGAGGAGATCAAGGCCCGCAGCGGCCGTATCCTCGCCGTCGCCCACCAGGTTCAGGAGAAGGCCGACCACACCATCGTCGTACCGAAGAACGAGAACGAGCTGGACCCGATCCTCATGGGCATCCCGCTCCAGCTGTTCGCGTACCACACGGCCCTCGCGATGGGCCGCGACATCGACAAGCCGCGCAACCTGGCGAAGTCCGTGACGGTCGAGTAGACGGCGGCGCGCAGACGTTGGGCCCCGTACCCGTCACGGAGACGGTACGGGGCCCAACGCGTGCTGCTACGGGGCTTCCTGGCGGCCCCTCGGATCGCTCGGGCCCGCTCGGGTCGGTCCGACCGCCGGGGCCCGGGACCGATCAGGGAATGACGATGACGGGGCGCTGCGCGCGGCGGGCGAGGCGGCCGGCCACCGATCCGAAGATCCGGCCGACGATGCCGTGCGTGGAGCCGACGACGATGGCGTCGGCGGCGTACTCCCGGCCGACCTCCTCCAGCTCGTGGCAGATGTCGCCGCCGCGCTCGACCAGCACCCAGGGCACCTCGGAGAGATAGTCCGCGCAGGCCAGTTCCAGGCCGAGGACCTCGGTGCGGTGATCGGGGACGTCGACGAAGACGGGGGGCTCGCAGCCCGCCCAGACCGTGGTCGGCAGCCGGTTGGCTACATGGACGATGATCAGGCCGGAGCCGGAGCGTCCGGCCATGCCGATGGCGTAGGCGAGAGCCCGCTCACTCGACATGGAGCCGTCGAAACCGACCACGACTCCGTGCCAGAAGGCGGGATCGCACGCATGGCGTGCTTCTTCGACCGTCCGCGGCTCCGACCCGGGGTCGGCTACCGGCTTGCGGTCTTTGGGTTCAGGGATTTCGTGACCGGCCATCGGTGTCTCGGCGAAGAGAGTCCTCGTGAGGAGGGAACGGTTTCGAGAGGTGCATCAGCAGGTGGTGAAGCTCTGTCCGGGAATCATCTTCCCAACCCCATACCCCCAAGGGTACGGCGTCATACCTGCACCGCCCAGACCCCCGCAAAAGCGTGCGCGACGCTGGAGGGAGCATGCCCGAGGCTGTCCGGGATGGCAATGCCGGTTGTGTCGTACACGGGCCTCGGAGGGGTGGAACACCGTCGGCCGTCCTGTTTTTCAGGACGGCCTCCGGCCCCCTGTCGCGCCGCCCTCCGACGCCCGCACCCGGTCTCCGTTGGCCACGCCGCCGCCGAGCCGTCACCCCGAGGAGTGACTCCGCTCCACACTCGAAGCGGCCTCCGTACGGGACGAGCCCGGCGGTGGCGTGCGGACCGGCCTGCGACGGGGTCCGGACGGTGCCGGCGACCGCCCGCCGGCACCCGCGGTTCTCGTGTTTCACGGCACATCGGTCGGTAATGCGGCACTGTGCGACCTCGGCCCCGCCCACGTCGCGAGGGCCCGCTCCACCCTGCCCCGGCAGTCCGAACGCGCCATGGTTCACGAGGATTGGGGAGCGCACCGGCGCGGCTGGCATAGGGCGGTTGTGCGCCGGGCGTGACCGGATACAGCACACACAACCGATAGTTTTCAGCCAACTTCGCCCGAGTGCCCAACTCTTCGCCGGATGGCCGGAGACCCCACCGCCCACCAGGCAGGAACGGACCGCGCGGTACGCTTTCACCCGACGCGGACGGGCCACGTTGTCGAAGGGCACTTCCCTGTGCGCTTCGCGAGTGAAACGCTTCGTGATCGAACGCTTCACGCCACGTTTCCTTATCGACATTGAGCTGGTGGGGGAAGGTGTCACGGCGGGACCACGCGACGCAGTAGATTCGATCTTGGAAATCGGAGACTGGGGACACGTGCGACACCGAGGGGAAACGTGCAGGAGCGACAGGCCCGTAAGGACCAGGGAGACGCGAACACCGAGGGGGGCTTAGCGTCATGACTCAGGACTCCGCCGCCGCGACGGAGGCCGCACGCAAGCTGACCGGGCGGCGACGCCGGGAAGTCGTTGCCGTGCTGCTGTTCAGCGGCGGCCCTATCTTCGAGAGCTCCATCCCGCTCTCCGTTTTCGGAATCGACCGGCAGGACGCGGGAGTTCCCCGCTACCGCCTGCTGGTCTGCGGCGGCGAGGAAGGACCGTTGCGCACGACCGGTGGGCTCGAACTCACCGCGCCGTACGGCCTGGAGGCGATCAGCAGGGCCGGCACCGTGGTGGTGCCCGCCTGGCGGTCGATCACCTCGCCACCGCCCGCCGAGGCACTGGACGCGCTGCGGCGCGCCCATGAGGAGGGCGCCCGCATCGTCGGTCTGTGCACGGGAGCCTTCGTGCTCGCGGCCGCCGGCCTGCTGGACGGCCGGCCGGCCACCACGCACTGGATGTACGCACCGACGCTGGCCAAGCGCTATCCGTCGGTGCACGTCGATCCGCGCGAGCTGTTCGTGGACGACGGCGATGTGCTCACCTCCGCCGGCACGGCGGCGGGTATCGATCTCTGCCTCCATATAGTCCGCACCGACCACGGCACGGAAGCCGCCGGGGCACTCGCCCGCCGGCTCGTCGTGCCGCCGCGGCGCAGTGGCGGGCAGGAGCGCTACCTGGACAGGTCTTTACCGGAGGAGATCGGGTCCGACCCGCTCGCCGAGGTCGTGGCCTGGGCCCTGGAGCATCTGCACGAGCAGTTCGACGTGGAGACGCTCGCGGCGCGCGCCTATATGAGCAGGAGGACCTTCGACCGCAGGTTCCGCTCGCTCACCGGCAGCGCACCGCTCCAGTGGCTGATCACCCAGCGGGTGCTTCAGGCACAGAGGCTGCTGGAGACCTCCGACTACTCGGTCGACGAGGTCGCCGGCCGCTGCGGCTTCCGCTCCCCGGTCGCGCTGCGCGGGCACTTCCGCCGCCAGCTCGGCTCCTCCCCCGCCGCGTACCGGGCCGCCTATCGGGCCCGTCGTCCGCAGGGGGTGGCGGAGAGTGCCGCGACGGTGGTCGAGACGATGGTGCCCAGCCAGGGGCCGCCGTCCGGACGCCGGAGCTCGCCCGTGTCCTCCGCACCGGTCGCCGTGGCGGCGTCGGTGGGGCCCGGGGAGCACTCCCTGCCGGGTCCTGACGCGTACGTTCCCGGACGCCCGGCCCTGCCGGGACAGCGGAGTGCCCCGTAGGGTGGGGCTCATGAACGACCGCATGGTGTGGATCGACTGCGAGATGACCGGGCTCTCGTTGACGGACGACGCACTCATCGAGGTGGCCGCCCTGGTCACCGACTCGGAGCTGAACGTGCTCGGCGAAGGGGTGGACATCGTGATCCGCCCGCCGGACGCGGCCCTGGAGACCATGCCCGAGGTGGTGCGGCAGATGCACACCGCCTCGGGCCTGCTCGACGAGCTGGCCGGGGGCACCACCCTGGCGGACGCCGAGGAGCAGGTCCTGGCCTACGTCCGCGAGCATGTGAAGGAGCCCGGCAAGGCCCCGCTCTGCGGAAACTCGGTCGGTACCGACCGCGGGTTCCTGGCGCGGGACATGCGGGAGCTGGAGGGCTACCTCCACTACCGGATCGTGGACGTGTCCTCGGTCAAGGAGCTGGCCCGGCGCTGGTACCCCCGGGCGTATTTCAACAGCCCGGCCAAGAACGGCAACCACCGGGCGCTGGCGGACATCCGTGACTCCATCACGGAGCTCCGCTACTACCGGGAGGCGGTCTTCGTACCGCAGCCCGGCCCGGACTCCGAGCGCGCCAAGGAGATCGCGGCGCGTCTGGCTGCTCCGGCCGCACCGTAGGAACCCGCTGGTCACGGGCGTGAGAGCGCCCGTGGACCGGCCCCGGAAAACGGGGGCGCGAGCACCCTCCCGGACCCTGTACACTTTTTCTCGGCCGGTCGGAAACGACCGGGCGACATGGTGGGTATAGCTCAGCTGGCAGAGCACCTGGTTGTGGTCCAGGATGTCGCGGGTTCAAGTCCCGTTACTCACCCTGAAGGAAGGGCCCCGGTCTTCGGACCGGGGCCCTTCTTCGTACGCGCTTCCCCATCAGGCGGTCAGGCGATCCACTGTGAGGGGTGGAGCGTGCGGACAGATGGACCGGTGGCCGGACCGTCGACGACTCGTCGCACTTGGTCTAGACCAAGAATGAGGCTAGGGCCGGAATCATGGTCATGTCCATACCAACGAAGACGGCGGCGAAAGGCCCCGAACGGCCGCCGTCCGGTCGTTCGGGGCCCCGGGTCAGACCGTCGGCGCCTCCACATGGGCGACGACCTGGGCGTGGAAGCGGTCCACGGCCTCGTCGACACTGCGGATGAAGCCGGTCTCGGCGCTTCCCCGGCCGTTGCCCATGCCCTTGAACAAGGAGAGCCGGAAGCCGGTGATCTGCGCCCCGTCCTTCGGGAGGAGGTCGGCGGGCTCCGGGCGCAGCCGCTCCAGGGTGCCGCGGGGGCCGGGGCCCTGGCCGTCGACGAGCGTCTCGATGTGCAGGTCGGCAGGGGCCTCGGCGAGCCGCCGGACCAGCCGCTTCGCCCGGGTGAGGGGGTAGCCCGTCTCCTCGGCGGGGACCTCGATGGACGTACGGAGCTTGGCGGTGCGCAGATCGGCAGTGATGGCCAGGACGCCCGGGGTGCCCTCGATGCGGATCTCGGCGTTCAGCCTGCCCTGCTCGCAGAGGTGGTCGGCCAGCTCGGCACGGCGGGTGCCCGGGTCGGAGCCGCGCCGCGCGCGCTGGACCGGCAGGACCTTCTGCCCCAGCTCACCGCCCAGCCGCAGGCAGACCTGCCGCACCAGCCGCTCCCAGTTCTCGATGACCTCCAGGGCCCGGGCGTCGCCCTGGCACAGGGTCTCGTCGTCGATGCCCCGGCGTACGGGCACCCAGGCCGCGCCCATGTTCTGGAAGCCGTGGCAGCCGGAGTTCTCGTGCTGGAGGTACAGGAGGAGCTCCTGGAGCAGCCAGGCGTGCGCGGCGTTGCCGACCCCCTCGTGGCGGATCAGCATCTGCGCCTGGTGCACGACCTCCGCCCAGGACAGGTGCCAGAGCGCGACCTTGTGCTTGCGCCGCCGGTCGATCCGCACGTCGACGAGCGGACTGCCTTCGAGCGCGACGTCGTTGGACAGGGTGATCACGGCCTCGTACCCGCGCCGGGCGGCGATGTCCATGTACGCCTGCACCTGGTCGGGCTTGAGCGCGTTCCCGTTGGTCTTGGTCTCGACGAGCGCGGTCCACAGCTTGCCCGCCCGCTCGACCCGGACCACCCCGTCCGGGCGGCGCGGCGACTCCCCGTGCGGCAGGGTCACTTCGGTGTACGTCTCCATCCGGCCCGCCGGTGCGCCGAATCCGGCGGTGAGACGGCGGCCGAACTCCGGCACCTGGGCCATCACGGACAGCACGACGGAGGTGGCCCGCGTCTCGCGCTCACGGTCGCTCTTGAGCGCCGACACGGGGAACAGCCGGGCGGAGCGCCACGACTCGTTGTCGGCGAGGCTCTTCTTGGCCGTACGGGGAAGCGTGACCTTCTTCTTCGCCGTACGGGGGCGGCGAGCGGGCTTCGGTACGGGGGCGGGGTCGGGGTCGACGGGCTCCGGTACGGCGGAAGCCCGCGGTGCGGCGGAAGCCTGCGGTGCGGCCGGGGTCGTCGCCGGGGCGGCAGCCGTGGCCGCGGACCCGGCGCCCCGGCTCTGGGCGGGAACCACCGCGGGCGGCTCCGGTGCGTCCGGCCCGGCGGCGGCGGACGGCTCCGGAACCACCGGCCCATGCGCCTCCGGTTCCGGTTCCTGGTCCGCCACCGCTCCCGGCGATTCCTCCGCCGCGTCGTCGTCGATGTCGACGCCGTAGTCGGTGGCCAGCCCCGCGAGCCCCGAAGCGTAGCCCTGGCCGACGGCGCGGAACTTCCACTCCCCCGAGCGCCGGTACAGCTCACCGAAGATCACCGCGCTGACCTCGTCGGCCCCTTCCACGGCGAACCGGACCAGGCCGTCGCCCGCGCTGTCCGCGAGGGTGAGCCGGAGGTCGTCCAGTTCGCCGAAGCGGGAGCCTGCGTAGCGGCTGGCGGCGACGACCACCTTCTCGATCTCCTGCGGAACGGCGTCCAGATCGAAGCTGATCCGGTCCTCGCTGCCGTCGGCCGTGGGCGTCTTGCCCAGCAGCTGCACGCTTCCGTTGCCGGCCACGGGGTTGTTGTAGAAGCAGAAGTCGACGTCGCTGCGGACCTTGCCGTCGCCGTCGAGCAGAAGTACGGAGACATCGGCGTCGCCCTCGCCCGTGGTGCTGCTCCACCCCAGGCTGACCACCACAGAGCCGACATCCTCGCTCAGCGTCGCAAGACCGACGTTGGCGCCCTTGACCATCTCGTGCACGAGGCCCCCCAGATGCACAGCCGCCCGGAACGCACCCTGGCAGCCCACCGTGTGACGTGTGTGGTGCGTCACACATTCGCCGTACTCCGCGAACAGTAGCCGCCGGAGCCGGGGAGCGTGAAGAACTTGTGAAATCCCGAGGTCAAGCCACCGTAAAGACGGTCGCGCAGGACGGTCACGACGAGTCGCGGACCACCAGTTCCGTGGGCAGCACCACCGAGGGGCGCTCGTCGCCCGGGGTGCGGCCCGCGATCTCGTCCAGGAGGAGCTGGGCCATCCGGCGGCCCATCTCCTCGATGGGCTGGCGGACGCTGGTGAGGGGCGGGTGCATATGGCGGGCGACCACCGAGTCGTCGAAGCCGATCAGGGCCACGTCCTCGGGGATGCGGCGGTCCGCCTCGCGCAGGACCTGGCGGGCGCCGGCGGCCATCACGTCGGAGGCCACGAAGACCGCGTCCAGACCGGGGCGGCGGGCCAGGAGGTCGCGCATCGCCCGCGCGCCGCCCTCCTCGGTGAAGTCGGCGGGGGCGATGAGGCGTTCGTCGGGGGCCAGGCCGGCGGCGGAGAGGGCCGCGCGGTAGCCGTCCAGGCGGCGCTGGGCGCCGTAGACCTCCAGGCGGCCGGTGATCGTGGCGACCTGGCGGCGGCCCCGGGAGACCAGGTGCTCGACGGCGGCCCGCGCGCCCTCGAAGTTGTCGGAGTCGACCGAGGGCAGCGTCTCGGCCGCGTGCCGGGCGCCGCTGATCACACAGGGCATGCCCAGCTGCTCCAGGAGCTCCGGCAGCGGGTCGTCGGCGTGCACCGCGACGAGGAGGACCCCGTCGACCCGGTGGGCGGTGAGGTACTGGGCGAGGCGGCGGCGCTCGCGGTCGTTGCCGACGAGGGTGAGGAGCAGCTGCATCTCGGTGTCGGCCAGGGCCGCGCCGACGCCGCGCACTATCGCGGAGAAGTACGGCTCGGCGAAGAAGCGGGTCTCCGGCTCGGGCACCACCAGCGCGATGGCGTCGGTGCGGTTGCCCGCCAGGGCGCGGGCCGCGCGGTTGGGGACGTACCCCAGCTCGGCCACGGCCGCCTCGACCGCCTCCCGGGTCGCGTCGCTGACCCGGGGCGAGCCGTTGATGACCCGCGAGGCGGTGCCCCGGCCGACCCCGGCCCGTGCCGCCACCTCTTCGAGCGTGGGCCGCCCGCCGCTCCGTACTCGCGCTGCCGCCATGGCCGCCTCCCCGTTCCCGGTCAATTTCTCACAGCCGTAACGTCAATCCAAGTCCTGGATCGATCACCTCGACGAGCGTACGGACAGTGTATTGGGAGCGCTCCCAAGCAGGGCGGGGAATGAGCTGTGGGCCGGTCGGAAGCGACCGGCCCACAAGCTTGGCCACGAGGTCAGGCGTCCGGGGCGGCCGCCGGGGGCAGTGCGTGGCGGGCGATCACGTCGCCGTACCAGTGGGCGCTGGACTTCGGCGTACGGCGCTGGGTCGCGTAGTCGATGTACACCGCGCCGAACCGCTTCGCATAGCCGTAGCCCCACTCGAAGTTGTCCATCAGGGACCAGAGGAAGTAGCCCCGCACATCCGCCCCGTCGGCCGCCGCCCGGCGCACAGCCTCCAGGTGCCCGTGCAGATAGGCGATCCGCTCGGGGTCGTGGACCCGGCCGTCCGCGTCCGGGGCGTCGTCGAAGGCCGCGCCGTTCTCGGTGACCATCAGCGGCAGGTCCGGGTGTTCGCGCGAGACGTCCATGAGGAGGTCGTACAGGCCCTCCGGCTTGACCGACCAGTTCATCGCGGTGACCGGGCGGCCCTCGGCGAGGTGGAAGGCGACGTGCTCCGAGCCGGGCCACGGGGAGTGCTCGCTGCTGCCGTGGCCGTCGTTGCGGGTGTCGCCGGCGCCGTCGGCGGGCGTGGACACGATGGTGGGCGTGTAGTAGTTGACGCCGAGCACGTCGATCGGGTGCGCGATGGCTGCCAGGTCGCCTTCCTGGATCAACTCGGGCCAGTTCACGATGCGTTCGGTGTCGGCCAGGAGGTCTTCCGGGTATGCGCCCTTCAGCATCGGACCGGTGAAGATCCGGTTGCCGACCGCGTCGATCCGGCGCGCCGCGTCCGCGTCCGCCTCGCTGTCGGTCAGCGGGCGCACCTGGTGGAGGTTGAGGGTGACCGAGGTCTGCGCGGCGGCGGGGAGGTTCGCGCGCAGCGCCTCGGCCGCCCGGCCGTGGGCGAGGTTGAGGTGGTGGGCGGCCCGCAGCGCGGCGGCCGGTTCGGTACGGCCGGGGGCGTGGACCCCGGAGCCGTAACCGAGGAAGGCCGAGCACCAGGGCTCGTTGAGCGTGGTCCACATCGAGACCCGGTCGCCCAGCGCGCGGGCCATGATGGCCGCGTAGTCCGCGAACCGTTCGGCCGTCGCACGCTCGGGCCAGCCGCCCGCGTCCTCCAACTCCTGCGGCAGGTCCCAGTGGTAGAGCGTGGCCACGGGCTTGATGCCGGCCGCCAGCAGTTCGTCGACGAGCGAGCGGTAGAAGTCGAGGCCGCGCTCCACGGCGGGGCCCCGGCCGGTGGGCTGGACGCGGGACCAGGAGACGGAGAAGCGGTACGCCTGGAGGCCGAGGCGCTTCATCAGGGCGACGTCGTCGCGGTAGTGGTGGAAGTGGTCGGCGGCCACGTCCCCGGTGTCGCCGTTCCGGACCTTGCCGGGTGTGTGGCTGAAGGTGTCCCAGATGGACGGGGTGCGGCCCCGCTCGGTGGCCGCGCCCTCCACCTGGTACGCGGCGGTGGCCGCGCCCCAGAGGAAGCCGGTCGGGAAGGGGGCCGTGGCGGCGGGCGCCTGCTGCGGGACCGTGTCAGGTCGGACGGCTGTCATGCGGGAGCGCTCCCTGAGAGGTGAGGGGTGAAGATAAGGAGGGGGGAAGCAGGGGGCGGGTCGGCCCTTGACGGTGGGTCAGCCTTTGACGGCGCCGGACATGATCCCGCCGACGATCTTCTTGCCGAAGACCACGAACACCACCAGCAGCGGCAGCGTGCTGATCAGCGCGCCCGCCATCACGATGGACTGGTCGGGGGTGTACGAGGCGCTGAGCTGGCCGAGGGCCACCTGCAGGGTCGGGTTCTGCTGGTTGAGGGCGAGGTAGGGCCAGAAGAAGTCGTTCCACGCCTGGACGAAGGTCAGCATCCCGAGCACCATCATCGCGGGGCGCGCCACCGGCAGCACCACGCTCACCACGATGCGGAAGTTGTTCGCGCCGTCGATCTTGGCGGCCTCGATCAGCTCGTACGGCAGCGCCTCGATCAGGTACTGGCGCATGAAGAACACGCCGAACGCGCTGACCAGCGTCGGGAAGATCACCGATTCGAGCTGCCCGCCCCAGCCGAGGCCGGACATCATCATGAAGAGCGGGACGACGCTGAGCTGCGGCGGGATGGTGAGGGTGGCGATGACCGCGGTCATCAGCCAACCCCGGCCCCGGAAGCGCATCTTGGCGAAGGCGTAGCCGGCGAGCGTGCAGAAGAAGAGCGTCGCGAGGGTGATCGAGGACGAGACGATGACGCTGTTGAGGATCGCCTTGCCGAGGTTGGCCTGCTCCCAGGCGGTCTGGATGTTCTCGATCAGCTTTCCGCCCGGGAGGAACGGCGGTGTGGAGGCGAGGACTTCGTCCTGGGTGCGGGAGGCCGCGACCAGGGTCCAGTAGAGCGGCAGGAGCGAGCCGAAGCCGACGACGGTGAGCGCGATGTACGCGAACGGGCCGCCCTTCAGCTGCTGGCCGGCGCCCATCCGGAAGCGGCTCGGGCGCTGCGGGTCACGGTTCTTCGGGGCCGACACGAGCTTTACGGGGGCGGGGTGCGTGGGGCTGGTCATGGTCATGGAAGCGCTCCCGGTCAGACCGCGGACTTGCGGACGAATCGGCCGATGAACCAGTTGGCCGCGGCGATGATCAGCAGGAGGGCGAGCATCGCCCAGGCGACGGCGGCGGCCGGTCCGAGGTGTCCCAGGTTCCAGCCGTAGTTGTAGAGGTAGATGCTGAGCGTCTCGTACTGGTTCTCGTTGCCGCCGGTGGCGCCCAGCGCGCCGCCCTCCAGCAGCAGAGGTTCGCCGAACAGCTGCATGGAGCCGATGGTGGAGATGACGATGGTGAACAGGATCGTCGGCCGCAGCGAGGGAATGGTGACCTTGCGGAACTGCTGCCAGCGCGACGCGCCGTCCAACGAGGCCGCCTCGTAAAGGTCGTTGGGGACGGCCTGCATCGCCGCCAGGTAGATCAGCGCGTTGTAGCCGGTCCAGCGCCAGATCACGATGATCGAGATGGCGAGCTTCGACGTCCAGTGCCCGTTGGCCCAGTTGACCGGATCGAAGCCGACGAGGCCGAGCGTCCAGTTGAGCAGTCCGCCGTCGGCCCGGAAGACCAGGGCGAAGACGAGGGCGGCCGAGGCGACCGACGTCGCGTACGGGGTGAGGATGATCGTGCGCCAGAACGTGCTGGCGCGCAGCCGGTAGTTGAGGAGATGGGCGAGGCCGAGGGCCACCAGGAGCTGCGGGACGGTGGAGATGACGCCGATCAGGAAGGTGTTGCTGACCGAGGTCCAGAACTCGGGGTCGTGCAGGATCTTGTCGAAGTTCTCCCAGCCCACCCACTCCATCGAGTCCAGGCCGGTCATCTCCACCCGGTGCAGGGCGATCCAGCCGGTGTAGAGGAGCGGGTAGAGCCCGAAGGCGCCGAAGACGAGGAAGAACGGCGCGATGTACGCGTACGGGGAGGCCTTGTCGTCGAACCGCCACAGTCGGCTGCGCCACAACTGCCGCCGTTCGCTGGGCGGTTCCTTCTTCGGTTCACGGGGCGTCTTCGCGTACGCGTCCCGGGTGGGGGTCGAGGTTGCCACGGGCGGGGCGTCCTTCCCTGGGTGCGGCTGGGGAGTCGGGCGGGCGGGCCGGGGCGGGCGGGCGGGTCAGCTGCCGCCCGCCCCGGATGGGCGAATCGAGGTCAGCCGATGGCCTTGTCGATCGTCCGCACGGCCGCGTCCCAGGCCTTGTCGGGGCTGGTGCCGCGCTGCTCCATGTTGTTGATCTGGGTGGAGATGGAGTCCTTGATCACGCCGTCCTTCGGGCCGAGGACCGCCTCGGGGATGGACTTCGCGCCGTCGGCGTAGATCTGGCCGATGGGGGCGTTGTTGAAGTACGGCAGGGTCGCGTTCTTCACGTCGGGCAGCTCGTAGGCGCCCTGGTTGGACGGGAAGACGCCGATCGCCTTGAAGACGGCGGCCTGCTGCTCGGGGGCGGTCAGCCACGCGACGAGCTTGGACGCCTCGGCGACGTTCTTCCCGGACTTGGGCACGGCGAGGAAGGAGCCGCCCCAGTTGGCGGAGGTGTTGCCGGGGGCGCTGGTGATGTCCCACTTGCCCTTGTTGGCGTCACCGGCGTACGTGGAGATCTGGCCGGCCATCCAGGCGGGGCAGACGACGGTGGCGACGGTGCTCTTGCGCAGGGCCGCCTGCCACTGGTCCTCGAACTGGGCGAGTCCCTGCGTCAGCTTCTTGGACGCGGCCTCGGCGGCGAGGTCCCAGCCCTTCTGGACGCTGGCGCTCTTCTCGTAGATCGGCTTGCCGCTCGCGTCGTAGTACTGCTCGGGGCTGGAGCTGACGACGGCGTTGAACATGGCGCTCGCGGAGTCCATGAAGTACGTGCCGGCGGGGGCCTTCTTCTTGTACTGCTCGCCGAGCGCGAGGAAGTCCTCCCAGCCGCCCTCGGTCAGCTTCGCGACCTCGGCGCGGTCGGTGGGCAGTCCGGCCTTCTCGAACAGCTCACGGTTGTAACAGAGGGACATGGGGCCGATGTCGGTGCCCGCGCCGATGACCGCGCCGCCGGGGGCGGTGGCCTGCTTCGCCTTCCACGACACCCACTCGTCCACGCCGATCGACTTGGAGAGGTCGGCGAAGGAGTCCGCCTTGGTGTCGACGATCTCCTTGATGCGGCCGACCTCGATGCCCTGGACGTCGGCGAGGCCGCCGCCGGAGTTCAGCTGCTGGAGGAGCTTGGGGTAGTAGTTCTTCTCCTCGGCGGTGGTGTCCTCCTTGACCGTGATCTTCGGGTTGAGCTCGTGGTACTTCTCGAAGAGCCCGGCCTCCTTGTACCCGAACTGCCCGAAGTCGGCGACGGTCAGGGTGATGTTCCCGTCCGCGTCGGCTCCCTTGTCCGAGTCGGACGAGCCGCCGCATCCGGTGAGGAGGAGGGCCGTGACCGTGAGGCCCGTGGTGGCCACGAGGGCGGTTCTGTGGCGTCGACCGGCAACGCTGCGGGTGATGCGCATTCCACTGCTCCTTGTTCCGGGGATCCGGCAATGGCGCATGGGAGCGCTCCCATGCATCGTTGCCGGAAGGTTCCTGCCTCAAGGGGGTGGGTGTCAAGAGTTGAAGACGATTCCGTTGCCGAGGGATGTCCGGTGCGTCACGGAGGGGCCGTTGGGCCGCCCTCCCGCCGGAAGGTGAACGGGGGCGGGCCGGACCGAATGTGACGCCCGAGCACCCCACCCCTGTTAATTTCTCCCTTATGCACCTTTTGATCATCCCGGTCGTCGCCGACACCAGCCCTGGTGAGTGAGGCGGGATGGGCGTCCTGCGTGACCATCCCGAACTGGCACTCTTCTTTTGCCTCGCGGCCGGCTACCTCGTCGGCAAACTCCGCGTCGGCCCGATCACGCTCGGAGGCATCTGCGGCACCCTGATCGTCTCGCTGCTGCTGGGCACCCGGCACATCAGCGTCGACGACGACGTCAAGACGGTCTTCTTCGCGCTGTTCATCTTCTCGCTCGGCTACATGGCCGGTCCGCAGTTCTTCGCCAACCTCAACCGCAAGAGCCTGCGCTTCTTCACGCTCTGCCTGATCGAACTGGTCTGCGTCCTCGGCATCGCCTACGGGCTCGCCAAGGCCTTCGACCTGGACGTGGGCACGGCCGCCGGAATCCTCGCGGGAGCGGCGACCGAATCCGCCGTCGTGGGAACGGCGACCGAGGCCATCGGCAAGCTCGACGATCTGACCTCCGAACAGATCAGCCAGTACCAGGGGCACGTGGCCACTGCGTACACGGTCTGCTATCTGTTCGGCCTGATCACCATCGTGCTCTTCACCAGCCAGATCATGCCGATGCTGCTGCGCATCAACCTGGCGGACGCCTCGCGCGAGCTGTGGGAGAAGATGCGCGGCGGGCAGGGCGGGCTGGAGTCCGACGAGCACGAGGCGCTGCCCGGCATGGTCGGCCGCACCTATCTGGTGACGCTGGCGGACGGGCGGACCGTCGGTGATCTGGAAAGCGCCCTGGGCGGCCGGATCACCATCGAGGGCGTCAAACGCGGCAGCAAGCTGCTGACCCCCTCGCCCGGTCTGGAGCTGACGCTCAGCGACCTGATCCAGGTGGTCGGGCTGCGGTCGGCCATCATCGAGGCCGGCCGGGAGATCGGCCCGGAGACGCCCGCCGTGCCGGGGCTCGACACCCCGCTGGCCACCGGCCAGGTCGCCGTCACCGAGAAGGAGACGATCGGCGCGAGCATCGACCGGCTGGTCAAGCGCCATCCGGAGTTCCGCAAGGACGGCGTCTACGTCACCGACGTCCTGCGCAACGACCAGCATCTGCCCGCCAGCGGCGAGACGGTCCTCGCCCGGGGCGACGTGCTCACCCTGGTCGGCGCCCGGGGCGGGCTGAACCGGATCGTCTCGAAGCTCGGCGCGGTCGTGAAGAACGACGCGACCGACTTCATCTACCTCGGCTTCGGCATCGTGGCGGGCTCCCTGCTCGGCCAGATCGTCGTCAAGTTCGGGGACATCCCGATGTCGCTCGGCACCGGCGGCGGCTGTCTGATCTCCGGCCTGCTCTTCGGCTGGTTCCGCTCCCGCAGCCAGACCTTCGGGGCGTTCCCGCCGCAGGCCGCGAGCACGCTCAAGGACATGGGCCTGGCCGTCTTCATCGCCTGCACCGGCCTGGCCGCCGGACCGCAGGCCTGGCCGCTGCTGAAGGAGTACGGGGCGCTGCTGCCGTTCGCGGGCATCGCCATGGTGCTGGTCCCCGCGACCGTCTCGCTGATCGTCGGGCGCAAGCTGCTGAAGATCGAGAAGCCGCTGCTGATCGGCGCCATCGCCGGTCAGCAGTGCTCGACCCCGGCGATCACCTCCATCACCCAGGTGGCCCAGAGCTCCGTACCGCTCCTCGGCTACACGATCACGTACACGCTCTCCAACTTCCTGCTGCCGCTGACCGGGCCCATCCTCGTCGGCGTGCTGGGGGCCTGACGTGCTCGCCCTTCGCGACCACCGACCCGTACGGAACGGACACCACCATGGACACCACCACAGAAGCCAGGACGCACAGGGCCGGCCTCAGCCGTGAGGAGATCCGGTCGTTCGCCCGGCTCTCGCCCTTCGAGCTGAAGGACAAGTTCATCCAGATCGCGACGGACGCGCAGAGCGACCGGCCGGGCCAGAAGGGGAAGACGACCCGCGCCATGCTCAACGCGGGCCGCGGCAACCCGAACTGGGTCGCCACCGGGCCCCGCGAGGCGTACCACGCGCTCGGCTACTTCGCGCTGTCGGAGTCCCGGCGGGTGTGGACGGCCGACAACCTGGGCGGCATGCCGGAGGAGTCGGGGTGCGCGGAGCGCTTCGAGCGCTTCGTCCGTACGCATCCGGAGCTGCCGGGCATCGAACTGCTGAAGGCGAGCGTGGACCTGGCGGTGAAGCGGTTCGGCTTCGACCGGGACGCCTTCGTGCACGAGCTGGCGGACTCCTCGATCGGCGACAACTACCCGGTGCCGGACCGGATCCTGCGCCACACCGAGGAGATCGTGCGCGGCTACCTCGCGGATGAGATGTTCGACCACCGGCCGCCGGAGGGGCAGACGCTGAGCCTGTTCGCGACCGAGGGCGGCACGGCGGCGATGTGCTATGTCTTCGACTCGCTGCTGAAGAACGGCATCCTGGAGAAGGGCGACCGGATCGCCCTGATGGTGCCGGTGTTCACCCCGTACCTGGAGATCCCGGAGCTGGACACGTACGACTTCGACGTGGTGCACGTGGAGGCGAGCCTGTTCACGGAGACCGGGGTGCGGCAGTGGCGCTACCCGGAGGAGGAGATCGCCAAGCTGGCGGACCCGTCGGTGAAGCTGGTCTGCTGCGTGAACCCGAGCAACCCGCCCTCGCTGGCGCTCTCCTCGCGGGTCTCCGAGCAGATCGTGTCCATCGTCGGCGAGCGGAACCCGAACCTGATCATCGTGACGGACGATGTGTACGGAACGTTCGTGGAGGGCTTCCGCTCGCTCGCCGCCGACGTGCCGCGCAACACGCTCCTGGTCTACTCCTACTCCAAGCACTACGGGGCGACCGGCTGGCGGCTCGGGGTGATCGCGCTGCACGACGACAACGTGATCGACGCGATGCTGAAGGAGCAGGGGGCGGACCAGAAGGATCGGCTCAACAGGCGTTACGGGACACTCTCGTTGGAGCCGGAGAAGATGCGGTTCATCGACCGGATGGTGGCGGACTCGCGGCAGGTGGCGCTGAACCACACGGCGGGACTCTCACTGCCGCAGCAGACGATGATGGCGCTGTTCTCGCTCTTCGACATGCTCGACGAGGGCCAGGCCTACAAGCACCGGATCCGGGCGATCGTCCAACAGCGGCTCGAACTCCTGCTGGAGGGCGTGCACATGAAGGTGTCGGAGGACCCGAAGCGGGCCGCGTACTACATCGAGCTGGATCTGCTGGCCGAGGCGGAGCGGGTGCACGGAAAGCCGTTCGCCGACTTCCTGGAGAAGAACTACGAGCCGGTCGACCCGCTGTTCCGGCTGGCCGAGCAGACCTCGGTGGTGCTGCTCAACGGCGGTGGCTTCGACGGCCCGGAGTGGTCGGTGCGGGTGTCGCTGGCCAACCTGGACGACCTGGACTATCTGAAGATCGGCCATCATCTGCGGGCGATCTTCGACGAGTACGCGGAGGAGTGGCGGGCCGGGGATTCCAGCCCGTCCGGCGTCTGAGGCCATCTCTTCGGGCGTGGGTGCCGGGCGTGGGTGCCGGGCGTGGGGACGCGCCCCGGCCGGAGGTGGGGGTGGGGTCCGGCCGGGGCGCGCGTGGGGGGCGCGGTGGATTCCGGGGGGCGTGCGGGCTACTTGTAGGCCGCGAAGGCCTTCGTGAAGGCCAGCGGCTCCTGGTCGATCGAGCTGCAGGTGGCGTCGGCCTCCGGCTTGGGGCCGCCGGGGCAGGCCTTGTCCCGGGTGCCGGACCACATCGCGAGGCGGCCGATGCCCTTCTGCTCGGCGAACTCCACCAGCTGGCCCGCGTCCTCGACGGTGAAGATCTCGGTGACGACGTCGTTGACGCCGATCATCGGGGTGACCGCGACGGCCTGCCACGCGGCGGCCTCCGAGAGACCGAGGACGCCCTTGATCTGGGCCTGGGTGGCGGTCGCCGCCTGGATCGCGTACGCGCCCATGTCGTCGCTGTAGGCAGGGCCGTAGTCCATCGCCATGATGTTGACCCCGTCGACGCGGACGCCGTTCTTCTTCGCGTCGGCCAGCAGGTCCACGCCCGGCTGGGTCAGGCCCTCGGGCATCACGGGCAGCGTGAAGGCGACGTCGAGGTCCGGATACTTCTTCTGGAGCTGGGCGATGGCCTGGGAGCGGCGGGTGTTGGCGGCCGTGTCGGGCAGGGCGGCGCCCTCGATGTCGAAGTCGACCTTGGTCAGGTCGTAGGCGTCGACGACCTTGCCGTACGCGGCGGCGAGGTCGTCGGCGGAGGAGCAGTTGAGGGCCAGTTCGGCACCGGCCGCGCCGCCGAAGGAGACCCGGACGTCACCGCCCTTGCCGCGCAACGCACCGATCTGGGAGGCGACTTGGTCGTCGCCGAGGCCAGTGACACCGCCCCAGAGCGGGGCGCAGCTGCCGCCGGAGGTGATGAAGGCGAGGTGGAACTCCTTCACACCGGTCTTCGTCGCCGTGTCCAGGAGGTCGTACGCGGGATTGAGGGACGTGTCGACGTACGGGGCGAACCGGGCGCCGGTTTCCCCACCGCCACCGGGGCGATCGGTGGCGGTGGGGGTCGGCGTGGGGGGCTGGGTGGCCGGGGTGCTCGCAGAAGGGGTGGCCGTCGGCGTGGGGGCCGTGGTCGGGGTGTCCGTGGGGCGGCCGCTGGGGGTGGGGGTCGCGCCGCCGTCGACGGAGCAGGCGGCGTTGTTGATCAGGCAGCCGGCCGGGTCGCCCGCGGTGCCGGCGGCGGAGGTGACGAAGCCGACCGTGACGGACTTGCCGGGGGCGAGTTCCTTGTCCCAGCTCGCGGGCTTCACGGTGACGCGGCCGTCCTTCACCGTGTGCTCGCCGTTCCAGAGCGATCCGATGCTCGTGCCCGCCGGGAGGTCGAACTCCAGCGTCCAGTCGGTGAGGGGCTTGTCGGTCTCGTTGGTGACGACGTACTGGCCGGTGTAGCCGCCGTTCCAGTCGCTGGTACGGGTGTAGGCCGCGCCGATCGCGGCGGCCTGCGCCGTGCCGGTCAGCGCGAAGACCGTGCCGCCGACTACGGCGGCGGCCACGATCGCGCCGATCGCCTTGGTGCGGGTGGTCGTCGTGCGACGGTGCGTACGGGAAGCCATCAACGTGCCCTGCCTGCCTCTGTGTCCTGCGGATCTTTCTGGGGGATGCGGAGCACGCTAGCGGCAGCAGAACGGGCAAAGAGGGCGTTACGGGCGTGAGTTGATGTTCTTAGGGCGCGCTTAAGGAACGCATGGGCGCGGGTTAATGCTGAGGCCGGTGGCGGGTCGGTGCGCCGCGAACCGGTGGCGGGTCAGCACTGGAGGCCGGTGGTGGGCCGGTGCCGCGAACCGGTGGCGGGTCAGCACTGGAGGCCGGTGGCGGGTCCGAGCCGCGACCGCCGGCCGGTCAGTGCTGGGGGCCGGTGGTGGTGCGGGTCTCGCCGCCCCGGCGGCGGCCGAGTCGGCGGCCGACCCGGCGGCCGACCC
>NZ_JAAGMH010000120.1:0-202158 GCF_010548505.1 Streptomyces sp. SID14515 | reverse complement strand
GGCCCCGCGCCCGCCCCGCGCCCGCCGCGCGTGAAGGTGGCGACCGGCCCCGCGCCCGCCGCGCGTGAAGGCGGCCACCCGCCCCGAGCCCGCCCCGAGCCCCCCGTGTCCGCCGTGCGGAAGCGGCAGGGGCTCCGGTCAGGCCTTCGGGGTCAGTGTCAGCAGCGTGGCTTCCGGGGGGCAGGCGAACCGGACCGGGGTGTAGCGGTTGGTGCCGCAGCCGGCGGAGACGTGGAGGTAGGCGCGCTTGTCGCCGACCGTGTGGCTGGACAGGCCCTTCACCCGGTCCGTGTCCAGGTCGCAGTTGGTGACCAGCGCCCCGTAGAACGGGATGCACAGCTGGCCGCCGTGCGTGTGACCGGCCAGGATCAGCGGGTAGCCGTCGGCCGTGAAGGCGTCCAGGGAGCGCAGGTACGGGGCGTGGACCACGCCGATGGAGAGGTCGGCGCCGGTCTCCGGACCGCCCTGGACCTCGGCGTACCGGTCGCGCTTGATGTGCGGGTCGTCCAGTCCGGTGAACGCCAGCTCCAGGCCGTCGAGCTTCAGGCGGCCCCGGGTGTTCGACAGGTCGAGCCAGCCCGCCTCGTCGAAGGCGTCGCGCATCGGCTCCCACGGGTTGTGGACGACGCCGACCGCGGGCTCGTTGCCGTTGAGGCCGTGCTTGCCCTGGACCTTCTCCAGCAGGTAGCGGGCCGGGTTGCGGAGCTTGGGGCCGTAGTAGTCGTTGGAGCCGAAGACGTACACCCCCGGGAACTCCATCAGCGGGCCGAGCGCGTCGAGCACCTCGGGCACGGCGTCCGGGTCCGAGAGGTTGTCGCCCGTGTTGACCACGAAGTCCGGGCGCAGGCCCGCCAGCGACTGGAGCCAGGCGCGCTTCTTGCGCTGACCGCTCACCATGTGGATGTCGGAGACCTGGAGCACGCGCAACGGGCGCGCCCCGTGCGGGAGTACGGGAACGGTGACCCGTCGCAGGCGGAACGAGCGGGCCTCGAACCCGGCTGCGTAGGCGAGTCCGGCGGCGCCGACCGCCGCGCCGACTGCCGTGACTTTCAGGGGTACTCCGTAGCGTGCGCGCATGCGCCCATCGTCGCAGAAGCGGAACCATGTGCGGAAAACCGGTGGGCGGCCCGGGCCCCGCACCTGTCACAATCGCGGCATGACCACGCTCAAGTCCAAGCTCAAGGAAGACCTCCACACGGCCATGAAGGCGCGTGACGAGCTGACCTCGTCCACCCTTCGGCTCACCCTCACCGCGATCACCAAGGAAGAGGTCAGCGGCAAATCGGCGCGTGAGCTCTCCGACGACGAGGTGCAGAAGGTGATCGCCAAGGAGGCGAAGAAGCGCCGCGAGGCGGCCGAGGCCTTCGCCCAGGGCGGTCGGACCGAGCAGGCCGAGCGGGAGAAGGCGGAGGGCGAGCTGCTCGACGGCTATCTGCCCAAGCAGCTCTCCGACGACGAGCTGAACGCGATCGTGACGTCCGCCGTCGAGGAGGCGAAGGCCGCCGGGGCCGAGGGGCCGCGTGCGATGGGCGCCGTCATGAAGATCGTCAACCCGAAGGTCGCCGGGCTCGCCGAGGGCGGCCGGGTCGCCGCCGCGGTGAAGAAGCTCCTCGCCGGCTGAGGCACGCGAGGAAGAGCGAAGAAGAAAGAAAGGGTGGGCGGCCCGGTCGATCGAGACCGGGGCGCCCACCCTCTTCTTCTATCCGTACGAGTACGGGTACGGATACGCGTACGGGTCAGGGGCCGTTCTGTCCGCCGTCCTGGCCTCGCCCGCCGCCGCCACCGCCGATCACGCCGTCCGGGAGCTCGATGCCCGGGAACCGGTTGCCGTCGTCGCCGGGCTTGTCGTCCTCGCGGTCCTCGTCGCCGCGGTCACGGTCCCGGTCGCGGTCGCCCTTCTCCTTGTCCTTCTTCTCCTTGCCCCGGGGGACGGAGACCGGGTTGAAGCCCGGGGTCTCGGCCGCGTCCAGCGCTCCGGTCATCGCGATGCGCCAGATCGGACCGGGCAGACAGCCACCGCAGACCTTCGGGTAGTACTCGCCGCCGATGGTGACGTTGAACATCGAGCTCTTCTCGCCGATGTCGTCGCCGACCCACACCGCGGTGGAGAGGTTCGGCGTGTACCCGACGAACCACGCGTCCTTGCGGTCGTTGGTCGTACCGGTCTTGCCCGCGTTGTCCCGGTCGCTGAGTCCGGCCTGCGTACCGGTGCCGTCCTCCACGACGCCCTTGAGCATCTGGTTGATCGTGTCCGCGGTCTTCTCGCTCATCGCCCGCGAGCAGGACGTCTTCGGCACGGGGATCTTCTTGCCCTGCGGGTCCTTGATGGACGCGATGGCGATCGGCGTGCAGTACGTGCCCCGGTTGGCGAAGGTCGCGTAAGCGGACGCCATCGAGAGCGGGGTGCTGTCGACGCTTCCCAGGGTGGCCGCGGGCCGCTCCAGGATCTCCTTGCCGTCACCGCGCTCGTAGCCCACCTTCTTCGCCATGGTGAGCGTTTCGCAGAGCCCGGCCTTCTGCTCCAGCAGCGCGAAGTAGGTGTTGATGGACTTGCCGAGCGCGCTCGTCATGTCCCAGGTGCCCTTCTCGGACTCCAGCTCGTTCACCAGGTCCCAGGGCTGGTTTCCGGCGGGCGCTCCGTCGCAGGTCCTGAAGGAGCTCTCCGGCAGCGTCAGCTTCCAGTCCGTCGAGAACGTCGTCGCCGGGCTGATGCCCTTCTCCAGCGCCGCGGCCGCGGTGAACGGCTTGAACGTGGAGCCGACCTGGAAGCCGTAGGTGCTGCCGCCCATCTTGTTGCTGACGGCGAGGTTGAGCACGGTCTCGTTCTGCTTCTGGTCCAGGCCGTAGGGGCGGGACTGGCCCATGGAGAGGATCTCGCCGTTGCCCGGCCGGACCTGCACCACGGACGCCGCGAACTTGTCGTCCTTGTTGACCTTCGCGGTGGCGGCCTCGTTGGCCGCCTTCTGGGCGCGCGGGTCCAGCGTGGTGCGGATGGTCAGACCGCCGAGGTTCCAGAGCTTGGCCCGGTCCTCGTCGGTCTTGCCGAAGGCGGGGTCGGTGAGGATCGTCTTGCGGACGTAGTCGCAGAAGAAGCCGGAGCCGCTGACGGCGGTGATGCAGCCGTTCTTCGGCCGGGAGACCTTCAGCTCGATGGGCGTCTTCATGGCCTTGTCGGCCTCGGCCTGCGAGATGGTCTTGACCGCGGCCATCCGCGCCAGCACGGTGTTGCGGCGCTTGGTCGCTTCCTCCGTGTCGTTGACCGGGTCGTAGCGGCTCGGCGACTGGACGACGCCGGCGAGCAGCGCGGCCTCCTCCAGCTTGAGGTCCTTGGCGCGCTTGGAGAAGTAGCGCTGGGACGCGGCCTCGACGCCGTACGCCTGCTGTCCGAAGAACGTGATGTTGAGGTAGTTCTCCAGGATCTTCTTCTTGCCGAGCTCCTCCTCGACCTGGATCGCGTACTTCAGCTCGCGGACCTTGCGGCCGAGCGTCTGCTGCGTGGCCTCGGCGACCTTCTCCGGGTCGTCGCCGGCCTCCTCGACGAAGACGTTCTTCACGTACTGCTGGGTGAGGGTCGACGCGCCCTGCGCCGCACCGCCCGCCTGTACGTTGCGGTTCATCGCGCGGAGGATGCCCTTGAGGTCGACCGCGCCGTGCTCGTAGAAGCGGGAGTCCTCGATCGCGATGATCGCGTCCTGCATGTACGGCGAGATGTCCTTGAGCGGGACGACCGTGCGGTCGCGGGAGTACACCGTGGCGATGGTGCCGCCGTCGCGGTCCTGGATCGTGGTCCGCTGGCTGAGCGGTGGAGTCTTGAGATTGGAGGGGATTTCGTCGAACCCTTCGACCGTCCCCTTGGCGGCGAGCCCCAGCGCTCCGGCTGCGGGCAGCGCGATGCCTGCCAGGACAGCTCCGGAGAGCGCGGCGACACCGAGGAACTTGGCGGCCTGCTGGGTCGTGGTGAGACCCCCGCCCGAGCGCTTCTTTGGCATAGGGGGCAGCCTAATCCGTAGTGATGAACGTGTCGCAGGAGCAGGGGCCTCTCGGAGCGTTCGCGTACCGGACCGTGACATCCGGGAGGGTCCGCCGGCTGCCGGACGGGCCCGCCGCGGGCCTGGCGAGCGTGTTCGGAGGCGTCGAGAGCGTACGGAGGCGTCGCGGCGCGGGCACGCGGACGCGGGGCGGCTACGTTCCTATTCGCCGGACAGACGGACAGGCCTTGGCCTAAGCTGCTCTCAACTGTCACAGCAGTCCGGTTCCGTATCAAGCCCCCTGTCGTCCCATGCGCGTCTTCTGGTCATTCTTCATCCGGCCGACGCGCAACCGCATCGCCCTTCACGCATCCATCGAGGCGCTCCCGAAATCGCCCCGATTGTCGCGAGAAGTCCTTTGTGACTTGAGTGCACTGTCCCCTTTTCGCGGAGATAGTCGCGTATGTCCTCGGCTCACTCCCCTGGGTGATCTGCCGCATACGCATAGTCCGTTCGGACCATTCAAGATTGGGCCCGAAGGGGGTGTTGTGCTGTCCACACCTTCCGTAACGTCCTCAACTGGCAGCGGTGAATATGCCGCTACCGCCGTGGGGGAGCCTCGATTCGGGAGAGGACGGCGCCGGCATGGGCTGGGTAACCGACTGGAGTGCGCAGGCAGCCTGCCGCACTACCGATCCGGATGAACTGTTCGTACAAGGGGCAGCGCAGAACAGAGCCAAGGCGGTGTGCACCGGATGCCCGGTGCGGACCGAGTGCCTGGCCGATGCGCTGGACAATCGCGTCGAATTCGGCGTGTGGGGCGGAATGACGGAGCGGGAGCGCCGCGCACTGCTGCGCCGCCGACCGACCGTCACGTCCTGGCGCCGACTGCTGGAGACCGCGCGCAGCGAGTACGAGCGGTCCACCGGCATTCTGCCCGGAGTCATCGGGCTGGAGGACGAGGAGTTGAACGAGACGTACGCCGCTGTCGGGTAGCCGCGGGAGCCGTCGAGGCGGCCCGCGTGGGCGGGGGCTACGCCGCTCCGGCCGGAGCCGGTGCGGAACCGTCCGCCAGGCGGTCGCCGATGGCCCGGAGGCCGTCGAGGTCGTGTACGTCGCCGGGCAGCGCTGCCACGGCCGTCACCGGCACCTCGGGGTGCCGTGCGGTGAAGCGGTCGCGGGTGCCGTGCTCCCGGGCGACGACCTGCATGCGCTCCGCGTGCAGCCGCAACAGACCCGCCGTCAATTCCTCGATGCCGATGGCGTCGACGGTGTCGACCTCGTCGCCGCTGCTGGTGGTGTTCGCGATGTTCTTGTGGGGCGGTGCGTTCTCCGTCGTGTCCTGGTGCTCGGCTGCGGGCTCGGGGCCGGACGCCTGCCCGGCCTCGGGGGAGAGGGGCAGCTCGGTCGTTCCGGATGCGGTGACCGCCGGATCGGGGTCTTCCTGGTCACCAAAGCCAGCTTTCCCGGCCCTCTGATCCACAATGCGGGCGTCGTCAAGATTTTCTGCGGCGGCCAGGGCCTGCTCGGCGGAGAGCCGCGAAGCCTCGCTGCCGTGCACACGGTTGAGGACCAGACCGGCCAGCGGCATCTTCTCGGCGGCCAGCCGTTCCACGAAATAGGCGGCCTCGCGCAGCGCGTCCCGCTCCGGCGTCGCGACCACGAGGAAGGCCGTGCCGGGCGCCTGGAGCAGCTTGTACGTGGCGTCCGCGCGGCTGCGGAAGCCGCCGAACATGGTGTCCATCGCGGCGACGAATGTCTGGACGTCCCGCAGGAACTGGCCCCCGAGGAGCTTGCCCAGCGTTCCGCTCATCATCGACATACCGACATTGAGGAACTTCATCCCGGCCCGGCCGCCCACCTTCGCGGGCGCCATCAGCAGCCGGATGAACTTCCCGTCCAGGAACGACCCGAGCCGCTTCGGCGCGTCCAGGAAGTCCAGCGCGGAGCGCGAGGGAGGGGTGTCGACGATGATCAGGTCCCACTCGTCGCGCGCCCGCAGCTGGCCGAGCTTCTCCATCGCCATGTACTCCTGCGTACCGGCGAACCCGGCCGACAGGGACTGGTAGAAGGGGTTCTCCAGGATCGCCCTGGCCCGTTCGGCGTCCGCGTGCGCCTCGACGGTCTCGTCGAACGTCCGCTTCATGTCGAGCATCATGGCGTGCAGTTCGCCCTCGCCGCCGATGCCGTCGACCCGCCGGGGCACGTTGTCCAGCCGGTCGATGCCCATGGACTGGGCGAGCCGGCGGGCCGGGTCGATGGTGAGGACGACGACCTTCCGGCCGCGCTCGGCGGCCCGTACGCCGAGGGCGGCGGCGGTCGTGGTCTTGCCGACCCCGCCGGAGCCGCAGCACACGACGATCCGGATGCCCGGGTCGTCCAGCAGCGCGTCCGTGTCCAGGCCGCCGTCCGCCGCCGCCGGGGCCGAGTCCGTACCGGCTGTGTCCGCGCTCATGCGTCCCCCTCTTCCCCCGCGCCCTGCTTACGGAGCTCCGTGGCCAGATCGTGCAGCGCGGCGAGGTCCACCCCGTCGCCGATCAGCGGGAGCTCCGCCGTCGGCAGACCGAGACCGGCCAGCACCGCGCGCTGCTCCCGCTCCAGGCCGACCCGCTCGGCGTGCTGGGCCGCCTGCTCGACCAAGGGCCGTACGAGGGCGGCGGAACCGGTCACTCCGGCCCGGGTCAGCGCCTTGGCGATCTCCTTGCGGCGGCCGCCCGCGGCGGTGCGCAGGGCGTCCTCGTCCAGCAGATGCGGGCGGACCATGTTCACGAAGACGCTGCCCACGGGCAGTTCGGCGGCGCGCAGCTCGGCGATGCCGTCCGCGGTCTCCTGGACCGGCATCTCTTCCAGGAGGGTCACCAGGTGGACCGCGGTCTGCGGGGACTTCAGGACCCGCATCACGGCCTGGGCCTGGTTGTGTATGGGGCCGATCCTGGCCAGCCCGGCGACCTCGTCGTTGACGTTCAGGAAGCGGGTGACCCGGCCGGTCGGCGGGGCGTCCATGATCACGTGGTCGTAGACGAACCGGCCCTGCTTGTCCTTGCGGCGTACGGCTTCGCACGCCTTGCCGGTCAGCAGGACGTCCCGCACGCCGGGCGCGATGGTGGTGGCGAAGTCGATCGCGCCGAGCTTCTTCAGGGCGCGGCCGGCGCTGCCGAGCTTGTAGAACATCTGGAGGTAGTCGAGGAGCGCGCGTTCGGCGTCGATGGCCAGCGCGTACACCTCGCCGCCGCCCGGCGCGACGGCGATCTTGCGCTCCTCGTAGGGCAGCGCTTCGGAACCGAAGAGCTGGGCGATGCCCTGCCTGCCCTCGACCTCGACGAGGAGAGTGCGCCTGCCCTCGGTCGCGAGGGCGAGCGCGAGGGCGGCGGCGACCGTGGTCTTACCGGTACCGCCCTTGCCGCTGACGACCTGGAACCTGCTCACGTATTCGAGCCTAACCAGTCGAGCCCCGGCCTACGCACGGGACCGTACGTGCCAGGCGTTACAGTCGGGCCCATGACCAAGTGGGAATACGCGACCGTGCCCCTTCTCGTGCACGCGACCAAGCAGATTCTGGACACCTGGGGCGAGGACGGCTGGGAGCTGGTCCAGGTCGTTCCCGGCCCGAACAACCCCGAGCAGCTCGTGGCCTACCTGAAGCGGGAGAAGGCGTAGTGGCGGGCGCCGTCGAGGCGCGGCTCGCCGAGCTCGGCCTGACCCTGCCCGCCGTCGTGCCGCCGCTGGCCTCGTACCAGCCGGCCGTGCGGTCCGGGGTGTACGTGTACACCTCCGGCCAGCTGCCGATGGTGGACGGCAAGCTCGCCGTCACCGGCAAGGTCGGCGCCGAGGTCACGCCGGACGAGGCGAAGGAGCTCGCGAAGACCTGTGCGCTCAACGCGCTGGCCGCCGTGAAGTCGGTCGCCGGCGACCTGGACCGGATCAAGCGCGTCGTGAAGGTCGTGGGCTTCGTCGCCTCGGCCTCCGACTTCACCGGGCAGCCCGCCGTGATCAACGGCGCCAGCGAGCTGCTGGGCGCGGTCCTCGGCGACAAGGGCGTGCACGCCCGCAGTGCCGTGGGCGTGGCCGTGCTGCCGCTGGACGCACCGGTCGAGGTCGAGGTCCAGGTGGAGCTCGTCGACGCCTGAGGATCCTTGCCCGCTCGTCCTTCCGATCCCGCCCGGTCCCGCGACCGGGCGGGATCGCGTGTGTACGGGACCGCGTGTGTACGAGGCATGGCGGGCATGTGCCGGGCATGCCGGGTGTGTACGGGGCATGTCGGGTCACCGCGATGATCAGGGAGCCTCTCGAACATCGGCGCGGTTCCGGATAGCCTCCGGCCATGTCCCAAGGTCAGTGGTACCCCCCGGAATGGCCCGACCGGATCCGGGCCCTCGCCGCCGGTGAGCTGACGGCCGTGACACCCCGGCGGGCCGCCACCGTGATGCTGCTCCGCGATCCGGGGCCCAGGGCCGCGACGCCCGGCCCTGTCGTGCACATGCTGCGCCGGCGGACCTCCATGGCGTTCGCCGGAGGCGCGTACGCCTATCCGGGTGGCGGAGTCGATCCGCGTGACGACGACCGGCTGATCGGGTGGGCCGGGCCACCGTTGGAGCAGTGGGCCGCCCGGCTCGGCGTGGCGACGGTCACCGAGGCGCAGGCCGTCGTCTGCGCGGCGGTGCGCGAGACGTTCGAGGAAGCGGGCGTCCTCCTGGCCGGACCGACCGCGGGGACCGTGGTCGGCGACACGACCGGGGAGGACTGGGAGGCCGACCGGGAGGCGCTGGTCGCCCGGGACCTGTCCTTCGCGGAGTTCCTGGACCGGCGCGGCCTGGTGCTGCGCTCGGACCTGCTGGGCGCCTGGGCGCGCTGGATCACCCCGGAGTTCGAGCCGCGCCGCTACGACACCTGGTTCTTCGTCGCCGCGCTCCCCGAGGGGCAGCGCACCCGGGACGTCTCCACCGAGGCCGACCGCACGGTGTGGATCGCCCCCGCCGACGCGGCCCGCCGCTACGACCGGGGCGAGCTGCTGATGATGCCGCCCACCGTGACCACGCTGCGGGCCCTCGCGCCGTACAGGACGGCCGCCGAGGCACTCGGGGCGGCCGACGGGCAGGACATGACCCCGGTGCTCGCGCGGGCCCGTCTGGAGGGCGACGAGCTGGTGCTGAGCTGGCCGGGGCACGACGAGTTCACCAAACACGTGCCCGCGGCGGGCGACGGAGGCGGTGCGGCGTGAGCGACGCAGCCTCCCTGCCCGGACAGCCGCGCGGAACCGTGGTCTCCGGGCCCGCGACCGCCCGTACGGTCAACGTGCTCGCGCCCAACCCGTCCGCGATGACGCTCGACGGCACGAACACCTGGATCGTGGCCGAGCCCGGCTCCGACCTCGCGGTCGTCATCGATCCCGGGCCGCTCGACGACGTACACCTGCGGGCCGTGATCGAGGCGGTGGAGCGGTCCGGGCGGCGCGTGGGCCTGACGCTGCTCACCCACGGGCACCCCGATCACGCGGAGGGCGCGGGCCGGTTCGCGGAGCTGACGCGGACGAAGGTGCGGGCCCTGGACGCGGCGCTGCGGCTGGGCGACGAGGGCCTCGGGGCGGGCGACGTGATCACCACCGGCGGCCTGGAGCTGCGCGTCGTGCCGACGCCGGGGCACACCGCGGACTCGCTCTCGTTCCATCTGCCCGCCGACCGGGCGGTGCTGACGGGCGACACGATCCTCGGCCGCGGTACGACGGTGGTCGCGCACCCGGACGGCCGGCTCGGCGACTACCTGGACTCGCTCAGGCGGCTGCGGTCGCTGACGGTCGACGACGGCGTCCACACGGTGCTGCCGGGCCACGGTCCGGTGCTGGAGGACGCGCAGGGGGCGGTGGAGTTCTACCTGGCCCACCGCGCGCACCGGCTCGCCCAGGTGGAGACGGCGGTGGAGGCCGGGCACCGTACGCCGTCGGACGTGGTGGCGAAGGTGTACGCCGACGTGGACCGCTCCCTGTGGCCGGCCGCCGAGCTCTCGGTGCGGGCGCAGCTGGAGTACCTGACCGAGCACGGCCTGATCCAGAGCTGACCCCGGCCCCACGGCGCAGGGCCCCGCCGACGGATGCACCGGTGTGCACTCCGGTCGGCGGGGCCCTGCGCGTCAGGTCGGCGACGTCAGGTCGCCTCGGTCGCGTACGGGGGCGGGGGTCAGCGCGAGCGCTTCGCCAGCCGCTCCACGTCCAGCAGGATGACCGCACGGGCCTCGAGACGCAGCCAGCCGCGGCCCGCGAAGTCCGCGAGGGCCTTGTTGACCGTCTCGCGGGAGGCGCCGACCAGCTGGGCCAGCTCCTCCTGGGTGAGGTCGTGCACGACGTGGATGCCTTCCTCGGACTGGACGCCGAAGCGGCGCGACAGGTCCAGGAGGGCGCGGGCGACCCGGCCCGGCACATCGGAGAAGACCAGGTCGGACATCTGGTCGTTGGTCTTGCGCAGCCGTCGGGCGACCGCGCGCAGCAGCGCGGTGGCCACCTCGGGCCGGGCGTTCAGCCAGGGCTGCAGGTCGCCGTGGCCGAGGCCGAGGAGCTTGACCTCGGTCAGCGCGGAGGCGGTCGCCGTACGCGGGCCCGGGTCGAAGAGCGAGAGCTCACCGATCAGCTCGCCGGGGCCGAGCACGGCCAGCATGTTCTCGCGCCCGTCGGGCGAGGTGCGGTGGAGCTTCACCTTGCCCTCGGTGACCACGTACAGGCGGTCACCCTGGTCGCCCTCGTGGAACAGCGCGTCTCCGCGCGCGAGGGTCACCTCACTCATCGAGGCGCGGAGCTCCGCGGCCTGCTCATCATCGAGCGCCGCGAAAAGCGGGGCGCGCCGCAGAACGTCGTCCACGAGTTCTCTCCTTGTCGGCCTGTTCAGGGAACCGTGGTCCCCATCATGCCGGACGGTAAAACAGTGCGATCAATCACAAACCAGTTTGACGCACGGGCGTGCCGGACCCTACGGCAGGGGGCCGATCGGGGGTGGATACGCCGTGACAGGGGTGGTTGTCGGTGCCTGGCTCTAGGCTGGCCGGGTGTCCAGAACGCCGGGGAGAGCGCAGGCCAAGGGGGCTGACGGGGTGCTGAAGGGCGGCGATTCCGCTGTGGGCGAACAACCCCGGCCGCGCCCGAGGATTGCCGCGAATGGCTCCCTCGAAGAGACGCACGGCTCGCCCGGAGAGCCGGGGAAGCCGCTCCGGAAGTCGGCCAGGAGGTCCGCAGTGTCATCGTCAACGCCCGCCGAGCCCGCGAAATCCGCGAAACCTGCCAAAACGACCAAGGGGGCCAAGCCGGCCAAGGCGCCGAAGCCGGAGTCGCATCTCGCGATGGTCCGCCGGGCGCGCCGGATCAACCGCGAGCTCGCCGAGATCTATCCGTACGCCCATCCCGAGCTGGACTTCCGCAACCCCTTCGAGCTTCTCGTGGCCACGGTCCTCTCCGCCCAGACCACCGACCTGAGGGTCAACCAGACCACCCCCGCGCTCTTCGCCGCCTACCCCACTCCCGAGGACATGGCGGCGGCCGTGCCGGAGGAGATGGAGGAGATCATCCGGCCGACCGGGTTCTTCCGGGCGAAGACCAAGTCGCTCATAGGGCTCTCGGCCGCCCTCCGGGACCGGTTCGGCGGCGAGGTGCCGGGACGTCTGGAGGACCTCGTCAAGCTGCCCGGCGTCGGCCGCAAGACCGCCAACGTCGTCCTGGGCAACGCGTTCGGCGTCCCCGGCATCACCGTCGACACGCACTTCGGCCGCCTGGTGCGGCGCTGGAAGTGGACCGACGAGGAGGACCCGGTGAAGGTCGAGGCGGTGGTGGCGGAGATCTTCCCGAAGAGCGAGTGGACGATGCTCTCGCACCGCGTGGTGTTCCACGGCCGCCGGATCTGCCACGCCCGCAAGCCCGCCTGCGGGGCCTGCCCCATCGCCCCGCTCTGCCCTTCGTACGGGGAGGGCGAGACCGACCCGGAGAAGGCCAGGAAGCTCCTGAAGTACGAGATGGGCGGCTATCCGGGCCAGCGGCTCAGCCCGCCCGCCGACTACCCGGGCAAGCCCGCGCCCGCGCTGGGGGCCGGGTGAGGGCATCCCTCGGCACGGAGCGGCCCGGTGCGACCGGCTCGGTACGGCCGGAAGCGGAATGGCCGGAAGCGGAACGGCCGGGAACGGACCCGTCAGGAACGAATCGGCCGACGACAGGCGTTGTGAAACGACGGGGGTGCCTATGACGCACGCGCACACACACGGCACGACGCACACGCACACGCACGCCAGGAACGACCCCGCCGAGGGACCGTCGCACACCGGCGGTGATGGCGGCCGCGCACCTGACCCGGCCGTCGCCGTCACCACCGACGGCCTGCCCGCGTGGCTCGACCCCGTCGCCCGCGCCGCGCGCAGCGTCCGGCCGCAGCAGCTCAGCCGCTTCCTGCCGCCCGAGAGCGGGGCGGGCCGGCAGTCGGCCGTCCTGATCCTGTTCGGCGAGGGGGAGCGCGGGCCCGAGCTGCTGCTCATGGAGCGCTCCGGGACGCTGCGCTCCCACGCCGGGCAGCCGTCCTTCCCGGGCGGAGCACTGGATCCCGAGGACGGCGACCAGGCCACTACCGGGCCCCTGCGGGCGGCACTGCGCGAGGCCGAGGAGGAGACCGGCCTCGACCCCCGTGGCGTACAGCTCTTCGGCGTGCTGCCCCGGCTCTACATCCCGGTCAGCAGCTTCGTCGTGACGCCCGTGCTCGGCTGGTGGCGCGCGCCCAGCCCGGTCGGGGTGGTCGATCCGGCCGAGACGGCCCGGGTCTTCACGGTTCCCGTGGCGGATCTCACGGATCCCGCGAACCGGGCCACGGCCGTCCACCCGAGCGGGCACGCCGGCCCGGCATTCCTGGTCGAATCGGCTCTGGTCTGGGGCTTCACGGCCGGAGTGATCGACCGGATTGTGCACTACGCGGGATGGGAACGCCCCTGGGACAGGGCCAGACAGGTGCCGCTCGACTGGCGCGCATGACACGCTGGCTCTCCTGCTGCGCTGCTCCGGGTCCGGCCCGGACCCCGTCACCACCGACGGGCCAGGTGACGAAACTGCGAGGCTATAGACGGTGAACGTGCTCGACATCCTGCTGCTGCTCGCCGCCGTCTGGTTCGCGGTCATCGGCTACCGCCAGGGTTTCGTCGTCGGCATCCTGTCGGTGATCGGCTTCCTCGGGGGCGGGCTCGTCGCCGTCTACCTGCTGCCGGTCATCTGGGACCGGGTGACCGAGGATGCCGAGGTCTCCACCGCGGTCGCCATCGGCGCGGTCGTCATCGTGATCGTCTGCGCCTCGATCGGCCAGGCCTTCACCACCCACCTGGGCAACAAACTCCGCCGGTACATCACGTGGTCGCCCGCGCGCGCCCTGGACGCCACCGGCGGCGCCCTGGTCAATGTGGTCGCCATGCTGCTGGTGGCCTGGATGATCGGCCTGCTGCTGGCGGGCACCTCGCTGCCGACGCTCGGCAAGGAGGTCCGCAACTCCTCGGTCCTGCTCGGCGTCGACCGGGTGATGCCCCAACAGGCGCCCAGCTGGTTCCAGGACTTCTCCTCCGTCCTCGCGCAGAACGGCTTCCCGCAGGTCTTCAGCCCGTTCGCCAACGAACCGATCACCGAGGTCAAGGCCCCGGACCCGGCCCTGGTGGGCAGCCCGGTCGCCGCCCGCGCCAAGAAGTCGATCGTCAAGGTCGTGGGTACGGCCCCGAGCTGCGGCAAGGTCCTCGAAGGGACCGGCTTCGTCTTCTCCGAGCGCCGGGTGATGACCAACGCCCATGTGGTCGGCGGCGTGGACGAGCCCACCGTCCAGATCGGCGGCGAGGGCCGGCTGTACGACGCGAAGGTCGTCCTCTACGACTGGCAGCGCGACATCGCGGTCCTGGACGTCCCCGACCTCCGGGCCACGCCACTGCGGTTCACCGGCCCGGACGACGACGCGGAGACCGGCGACAGCGCGATCGTCGCGGGCTTCCCCGAGAACGGCGCGTACGACGTGCGTTCGGCCCGCGTCCGCGCCCGGATCAACCCCGACGGCCCGGACATCTACCACCGGGGCACGGTGCGCCGCGATGTGTACTCGCTCTACGCGACGGTCCGTCAGGGCAACTCCGGCGGACCGCTGCTCACTCCGGACGGAAAGGTGTACGGAGTGGTGTTCGCCAAGTCGCTCGACGACCCGGAGACCGGCTACGCGCTGACGGCCGACGAGATCCGCGAGGACATCGAGATCGGTCGCACGGCGAACCAGCAGGTCGACAGCCAGGGCTGCGCCCTCTAGGGCGTGTCCGGAGAGGTCAGTTACGGGGATGGCGGAGCCGCGCCGAGACCCAGCGGGCCCGACGGCGGAGGATGCGCGGAATCCCGAGACGGGAACGGTGAAGGTCATGCACTTCGTGCACCCGGCCGCGAGGGCCGCCCCCCTCATGAGTGCTCACACCGGCTGACGCGGTGGAGCGGCGGTTGCGTGCTTCGTCAGTGAAGTCGTGCGTCCAGCCCATACCCCGACGTCTGCCCGTGACCCATGGTCGGTAACCGTCGGCGAGTCAGCCAATTGGCCTATGCGGCAGGCAATTGGCTGTTCGTCGGACAGGTGTGCGCGAACCGGGTGACCGGCCTACCGGTCGGGCTCGGGGTCCTTGAGCCAGTTGATGAGTTCGGTGGAGAAGCCGATCGGATCCTCCTCGTGCGGGAAGTGCCCGACACCGTCGAAAAGTCGCCAGCGGTAGGGTGCCTCGACGTACTCGCCGGACCCGGCCGAACTCCGCGTACGGACCGCCGGATCGAGCGAACCGTGCAGGTGCAGCGTGGGCACCCGGACCGGACGCTTCATCCGCCGGTTGAACTGGATACCGTCCGGACGCGCCATCGACCGCACCATCCAGCGGTACGGCTCGATCGAGCAGTGGGCGGTGGAGGGGATGCTCATGGCCCGGCGGTAGACGTCCAGGGTCTCCTCGTCGGGGAACTCCGGGGTGCGGGGGCCCGCCCAGTCCTGGATGAGGCTCCCCACCAGGGCGGCGTCGTCCGCGAGGAGCTGTCGCTCCGGCAGCCACGGACGCTGGAAGCCCCAGACGTACGAACCGGCCCGCGACTGGGCGAAGTCGGACAGCATCGAGGAGCGCCAGCGGCGCGGGTGCGGCATGGAGGAGACGGCGAGCCGGCGGACCAGCTTGGGCCGCATCACGGCGGCCGTCCAGGCGAGGTAGCCGCCGAGGTCGTGGCCGACCAGGGCCGCGTCGGGCTCGCCGAGGGAGCGGATCACGCCGGTGACGTCGAGGGCCAGGTTGGCGGGGTCGTAACCGCGCGGTGTGCGGTCGCTGCCGCCCACCCCACGCAGGTCCATCGCGACCGCCCGGAAGCCCGCGTCGGCGAGCGCGGTCAGCTGGTGGCGCCAGGTCCACCAGAACTGCGGGAAGCCGTGCAGCAGGAGCACCAGCGGCCCCTCGCCCATCTCCGCGATGTGGAACCGCGCACCGTTGGCCGCCACGTCGCGGTGGGTCCAGGGGCCGTCGAGGCGCACCGGCCCCCCGGTGGCGGCGGTCCGGCCCGTGAGGCCGGTGGCGGCAGGGTCTGCCGGGGCCGACGGGGCGGCCGAACCCTCCGGGGCCACCGGACCCGTCGGGCCGAATGCGCTGGAATCGGGAACCGTCATGTGGACGAGCGTGCCACAGCGGCGGCCTCGTCCTTACCGGAGCCGCTCTCGACGCTCTTCTTCGACAGGGTGCTGCCGGAGCCGCCGGAGCGCTCGATGATCGCGGCGGCCTCGATGGACGGGCGCGGGTGCGGCTTGGCGTTCTGCAGGACGGCGGCGGTCTGCTTGGCGGAGGCGATGGACTTCTCCGGCGGCTTGATCTTCTTGAACTTCCGCCAGCCGATGAACCCGATCAGCAGGGCCAGCGCGAAGAAGCCGCCGGCCACGATCAGGAAGGACCAGGCCAGGCCCATGCCCAGGTTGTGGATTCCGTACGCGGCCGCGAAGCTCAGCATCGGCATCATGAACAGCAGCAGCACGCCCGCGCCGATGAACGCGAGGCTGCCGATCGCCCCGCGCTTGACGTCCTGCCGCACCTCCGCCTTGGCCAGGGCGATCTCGTCGTGCACCAGCGCGGACATCTCGGCCGTCGCCGAGGCGACCAGCTGCCCGATGCTGCGGTCCGCACTGCCCACGTAGTTGCCGGGGTCGCTCATCCCTGACTCCCTCTCCGTCTTCGACACATCCGATGTCAGATCATGCCGGACTGTTCGGCTTGTTGCGCGCTGCCCCCGCCCGCTCTTCGGCGAGACGGCGGTGTTCGGCCGCCTTGCGCTCGTGGATGGCGGCCATCCGCAGGTGATACTCCGGATCATCCTGCTCGTAGACGTCGGGTACCCCGGATCCGTCCTCGTCCCGCTCCTCGGCCTCGATCAGCGCACGGTAGGTGCGTACCCGGATCTTGAGCAGTACACAGGCGAGCGTCGCCGCGATCAGCGAACCGAGCAGCACGGCGGCCTTGATCTCGTTGACCGTGTCCGGGTCGCCCTCGAAGGCGAGCTCGCCGATGAGCAGTGAGACGGTGAACCCGATCCCGGCGAGTGTGGCCACCGCGAAGACATCGGCCCAGGCCAGGTCCTTGTTGAGCGTCGCCTTGGTGAACCGGGCGGTGAGATAGGTGCCGCCGAAGATGCCGACGGTCTTGCCGACGACGAGACCGAGGACGACGCCGAGGGTCTCGGGCCGGGTGAAGACGCCCGCCAGCGCGTCGCCGTTCAGCGCGACCCCCGCCGAGAACAGGGCGAACAGCGGGACGGCGACGCCGGCCGACAGCGGGCGGACCAGGTGCTCGATGTGTTCGCCGGGGGAGTGCTTCTCGCCTTCGCGCCGGGTGCAGCGCAGCATCAGGCCCATCGCGACACCGGCGATGGTGGCGTGGATGCCGCTGTTGTACATCAGGCCCCAGATGACCAGGGCGAGCGGAAGGTAGACGTACCAGCCCCGGACCTCGAAGCGGAGCAGGAGGTAGAAGGCGGCGAGACTGAGGACGGCTCCGCCGAGCGCCGGGAAGTTCAGGTCCGAGGTGAAGAACACCGCGATGATCAGGATCGCGAAGAGGTCGTCGACGACGGCTAGGGTGAGCAGGAAGGCCCGCAGCGCGGACGGCAGCGAGGTGCCGATCACCGCGAGGACGGCGAGCGCGAAGGCGATGTCGGTGGCCGTGGGGACCGCCCAGCCGTCCGTCGAGCCGCCGCCGACGACCGCGGTGAGGGTGTAGACGAGGGCGGGTACGGCCATGCCGCACAGGGCCGCCACCACGGGGAGGGCCGCGGCCTTCGGATCGCGGAGTTCGCCTGCGACCAGTTCGCGCTTGAGCTCCACACCGGCGACGAAGAAGAAGACGGCGAGCAGCCCGTCCGCCGCCCAGTGCGCCACGGAGAGGTCCAGGCCGAGGACGCCGGGTCCGAAGTGGATGTCGCTGACCGCCCGGTACGAGCCGCCGAAGGCGTTCGCCCAGACGAGTGCGGCGACCGCCGCCACCAGCAGGAGCACGCCGCCGACCGTCTCGGTGCGGAGCGCCTCCGCCACGTAGTTCCGCTCCGGGAGGGAGAGCCTGTCGAGCAGCGGGCGGCGGGGCGGTGCGGGGGTGGGCGCGTTGGGCGGTGCCACGAGAGAGACCTCCAGGTCGGGCGGCGTGCGGGCGTGACTGGTCGATGTGCCGACCAGACTTCCCGGCGCCCCTGTGGAGATGTTCTCTGCAGTTGTGGGTGAAGCGCCCACTCTACCGGGGCCGTACGAGGCGATACCCGGGCCGTACGCCCGATGGGCATCCGGCGCGTTGCCGGATGCCCATCGGAGCCGTACTCGTGCGTGGTGGTTCTGCGGTGCCGGTCCTCGAGCCGTCGGTCCTCGGGCCCTCAGTCCTCCGGCTGTCAGTCCTCCAGCCGTCAGTCCTCGGACGAGGAGGACGGCAGCTGGGTGGTGATCAGGTCCATCACCGAGGAGTCGGTCAGCGTCGTGACGTCGCCCAGCTCGCGGTTCTCGGCGACATCGCGCAGCAGCCGGCGCATGATCTTGCCGGAGCGGGTCTTCGGCAGCTCGGCGACCGGCAGCACCCGCTTGGGCTTCGCGATCGGGCCGAGCGTCGCGCCGACGTGGTTGCGCAGGTCCGCGACCAGTTCGTCGGAGGCGGTCGCCGTACCGCGCAGGATCACGAACGCCACGATGGCCTGGCCGGTCGTCTCGTCGGCCGCGCCGACCACGGCGGCCTCGGCGACCGACGGGTGGGAGACGAGGGCGGACTCGACCTCGGTGGTCGAGATGTTGTGACCGGAGACGAGCATGACGTCGTCGACCCGGCCGAGCAGCCAGATGTCGCCGTCCTCGTCCTTCTTCGCACCGTCGCCCGCGAAGTACTTGCCCTCGAAGCGCGACCAGTAGGTGTCGATGAAGCGCTGGTCGTCGCCCCAGATGGTGCGGAGCATGGAGGGCCACGGCTCGGTGAGGACGAGGTAGCCGCCCCCGCCGTCCGGCACCTCGTTGGCGTCGTCGTCCACGACGGTGGCGGAGATGCCCGGCAGCGCGCGCTGGGCGCTTCCCGGCTTCGTGTCCGTCACACCGGGCAGCGGCGAGATCATCATCGCGCCGGTCTCGGTCTGCCACCAGGTGTCCACGATCGGGCACTTGTCGGCGCCGATGTTCTTCCGGTACCACATCCACGCCTCGGGGTTGATCGGCTCACCGACCGAACCGAGGACCCGGAGGCTGCTCAGGTCGAACTTCGCGGGGATGTCGTCGCCCCACTTCATGAACGTACGGATCGCCGTCGGCGCGGTGTAGAGGATCGTGACGCCGTACTTCTGCACGATCTCCCAGAACCGGCCCTGGTGCGGGGTGTCGGGCGTGCCCTCGTACATGACCTGCGTCGCGCCGTTGGCCAGCGGCCCGTAGACGATGTACGAGTGCCCGGTGACCCAGCCGATGTCGGCGGTGCACCAGTAGACGTCGGTCTCCGGCTTGAGGTCGAAGACCGCGTTGTGCGTGTACGCGGCCTGCGTGAGGTAGCCGCCGGAGGTGTGCAGGATGCCCTTCGGCTTACCCGTGGTGCCCGAGGTGTAGAGGATGAAGAGCGGCTGCTCCGCCTCGAAGGCCTCGGGGGTGTGCTCGGCGGACTGCCGGGCGGTGATCTCGTGCCACCAGACGTCGCGGCCCTCGGTCCACGCGGTGTCCTGGCCGGTGCGGCGGACGACGAGGACGTGCTCGACGTTCTCGAAGCGGGAGACGGCGTCGTCGACGGCGGGCTTGAGCGCGGACGGCTTGCCGCGGCGGTAGCCGCCGTCGGCCGTGATGACGACCTTGGCGTCCGCGTCCTTGATACGGGCGGCGATGGCGTCGGCGGAGAAGCCGCCGAAGACCACGGAGTGCGCGGCGCCGATGCGGGCGCAGGCCAGCATCGCGACGGCGGCCTCGGGGATCATCGGCAGGTAGACGGCGACCCGGTCGCCCTTGCCGACGCCCAGCTCGGTCAGCGCGTTGGCGGCCCGGGAGACCTCGTCCTTCAGCTCCGCGTAGGTGATGGCCCGGCTGTCGCCCGGCTCGCCCTCGAAGTGGATGGCGACCCGGTCGCCGTTGCCCGCCTCGACGTGGCGGTCCACGCAGTTGTACGCGACGTTCAGCTCGCCGTCCGCGAACCACTTCGCGAAGGGCGGGTTGCTCCAGTCGAGGGTCTCGGTCGGCTCGGTGGCCCACGTCAGGCGGCGGGCCTGCTCGGCCCAGAAGCCCAGCCGGTCCGCCTCGGCCTGCTCGTACGCCTCTGCGGTGACGTTGGCGTTGGCGGCCAGCTCGGCAGGCGGAGCGAATTTCCGCTCTTCCCGAAGCAGGTTGGCCAGGCTCTCGTTGCTCACGACTTCTCCCAGTCCCAGGGTGTCCGTTGTGTCCCGGGGCATAGCTCATCAGGCGCGAGGCCGGGTGACAAGTGTCTGCCGGGAATTGGTTTAGACCTGTGTCTTCGTGTATGGAGCCATGATCCCGTTCCGCGGTCGAGGGCCGCCGTACGACGCGTGGCGCACGGCAGTTGCGTCCCCGCGGGGGTGCGCCGGGGCGTGTGTCGGGCGGGGTGCGTCGTGCGTCGTGCGGGGTACGGAACGGGGTCGTCTGGTTGCACGGGCCCGGGGCCCGTCCGGTTCAGGCCGGAGGCGTTCGGGCTAGTTGATAACTCTTATCAGTGAATAAGAAGCTTTTCATTCGGTATGTCGCTCTTCCTGTAGGGAATCGCGTGCGAATTTGGCCGCGCCGTGTCGGCACTTCAACGCAAATAACCTGCAAGGAAGAGGGTGGGCGGATGATGGCCGCCACGAAGAGGATCGCCTTGGGCGTCATGACCACGGCCCTGGTCGCCGTTCTCGCGGGCTGTTCCGGAGCGGGATCCGGCTCCGGAGGGGGCGCGTCCGGGGGTTCGGGAGCCGACGCGGAGAAGGGCGCCCACGGAGCCAAGGAGAACCCGCCGGCCGCCGCCCCGAAGAACGCGGTCAAGCTCATCGGGGACGGGTCCACCGCCTTCACCGGGGTCCAGCCGAAGATGCCGGCCGCCAAGCGCCTGGCGCCCGGCGAGAAGCCGCCGCAGTTCGTGGTGTTCTCCTGGGACGGCGCCGGAGAGGACAGCCAGAAGCTCTTCTCGCACTTCCGCGGTGTGGCCAAGAAGTACAACGCCAACATGACGTACTTCCTCAGTGGCGTGTACCTGCTGCCGGAGGACAAGAAGGACCTCTACAACCCGCCCCAGCACGCGCCGGGCCGTTCCGACATCGGCTTCAACGACACCGAGGGCATCCGCAACACCCTCGCCGAGGTGCGTGCCGCCTGGCAGGACGGCAACGAGATCGGCACCCACTTCAACGGCCACTTCTGCGGCGCGGACGGTGGCGTCGGGACCTGGTCCGTCGATGAGTGGAAGAGCGAGATCAGCCAGGCGAAAGCTTTCGTCAAGAGCTGGAAGACCAACACTCCGGAGCTGAAGGGCGAGGCCCCGCTCCCCTTCGACTACGACAAGGAACTGGTCGGCGCCCGCACCCCCTGCCTCGAAGGCCAGAAGAACATGGTCGCCGCCGCCCGGACCATGGGCTTCCGCTACGACTCCAGCGGTGTCGGCAACCAGGTCTGGCCCCAGAAGAAGGACGGGGTCTGGGACATTCCGCTCCAGCTCGTCCCGATGCCCGGCCGCGCCTTCGAGACCCTCTCGATGGACTACAACTTCATGGTCAACCAGTCCGGCACGGCCACCCAGGGCGACCCCTCCCAGCACGAGTACTGGGGGAACCAGATGCGGGACGGGCTGCTTCAGGCCTTCGACCGCTCGTACAACGGCAACCGGGCGCCCCTGATCATCGGCAACCACTTCGAGTCCTGGAACGGCGGCACCTATATGCGCGCCATCGAGGAGACCATCGCGAAGGTGTGCCCCCAGGAGGGCGTGCGCTGTGTGTCGTTCCGGCAGCTCGCCGACTGGCTGGACGCCCAGGACCCGAAGACGCTGGCCAAGCTGACCACGCTCGGCGTCGGCGAGGCGCCGAAGACGGGCTGGTCCTCCTACCTCGGCACCCAGGCGGCCGCCGTGCCGCCCGCGGAGAAGGGCACGAACGCGGGCACGGAGAAGGGTGCCGCTGGTTCGGACCCGGCAGGAGCCGCCGGCCGGAACAACGGCTGAATCACGCCCCACGCGTTCGCCGGCCACTTTGCCCCGTGGCCGGCGAACGCGTCGTATCGAGCCCGAACGTGCCGAACCGAGCACCGAACGCGGCGGTCGGCGCACGGCGGCCGAGCAGCGCGGGGCGGTGAATACGGTGGCGGCACCCGCGCGGCGGTGAGTGTGGCGGCGGCACGCGCGGCGGTGAATGCGGTGGCGGCACGCGCGCGGCGGTGATCCGGGTGGTCCCCGCGTGACGTGTCAGGCGGGTGCCGTGACGCCCGCTCCGGCGTACCGCTCGTCGAGCACGAAGGCCGGGTCGACCTGGGCGGCCAGGTCGGCTCCGGTCTTCTCGTTGCCCCAGCTCTCGGCGTTCTTCAGGTGGAAGTGCACCATCTGGCGCGTGTAGCGCTCCCAGTCGCGCAGCCCGTACGAGTCCTCGGCGGCGTCCTGCAGCGCCTGCAGGGCCATCCGGTTGTCGGCCTCCAACAGCTCGAACCTGGACGGCCGCCCCTTCTCCATCGACCGTACCCAGTCGGAGTGACCGACCCCGATCAGCAGGTCGTCGCCGACCTCCGCGCGCAGGAACTCCAGGTCGTCCGGGCCCTGCACCTTGTTCCCGACGACCTTCAGGGCGACGCCGAAGTCGCGGGCGTACTCCTTGTACTGGCGGTACACCGACACCCCCTTACGGGTCGGCTCCGCGACCAGGAACGTCATGTCGAAGCGCGTGAACATGCCCGACGCGAACGAGTCCGAGCCCGCCGTCATGTCGACCACGACGTAGTCGTCGGGACCGTCGACCAGGTGGTTGAGGCAGAGCTCCACGGCCCCGACCTTGGAGTGGTAGCAGGCCACTCCGAGATCGGACTCCGTGAAGGGGCCCGTCGCCATCAGCCGGACGTCCCCGTCGTCGAGCCGCACCGTACGCGCACAGGCCTCGAAGATCGGGTTGTCCTCGTGGACCCGCAGCAGCCGGGAGCCCTCGCCGGGCGGAGTCGTCTTGATCATGGTCTCGGCGGAAGCGATACGGGGGTTGGAGCCCCGCAGATAGTCCTTGATGAGGGGGAGGTGCGCGCCCATGGCGGGCAGCGCGGCGGCCTCCGCCTCGTCCAGGCCGAGAGCGGCCCCCAGGTGCTGGTTGATATCGGCGTCCACGGCGATGACGTGGGCTTCGTTGGCGGCGAGGTGGCGGATGAAGAGCGAGGACAGCGTGGTCTTTCCGCTGCCGCCCTTCCCGACGAAAGCGATCTTCATGTTCACCTAGGGTAGCGGTTCGATTGCGGTGTGCTGTCACAGTTCGTGAAGAAGGCCACTTGAGGGTGGTCCGGGTGGGGCGGGCGCGTAGCCTCGCTACTTATGAGTACGACTGCCTCAGACCCGCTTGCCGCGCTCGGTTCCCTGCCCGGCGTGCCCGATGCCGTGGACTCCGTGCGCAAGGCCGTCGACCGGGTCTACGGTCACCGCGTCATGCGGCGCCGCAGCAATGAGGTCACGGCCGAAGCCGCACTGCGAGGTTCTCGTGGTTCGGCCGCACTGGCCGGTGCCGACTGGAATCTCGAAGAGGTGCGTCGGCGCACCGACTTCAGCGGTGAGGACGAGGCACGCGTGGTCGGCGCCGCGCTGCGCCTCACCGCGGAGGCGGGGCAACTCCTCTCCATCTGGCGGCAGTCGCCGCTGCGGGTGCTGGCTCGGTTGCATCTGGTGGCGGCCGGCGGGGCGGCTCCCGACGACGCGGTGGGGCGTCCGCGTCTGGCGGGCGAATCCGTCGACGAGCCGCTGATCGAGGCGCCGCTGCCCGGGGCCGAGGAGGTCGCCGGGCGACTCGAAGGGCTCTCGCAGCTGATCATCGCGGGTGGCAGTGCCCCCGCCCTGGTCACGGCGGCCGTGGTGCACGGCGAACTGCTGGCGCTGCGCCCGTTCGGTTCGCACAACGGTCTGGTGGCCCGGACCGCCGAGCGCATCGTGCTGATCGGCAGCGGACTGGATCCGAAGTCGATCTGCCCGGCCGAGGTGGGGCACGCGGAACAGGGCCGGGCGGCCTATGTCGCGGCCTTCGAGGGCTACACGGCCGGAACCCCGGAGGGTATGGCCGCCTGGATCGCTCACTGCGGGCGCTCGATCGAGCTGGGTGTGCGCGAGTCGACCGCGGTGTGCGAGGCGCTTCAGCGCGGCGCGGCCTGAGGGTCCGGAGCGGCGGGCGTCGGGGGAAACCGATTCCCGGGCGGCCGACGGGCGATGGCCCGGAGCAAGGGTTGCGGCGGTATCGATGTGCGATACCGCCGCTGGCACGTCCGCCCAGTTACCAAGCGTCCTCGTAAATTGCCCATCAGGTCGGGTACTTTGCCCGTCACCTGGTGCGGCTGGCCCGTAATCGACGGGTCGACGTCGCGTGGGTGCTCGGCTTTCGTGCGCGGTCCGTGGGGCCGTTCTGCGTTACAGGTCATCCTCGCGGATGTCCTTGGTCTCGCGGGCCGTTAACCCCTTTGTACTCCAGGACCAGGGGAAGGGAAAGCCCTGGCCGCGCTTCTTTACTTTTAGGTTCAATCAAGGGCGAATCGGGCACCCGGTGAGAGTGCCCGGTTCAGACACCTGGTGCGGGTGCCTGAACCGGTCGACGGCGTCGGTCGAGGGGGCGTCTTGGTGGAGCGCCCCGGAAGAGTGCCTCACTCCACCTTGTGCTGCCCGCCCTGCCTGCCCCGCTCTGTCTATCCAGGCAGGGCGGCGCCGGCGGCGGTGCGGCGACGGCTGGCGTACCAGACCAGCCCCGCGGTGACGGCTGCCGCGCCGACCGCGGCCGCTGCCACGAGGGCGGGGCGGGGCGGCATCGAGAAGGCGGGCAGGCGCTGCTTGAGTCGGACCGGGCGGTTGAAGACGAGAATCGGCCACTCGCGAAGGGTCGCTTCGCGGCGCAGCGCGCGGTCGGGGTTGACCGCGTGCGGGTGGCCGACCGACTCCAACATCGGTACATCGGTCGCCGAGTCGCTGTAGGCGTAGCAGCGCGAAAGGTCGTACCCCTCCGAGACCGCGAGCGCCTTCACGGCCTCGGCCTTGGTCGGCCCGTAGGCGTAGTACTCGACCTCGCCCGTGAAGCAGCCGTCGTCGCCGACGACCATGCGCGTGGCGACGACACGGTCGGCCCCCAGCAACTCGCCGATGGGTTCGACGACTTCGGCACCCGAGGTCGAAACGATGACCACGTCGCGTCCTGCCGTGTGGTGTTCCTCGATGAGGGTGGCGGCCTCGTCGTAGATGATCGGGTCGATCAGGTCATGCAGGGTCTCGGCGACGATCTCCTTGACCTGCTGGACGTTCCACCCCTTGCAGAGGGCGGAGAGATATTCACGCATCCGCTCCATCTGGTCGTGATCGGCGCCTCCGGCGAGGAACACGAACTGTGCGTACGCAGTGCGCAGTACGGCGCGGCGGTTGATCAGTCCGCCTTGGTAGAAGGACTTGCTGAAGGTCAGCGTCGAAGACTTCGCAATGACCGTCTTGTCCAGGTCAAAGAAGGCTGCTGTGCGCGGCGAGAAGCAGTTTTCCACAACGCTGAGCATAGGGGCCCACCATTCGGCGTAAACTCCGGCGCGTGGGTTTGCCTGAGAAGGCCCTCGGGTACACCATGGAAGTCACGGATCGTTCGCGACCGTGCTAACCCGGTCCGACTCCTCCCCCCCCGAGTCGGCCGTGGGGACGACCCCCGCTCTCCCCCCCGGCGGGGGTCGTCGCATGTCCGGACGCGTTTTGGGGGCGGAAATCACCTGAGCCTCCTGTCCGGCCGGCGTCGGCCTGATCGTGCGAGCCGGGTGTCGTGCGACTCGTCTCGTCACAGTGTGTAGCCAAGGGGCTGCGCTCCGGAAGTCGCTGGTTCGGGTTACGGAGTTATTCACAACCCCGGGGTTGTCCACAGTTTTTCATCAAGATCCACATGTTTTTCCGCGGTGCTGCACGTTGATTCCACCCGCGAAGTCCGCGGGTGCCGGAATCGCGCATCTCGGAAACGCTCCGAGAACGCCGCGAACCGCACTGAAGGGGCAGTGAGAAGGGGGCGGAGATCGTGGCTGGATCCCTCGCAGGAGAAGGAGCGGCGGTCGCCGAGGGGCGGCGCGGAGGCCCGCTGATCGTGACGGAGGACGTGGAGCTGCTCGACGACCTGCTGCGGCTGTGCGCGGCGGCCGGAGCCGAGCCGGAGGTTCATCACGGGCCGCCCGGACGTCGTGGCGGCTGGGAGCGGGCTCCGATGGTGCTGGTGGGAGATGACGCCGCCGCGCGATGTCGGGGCGCCGGCCGCAGGAAGGGGGTGATGCTGGTCGGCCGGGACCAGGACGATCCGGACGTGTGGCGCCGGGCCGTGGAGATCGGGGCCGAATATGTGCTGCGACTGCCCGATTCCGAGGGCTGGCTCGTCGACCAGATCGCCAACGCCGCCGAAGGCGTGGGACGGCCCGCGCTAACCGTCGGCGTGATGGGCGGGCGGGGCGGCTCCGGCGCATCGACGCTGGCCTGTGCCCTTGCCGTGAGTGCGGCGAGGTCCGGTCGGCGGACGATGCTGATCGACGCCGACCCTTTGGGCGGCGGGATCGACGTCCTGCTCGGCGGCGAACGGACCGAAGGCATGCGGTGGCCGGATTTTGCGCAGTCGAAGGGGCGTCTCGGCGGCGGAGCCCTGGAGGACTCGCTGCCCGCGCTCCACGGGCTGCGGGTGCTGAGCTGGGGGCGGGACGATGAGGTGGTGATCCCGCCGCAGGCGATGCGGGCCGTGCTCGCCGCCGCGCGCCGACTCGGCGGGGTGGTGGTCGTGGACCTCCCGCGCCGGGTCGACGAGGGGGTCGCGGAAGCCCTGGCCCAACTCGATCTCGGCCTGCTCGTGGTGCCGGGTGAACTGCGCGCGGTCGCGGCGGCCAAGCGCGTCGCGTCCACGGCCGGAATGGTTCTCGACGACCTGCGGGTGGTGCCCCGGGGGCCGTATGCGTCAGGTCTGGACGGGCAGTGGGTCGCCCGGGCCATCGGCCTCCCGCTCGTCGGTGAACTCCCCTGGGAATCAGACCTTCTGGCCTCCCAGGACGCTGGCACCCCGCCCGGCGGCAGTGCCCGGGGCCCGCTGGCCCGGTTCTGTTCGGCCTTCTGGGAACAGGCGGCGGCGGCCGGCGACACGAGCCCCTTGACCGGCCCGCCCGGGGGAGGGACGGCATGACGGACGAACTGCTCGACGCCGTACGCCAGCGGCTGGCCCGCAGCGGCGTTGCTCCCACCCCGGCCGGAGTGGCCGCTGCTCTGCGGGCCCAGGGGCGGCTGCTGGGGGATGCCGAGGTGCTCGGAGCCGCGGCAGAGCTGCGGGGTGAGCTCGTCGGCACGGGAGTGCTGGAGCCGTTGCTCGCGGATCCGGAGGTGACCGATGTGCTGGTGTCCGCGCCGGACCGGGTGTGGGTGGACCGGGGCGGTGGTCTCCAACTGACGGGCGTCACCTTCTCGGACGCGGCGGCGGTCCGGCGGCTGGCCCAGCGCCTTGCCGCGGTGGCCGGCAGAAGGCTGGACGACGCACGGCCATGGGTGGACGCCCGACTGCCCGACGGCACCCGGATGCACGCCGTACTGCCCCCGGTGGCCGTCGGCTCCACCTGCCTCTCCCTGCGTGTGGTGCGGCCGCGGGCCTTCTCGCTCGCGGAGTTGGTGGACGCGGGCACGGTGCCGCCCGGCGGCGACCGGATCCTGCGGGCCCTCGTGGAAGCGCGGATCTCCTACGTGATCAGCGGCGGTACGGGGGCGGGTAAGACGACGCTCCTCGCCAGTCTGCTGGGCGCGGTGGGCGCGAACGAACGGATCGTGCTCGCCGAGGACTCCGCCGAGCTGCGGCCGGACCACCCGCATGTGGTCCGCCTGGAGTCTCGTCCGGCCAATCAGGAGGGCGCGGGCCGGGTGACGTTGCGGGATCTGGTGCGGCAGGCGCTGCGCATGCGGCCCGACCGGCTGGTGGTCGGAGAGGTGCGAGGCGCCGAAGTCACCCAGCTGTTGGCCGCGTTGAACACGGGACACGAAGGAGGGTGTGGCACGGTCCACGCGAACGCCGCCGAGCATGTCCCCGCCCGGCTGGAGGCGCTGGGTACCGCGGCCGGTCTTGACCGGGTCGCCCTGCACAGCCAGTTGGCGGCCGCGCTCTCGGTGGTCGTGCATCTCGTGCGGGACCGCGCGGGGCAACGGCGGGTCGCCGAGGTGCACGTCCTGGAGCGGGACGCGGCAGGTCTGGTCCTCACGGTGCCGGCCCTGAGCTGGGGCGTCGGTGGATTCGTTCCGGAGCGGGGATGGGAACGGCTGCGGTCGCTGATCGGAGGTGCCCTGTGACGGAGGGAACGTCCGCGTACGCGGCCCACGCGGTGGCTCTCTGCGCGGGTTCGGCGGTGTGGCTCGCGATGGTGAGGGATCCGGGGGTGAGGCGGGCGCGGGTGCTGTTCGTGGACGCTCCGCCCGTGTCACATCGGCGGTGGGGCCGGTGGCCACGGCTGCGTAAGGCCCTGGGGTGCGTGTCGGAATCGGTCCGGGGGCGTCGGGAGTGGTGGTGCGTACCGGTCGCGGTGCTGCTGGCGGTGCTGGGCGGCTCGGTGCTGCCGCTGGTCGCGGGGGCCGTGGCGGTCCCGTTGGTACGCCGTTGGCTGCGGAAGCGTGCCGGGGCGCGGGAGGCGGAGAAGGCGGCGACCGCGGTGGCGGCGTTGTGCGGAGCCGTGGTCGGTGAGCTGCGGGCCGGCCGTGAGCCGGGACAGGCGCTGCTCTTCGCACTGCGCGAGGGCTTGGCGGAGGACGGCCCATCGACGGCGGCCGCTACCGGCCGTCGGTTGGGGGAGGCGGAGGCAGCGGTGCTGGCGGCGGCGCGGTTCGGCGGCGATGTGCCGGCAGCGCTACGGCAGGCCGCGGCGGGCCCGGGGCTGGCGGGTCTGTCCGGGATGGCCGCGTGCTGGCGAGTGGCCGTGGACGGTGGGGCCGGCCTGGCCACCGGGCTGGAGCGCTTGGAGGCCGCGCTGCGGGAGGACCGGCGCAGACGGGAGGCGTTGCGCGCTCAACTGGCGGGAGCGTGGTCGACGGTCGTGGTCCTGGCGCTGCTCCCGGTCGCGGGTCTGGGGCTGGGCGCGGCCCTCGGAGCCGACCCCCTGCGCGTACTGCTGCACACCCCGGGCGGCCTGGCGTGTCTGGCAGCGGGGGCGTTCCTGGAGGCGGCCGGCCTGTTCTGGGCCTGCCGGATCGTGCGTGGAGGGGAGGCGGCGTGAACGTGGTGGGCGGAGAAGTTCTCCACAGCCTGGGGATGTCGGCGGCCGCACTGGGGTTGGCGGCGCAGCTGGCGGCAATGACCACCGCCAGGTACCGGAAGCGAGGGGTGCGCAGGCGGGGCGCGCTGCTGTTGGGCGCGGTCGCGGTGGCACGGCCAGGCAGGTGGAGCCGGATGACCGCACCGTTCCGGTCGAGCGCTGATTCGGGTCTTTCCGAGGCCGCTCGGCGGTGGGCGGCCCCGACCGGGGCCTGGCTCACCGGATGGATTCTGATCGGCGGCGTGATGGGCTGCGCCGTCGGTTCGGCCGCGGCGTACGGGACATGGCGGTGGCAGCGGACCCGGCCCCGGCCTGGCCCCGGCGGTGCCCATCCGGAGCGGGCCGTGATCGCCGGGCAGCTTCCGCTGGCCGCGGATCTGCTCGCCGCCTGTATCGCGGTCGGGGCAGGACCCCGGGAAGCGGCCGAGGAGGTAGGCGAGTCCATCGGCGGCCCGGTCGGTGACCGGCTCGCCCGAACCGCCGCCGAGATCCGCCTCGGCGGCGAACCGGCGGAGGCGTGGGGCCGGTTCGCGGAGATACCGGGCGCCGGCCCACTGGCCCGCTGTCTGCACCGGGCCGGCTCGACAGGGGCCCCGGCCGCGGAGCCGGTCGCCAGGCTGGCCGAATCGATGCGCGCCGAGCGCGCCGGTGCGGCGGTGGCGCGGGCGCAACGGGCCGGGGTGCTGATCACCGCTCCGGTCGGCCTCTGCTTCCTCCCCGCCTTCCTGGCGGTCGGGGTGGCGCCGGTGATCATCGGCCTGGCCGGCGACCTGCTTGCGTCCGGCCGGCCGGGCCGGTGAGCCGGCGCACGTCGCGCGACCGGCAGTGACCTGCTGGTCATTCACTTTCGCTCTCACTCACGGGTGTTCCGCTCGGGCACCCACTCGTCATCGATGCTCATCGGGGGATGAAATGGAAAAGAAGCTCTGGGACCGGACCGTCGACGCACTGCGCGAGGGACGGCTGTCCACAAGGGTGCCGGGCCTGCCGGCGAAGTGGTCCGCACGGTGGGAGGGGCGGCTCGGCCGGTCCGACCGAGGGATGACCACATCCGAGTACGCGGTGGGAACCATCGCGGCGTGCGCCTTCGCGGCGGTGCTCTACAAGGTGGTGAACAGCGGGCCGGTGCTGTCGGCGCTGCAGTCACTGGTCGAGGACGCGCTCGATGCGAAGTTCTGAGATCCCGTCGCGGCCGAGCCCGGGGAAGGGTCCCGTGGCGTCGGACGGCGACCTTCCCCGGGGGCGGCACCGGGGCCGGACCGGGAGCGGCTACGGGTGTGGTGACCGGGGCGCGGTGACCGCTGAGGCGGCTGTGGTGATCCCGGTGCTGGTGGCCTTCGTCATGTCGCTGCTGTGGGCGCTGATGGCGGCCTCGGATCAGATCCGCTGCGTGGACGCGGCGCGGGCGGGGGCACGGGCCGCGGCGCGTTCAGAGCCGGAGGCGGCGGTGCTGGAAGCCGCGCGTGACGCGGCGCCCCACGGTGCCCGGGTCGAGGTCGGGCGGGCGGGAGACCTGTGGCGGGTCCGGGTGGAGGCGCCGACCCCGGGGCCGGGCGTGCTGGCCCTGACGCTGAGCGCCGAGGCGGCATCCCTGGCGGAGGACACGGTGGGGGAAGCGGCGGGGCAGACGGTTGGGGAAACGGTGGGAGGTGCCGGGCTATGAGGGCGAGCGGGGGCGATGGCCGGGGGCCGAAAGGGGGTTGTCGTCAGGATGTGCCCCGACGGTGGTGCCGGTGCCGGTGCCGGTGCCGGGGCCGGGGGCGAGGCTGGGGCTGGGGGCAGGGCGCGAGCAAGGGCAGCGGTTTGGGTTTGGGTGTGGGGCGAGCCTTAGGCAGGAGGGTGGGCCGGGGCGTAGATCGGATCGTGGGTTGGAACGCGGGCCGGGGCTTGGGCCGGGGTGCGGATCGGGGTGTGGCGACGGTGTGGGTGGCTGTCACCGCGGCCAGTCTGTGCACCGTGTTCGCCGTGGTGCTCGCGCTGGGGCAGGCTGTGGCTGCCCGTCACCGGGCGGGCGGAGCCGCGGATCTGGCGGCCCTCGCGGCAGCGGACCGGGCGTTGGAAGGGGCGCCGGTGGCGTGCGAGGCGGCTCGGCGGGTAGCCCTGGCGCAGGGCGCCGTGATCGTTCACTGCGCGGTGCACGGGGAGATCGCCGATGTGACCGCCCGTTCGGGGTTCGGGCCCTACGAACCCGCCGTCAGAGCTCGGGCCGGGCCCCCGACCGCCTCCCGCGCCACAGCGGGCGAGGCAGATGAGGCAGACCAGGCCGATGAGGCAGCCCACACGGCCCGGACTCAGGTCGACCTGGACTCCCGGATCCGAGCGACCAGGACCCAGGCCGCTCGGGCCGCCCGGACGCGGGCCTACCGGGTCCGGCTGGTCGCCCGAGGGAACGACTGCTGGGCCGGTCGTTCGGCCCGCCCGGGTGCTTCGCGGCGGGCACCTGTGTCGGCCCGCGACCCCGGTGGCATCATCGACGAACGTGAAGACGCTACGGACCTCGGCCGCGGTGGCCATCCTGCTGGCCGCGCCGGCGGGATGCTCGACCTCGCCCCCGCCCGCGGACGGCGCCGGCGGGCCCGCGCCCCTGAAGTCGTACGCCCGCGCGGACCGGGTGGAGATGCCGGAGATGGCGGGGGAACGCGTCGACGGCGACGGGCGGTTCAGCCTGAAGGCGTTGCGGGGCAAGGTCGTCGTGGTCAACGCGTGGGCGTCGTGGTGCGGCCCGTGCCGTGCGGAGGCCCCCGGGCTCTCCCGGGTGCACGAGGAACTGCAGGGCAGGGGCCTGCGGGTGGTGGGGGTCAACGCGGATGTGTCGGTCGGCAAGGCTCGTGCCTTCGAGAAGGACGCGGAGCTCGTGTACCCGAGCCTGCACGATCCGCAGGGCCGGCAGCTCCTTCGGCTTCCGAAGGGCGTGGTGAACACCGCCGGATACCCGTTCACGATCATCGTCGACCCGGAGGGGCGGATCGCTGCGGCACGGATCGGAGCGATCGGCGAGACGGAGCTGAAGCGGCTGGTCGTGCCGCTGTTGCCTGCCTGACAGGGGATTCTGACGCCTCGTCGGCGGTCAGTTGTCCGGCGGCTCCCTCCCCGCCACCCCTTCTATCCGCTCTGTCCTCCGGCGGTTCGATCGTCCGGTTTCGTCGTTCCGTCCGGCTCCGGGGGCGCGGCCCTGAGGAGTTCGGTGAGCAGCCGTACGGCTCCGCGTTTGTGCAGGGGCTCGTTGCCGTTGCCGCACTTGGGGGACTGGATGCAGGAGGGGCAGCCCGCATCGCACTCGCAGGACGCGATGGCCTCCCGGGTCGCCGTCAGCCACGTACGGGCGGTGTGGAAGGCCCGTTCGGCGAATCCGGCGCCTCCTGGGTGGCCGTCGTACACGAAGACCGTCGGCAGCAGGGTGTCCGGGTGCAGCGGTACGGACACGCCGCCGATGTCCCAGCGGTCGCAGGTGGCGAAGAGCGGCAACAGCCCGATCGACGCGTGTTCGGCGGCGTGGAGCGCGCCGCCGAGGATCTCCGGGTTGATCCGGGCCGCGTCGAGCTGGTCCTCGGTAACCGTCCACCAGACGGCCCGGGTGCGCAGGGTGCGGGGCGGCAGGTCGAGTTTGGTCTCGCCCAGGACCTCCCCGGTGATCAGTTTCCGGCGGAGGAAGGAGACGACCTGGTTGGTGACCTCGACGGAGCCGTAGCAGAGCCGCCCCTGGCCCCAGGGGATCTCGGTGTCGGTCTCCAGGACGGTGATGGCCGTGGTGTCGCGGGCGACCGTCGAATACGGCGGGTCGGCCTGCTCGACCAGGGCCACGGAGTCCTCCAGGTCCAGTTTCCGGACCAGGTGGGTGCGGCCCTGGTGGAGATGGACGGCTCCCTCGTGGACGGACGTGTGGGCGGCGGCCGCGTCGACGGTGCCCAGCAGGCGGCCGGTGCCCTCCTCGACGATCTGGACGGGACGGCCGCCCCCGCCCCGGATGTCGGCGAGGTCGGCGGCCCGTTCGCGCCGGGTCCAGTGCCAGCCCGATGCCCGCTTGCGCAGCAGTTTCGCCGCCTCCAGCTGCGGCAGCAGCTCGGGCACGGCCGGGCCGAAGAGTGCGATGTCGGGCTCGGTGAGGGGCAGCTCGGCGGCTGCGGCGCAGAGGTGGGGGGCCAGGACGTAGGGGTTGTCCGGGTCCAGCACGGTCGACTCGACCGGCTGCCGGAACAGCGCCTCGGGGTGGTGCACCAGATAGGTGTCCAGCGGGTCGTCCCGGGCCACGAGAACGGCCAGGGCGCCCTGGCCCGAGCGGCCGGCGCGGCCCGCCTGCTGCCAGAGGGATGCCCGGGTGCCCGGGTAGCCGCAGATGACGACCGAGTCGAGGCCGGAGACGTCGATGCCGAGTTCCAGGGCGGTGGTGGCCGCCAGACCGAGCAGTTCGCCGGAGTGCAGCGCCCGCTCCAGGGCTCGGCGCTCCTCGGGAAGGTAGCCCCCGCGATAGGCGGCGACCCGCTTCGGCAGCGAACGGTCGACCTCCGCGAGGCGTTCCTTGGCGATCACCGAGATCAGCTCCGCGCCGCGCCGGGAACGTACGAAGGCGACCGAGCGGACGCCCTGGAGGGTCAGGTCGGTGAGCAGGTCGGCGGTCTCGGCCGTCGCGGTCCGGCGGATGGGGGCGCCCTTCTCGCCGTGCAGGTCGGTCAACGGGGGCTCCCAGAGGGCGAAGACCAGCTCGCCGCGCGGGGAGGCGTCGTCGGACACCTCCCGCACCGGCAGGCCCGTCAGACGCCCGGCTGCGACCGCGGGATCCGCAGCGGTGGCCGAGGCCAGCAGGAAGACCGGATCGGCCCCGTAGCGGGCGCACAGGCGGCGCAGACGGCGTAGCACCTGGGCGACGTGGGAGCCGAAGACGCCGCGGTAGGTGTGGCACTCGTCGATCACGACGAACCGCAGGGCGCGCAGAAAGGACGCCCAGCGGGGATGGGAGGGCAGTATTCCGCGATGCAGCATGTCGGGGTTGGTCAGGACGTAGTTCGCGTACTGCCGAACCCACTCGCGTTCCTCGACCGGGGTGTCGCCGTCGTAGACCGCGGGTCTGACGGCGTTGCCGAGCGGGGCCGCGAGCGCCTTCACCGAGCGCCGCTGGTCGGCTGCCAGGGCCTTGGTGGGGGCGAGGTAGAGGGCGGTGGCCCCACGGCCGTTCGGGGCCTCGGAGCCGTCCAGCAGGGTGCTGAGGACCGGCGCGAGGTACGCGAGCGACTTCCCGGAGGCCGTGCCGGTGGCGATCACGACGGATTCGCCGTCCAGCGCGTGCTCGGCGGCCGTCGCCTGATGCGCCCACGGATGGTCGATCCCGGCTTTTTCGATGGCCGAGATCACTTCTGGCCGGATGCGATCCGGCCAGATGGCATGGGTTCCCGATCGCGGGGGCAAGTGCTCCGTATGAGTGATGCGCGCGGCCCGGCCCGCCCCTGTGGCGAGCCGGTCGAGGATCATGGCGGGAGTGGGGCGCGAGCCCCTGCTCTCGGGTGGTCGTCCGGGACGGTGATTCTTGGCCATCGGCACCGAGTGTGTCACTGGCGTGACGGACAATGGTCCCAAGGCGTCGTGCATGGCTGCTGGTAAGTGATTGAATGCCATCGCGGCTGGCGATCCGTCCCCTGGCCTCCGTCGGGGAGACCGAGGGGCGACCGCTCGATAGCAAGGTGCTGGAGGATCCGTGGACCTGTCCCTGTCGACTCGCAATGTGTCCGGGCCTGGTGGCGACCGTACGGTCGTCGAGGTCGGTGGCGAGATTGATGTGTATACCGCGCCCAAGCTGCGCGAGCAGTTGGTCGAGTTGGTGAATGACGGCAGCTACCACCTGGTTGTCGACATGGAAGGCGTCGACTTCCTCGACTCCACCGGCCTCGGCGTGCTCGTGGGCGGCTTGAAGCGTGTCCGGGCCCATGAGGGCTCGTTGCGCCTGGTCTGCAACCAGGAGCGCATTCTCAAGATCTTCCGGATCACAGGTCTGACCAAGGTGTTCCCGATTCACACCACGGTCGACGAGGCTGTCGCCGCCACCGACTGAGGTCGGAGCAGGCCGGCCCTCGGGCCGGTCGGCAGGCAGTGAACAGGCCGGCAGCGGCAGCGCATGGGCCGTGACGGGCAGGCGGTCGACCCCAGGGTCGGCTGTCGGCTTTGTCGGCTTCCGGAGGAGAAGAGCAGGGGTGCCGGGCGACACGCCCGGGGCCCCTGAGGCGTACGCCCGAACGTTCGAGGGGGATGGCATGGCCACCGTTGAACTCCGCTTCAGCGCCCAGCCTGAACATGTCAGGACGGCCCGCCTGGTGGCGGCCGCCGTGGCGCGCCGGGCCGGCGTCGACGAGGCGGTGCTCGACGAGGTCAGGCTCGCCGTCGGCGAGGCGTGCAGTCGCGCGGTCGGGCTGCACCGCAGTCACGGCATCACCGCGCCGGTCAGCGTCGCGTTGACCGAGGAGGAGAAGGCGTTCTCCATCGAGGTCGGGGACAGCGTGCCCGGCCCTGGCGGCGATTCCGCCGAGCCCGGGGCGCATGACGCCGCCGGTGCTTCCGGAGCGGGACCGGACCGGCCCGACCCCGAGTCGGACGGTGAGGGCGAGGACGAGATGGGCCTCGCGGTCATCAGCGGTCTCGTCGACGACGTGGAGGTCCGTTCCGGTGCGGGCGGCGGAGTGATCCGTATGAGCTGGCCGACGGCCGTCGCCGCGGTGCGGCCCTGAGGCCAGTTGGCCGCTAGAACCTCAGCCCGTGCTCGTGAGCCGAGCCTGTGGCCCGCCCCTGCGCCGTCAAGCGCTGAGGTCCGCCCTTGCGTTCTCAGACGCTGACGCCCGCCCCTGCGCTCTCAGGTGCTGAGGTCCGGGGCTCCGAGGTTCCGGGCTCCGGGGGCCTGAGATTCGTGGGCCCGAGGTGTGCGCGTGATGTTTCGTTTTGCCGGGCCCTGCTGAGCAGGGCCTTTTTTCTTGAGGTCCGTCGCAGTAATGCTTCTGCCCTATTACTGCATTCGAGCAGGATCTCTCCGCTGATCTTTCGGCGTTGGGGGGAGAGCGATCAATTCTCTTCCCGCCCACTGTTTTGATCAGGTTCCGCTCCCTACAATCCGTCCACGACTTGAGCGCTGAGCGTCAAGGAGGACGTATGGCGGAGTTCTTCACCACCCCAATGGCAGCACTGACGCAAGAATCCGCATTTTCCGACCGGCCCGTCTCCCTCGCGGCGGCGGTACTCACGGACGGCAACCGGCTGATCGTCATCTTGGTGGCGGTCGTCGCCGTCGCCGCGCTGATCGTCGCCCAGCTGCTCGTACGCCAGGTCCTGGCGGCCGGCGAGGGCACCGAACGCATGAAGGAGATCGCCGCGGCGGTCCAGGAGGGCGCGAACGCCTATCTGGCCCGACAACTGCGCACGGTCGGTGTTTTCTCCGTCGTCGTGTTCTTCCTGTTGTTCCTGTTGCCGGCCGACAACTGGTCGCAGCGCGCGGGGCGTTCCCTCTTCTTCCTGGTGGGTGCGCTTTTCTCGGCGGCGACCGGATACATCGGCATGCGGCTCGCCGTACGGAGCAATGTGCGGGTGGCCGCGGCCGCGCGTGAGGCGACCCCGGCGGAGGGCGAACCGGAAAAGGATCTCACCGCCGTCTCGCACAAAGCGATGAAGATCGCTTTCCGCACCGGTGGCGTGGTCGGGATGATCACGGTGGGACTCGGTCTGCTCGGCGCCTCCTGTGTGGTGCTCGTCTATGCCGCCGACGCGCCCAAGGTGCTGGAGGGCTTCGGTCTCGGCGCGGCGCTGGTCGCCATGTTCATGAGGGTCGGCGGCGGGATCTTCACCAAGGCCGCCGACGTGGGCGCCGACCTGGTGGGCAAGGTGGAGCAGGGCATTCCGGAGGACGATCCGCGCAACGCCGCCACCATCGCCGACAACGTGGGCGACAACGTCGGTGACTGCGCGGGCATGGCCGCCGACCTCTTCGAGTCGTACGCCGTGACGCTCGTCGCCGCGCTCATCCTCGGCACGGCGGCGTTCGGCGACTCCGGTCTCGCCTTCCCGCTGATGGTTCCGGCGATCGGTGTCGTCACCGCGATGATCGGCATCTTCGCGGTCGCCCCGCGCCGCGCCGACCGCAGTGGGATGACCGCGATCAACCGGGGCTTCTTCATCTCGGCGGTGATCTCGCTCGCCCTGGTGGCCGTGGCCGCCTTCTCCTATCTGCCGTCCTCGTACGCCGAACTGGACGGGGTCACCGACGGGGCGATCGCCGGGCACGGCGGCGATCCGCGGATCTTCGCCCTGGTCGCGGTGGCCATCGGCATCGTCCTGGCCGCCCTCATCCAGCAGCTCACCGGCTACTTCACCGAGACCAACCGCCGTCCGGTCCGGGACATCGGGAAGTCCTCGCTCACCGGCCCGGCCACCGTGGTGCTCGCGGGCATCTCCATCGGCCTGGAATCGGCGGTCTACACCGCGCTGCTGATCAGCCTCGGCGTGTACGGGGCGTTCCTGCTGGGCGGTACGTCGATCATGCTGGCGCTCTTCGCGGTCGCGCTCGCCGGGACGGGGCTGCTCACCACGGTGGGCGTCATCGTGGCCATGGACACCTTCGGTCCGGTCTCCGACAACGCCCAGGGCATCGCCGAGATGTCCGGAGACGTCACGGGCGCCGGCGCCCAGGTGCTCACCGACCTGGACGCGGTCGGCAACACCACCAAGGCCATCACCAAGGGCATCGCCATCGCCACCGCCGTCCTGGCGGCGGCAGCGCTCTTTGGTTCCTACCGGGACGCCATCGCCAAGGCGGTCGACGAGGTCGGGGCGGGGGCGGGCGAGCTCGGTCTGAGCCTGGACATCTCGCAGCCCAACAACCTCGTCGGGCTGATCCTGGGAGCCGCGGTCGTCTTCCTGTTCTCCGGGCTCGCCATCAACGCGGTGTCGCGGTCCGCCGGGGCCGTGGTCTACGAGGTCAGGCGGCAGTTCCGCGAGCACCCCGGGATCATGGACTACTCGGAGAAGCCGGAGTACGGGCGCGTCGTCGACATCTGCACCCGCGACGCCCTGCGCGAACTGGCCACACCGGGCCTGCTCGCGGTGCTGGCGCCGATCGCGGTCGGCTTCACCCTCGGCGTCGGCGCGCTCGGCTCGTACCTCGCCGGCGCGATCGGCACCGGAACGCTGATGGCGGTGTTCCTCGCGAACTCCGGCGGCGCCTGGGACAACGCCAAGAAGCTCGTCGAGGACGGCCATCACGGTGGCAAGGGCAGCGAGGCCCATGCCGCGACCGTCATCGGCGACACGGTCGGCGACCCGTTCAAGGACACGGCGGGCCCGGCGATCAACCCGCTCCTCAAGGTGATGAACCTGGTCGCCCTGCTCATCGCTCCGGCGATCGTGCAGTTCAGCTATGGAGCGGACACGAATCCCTGGGTGCGGGCGCTGGTGTCCGTCATCGCCATCGGGATCATCGTCGTCGCGGTGTACGTCTCCAAGCGGCGGGGCATCGCCGTGGGCGACGACGAGGCCCCGGGCGGCGGCGGCCCCTCGGTCCCCGCGCCGGATCCCGCGGCGGCCCCGTGATCCGTACGTACGGGAGCGGCGCCGGGCTCGTCCGGGCCTGCCCGGTCCTGTCCGGGACCGCCCGGGGACCTGACGGGTGACGTGTGATCAGTGGGCAGGCGGGCGGCGCGTGCTGACGTGCCGTCCGCCCTCACGCCCGGTGTCCCCTGGTGTCCCCCGGTGTCCGCTGATGTCCGCGCAGGCGTGGGCCGATGATCAGGAGCAGCCTTTCGTGTGAGTTACCGCTCGTGCGTCCGATTCTCTGCACGAGTGGCATCTCCCTCATTTCCCTTGGTGCAAATGGCTTCAAAAGCGTGCACACCGGATGACCGGCACCCGGCTGTCGCCCCCTCGGCGTGTAAGTTCCGGGGCCGAGAGCCTTGGAAGGGACCAATCCGGTGAACAAGAAGCTTGCAGCCGCGCTGTCCGGCGGTGCGGTACTCGTACTGACGCTGTCGGGTTGCAGTGACGACAGCGACAACAAGGTCAACGACTGGGCCAAGAAGGTCTGCGACCAGGTTCAGCCGCAACTGCAGAAGATCGCCAACGCCAACGCCTCCATCCAGCAGCAGACCGCGGACAACAGCAAGCCCGCCGATGTCCAGAAGACCGACTCGGCCGCCTTCCAGCAGATCTCCCAGGCGTACAAGTCGCTGGGCGCCGCGGTGGACTCGGCGGGTCCGCCGCCGGTCGACGACGGTGAGACCACGCAGAAGGAGGCGGTGAAGGAGCTCAACGCCTCCTCCAAGGCGTACGCCGACCTCAAGACCGACGTCGACGCGCTCGACACCAAGGACCAGGCGAAGTTCGCCGACGGACTGAAGGGCATCGCCGACGAGCTGAACAAGATCAGCACCAGCGGTGACCAGGCTCTGAAGAAGCTCCAGTCCGGCGAGGTCGGCGTCGCGATGTCGAAGCAGAAGGGCTGCCAGAAGCCGACCGCGTCGACCGGCCCCTCCGGCTCCGGGGCGGCCGACGCCGACGCCGGCGCGTCCCCGGAGGCCTCGGCCCCCGAGAAGAAGGACTCGGCGGAGAAGGACTCGGCTGAGAAGGACTCCGAGAAGACCGAGAAGGATTCCGAGAAGAAGGACTCCGAGGAGAAGAAGGCCTGACCGCCTTTCTCCCGGCCCGGACACCCGGTGGGTGTCCGGGCCGCTGCCGTTGTCGGTGGGACCGGACACAATGGGTGGGTGAGTAAGAGCAGCCTTCCCGCACCCGACCACGCCGCCGGCCTCCGTGAGGCCCTGCTCGCCGCGGACTTCACCGCGGACGGGCTCCTCGACCGTCTCGGCGCGCCCGCCTATGCCGCCCTCGCCCGCAGCGAGACCGTCCCCGCCCTGCGGGCCACCCGGGGTGACACCCCGCTCGACACGCTGGTGCGGCTGTTCCTTCTGCAGCGGCCCGTCGCCGAGGAGCGGGCCCGCGCCGCCCTGCCGCTGGACGAGTGCGTCGCGGACGGCTGGGTGACCCGGGCGGCGGACGACGGCACGGTCCGCGCGAGCGTCGACGTACGGCCGTACGGCGGCCCGGACGGCGAGGACTGGTTCATCGTGTCCGACCTCGGCTGCGCGGTCGGCGGTGCGGGCGGGATCGGCTCGCGCGAGGAGGGCGTCGTCCTCGGCGTCGGCGGGGCCTCCACCACCCTCGCCGGCATCACCGTGCGTACGCCGGTCGCCTCGGCCCTCGACCTCGGTACGGGCTCCGGCATCCAGGCGCTGCACGCCGCCCAGCACGCGACCCGGGTCACCGCCACCGACCTCAACCCCCGCGCCCTGGAGTTCACCCGGCTCACCCTCGCGCTGTCCGGCGCCGCCCCCGCCGATCTGCGCGAGGGCTCCCTCTTCGAGCCGGTGGGCTCCGACACGTTCGACCTGATCGTCTCCAACCCGCCCTTCGTCATCTCGCCCGGCGCCCGCCTCACCTACCGGGACGGCGGCATGGGCGGCGACGACCTGTGCCGCACGCTGGTGCAGCAGGCGGGCGACCATCTGAACGAGGGCGGATACGCCCAGTTCCTCGCCAACTGGCAGCACGTGGAGGGCGAGGAGTGGCAGGACCGGCTGCGCTCCTGGGTGCCGTACGGCTGTGACGCCTGGATCGTCCAGCGCGAGGTGCAGGACGTCACGCAGTACGCCGAGCTGTGGCTGCGGGACAGCGGCGACCACCGCAGCGATCCGGCCGAGTACGACGAGCGGTACGAGGCGTGGCTCGACGAGTTCGAGGCGCTGGGTGCCACGGCCGTCGGGTTCGGCTGGATCACCCTGCGCAAATCCGCCGCGGCGGCGGCCGGGAACCCCTCGATCGTCGTCGAGGAGTGGCCGCACGCGGTGCAGCAGCCGCTCGGGCAGGCCGTCCAGGACCACTTCGCCCGCCAGGACTATCTCCGCGACCAAGACGACGCGGCGCTGCTCGCCGGGCACTTCTCCCTCGCCGCCGAGGTCGTGCAGGAGCAGGTCGGCCTGCCCGGCGCGGAGGACCCCGAGCATGTGGTGCTGCGTCAGCACCGCGGCATGATGCGGGCGACCAAGGTCGACGCGGTGGCCGCCGGGTTCGCGGGCGTGTCCGACGGCTCGCTGCCGGCCGGGCGGATCCTGGACGCCATCGCGCAGTTGATGGCGGAGGACCCGGTCCTGCTGCGCGACCGCACCCCGCAGGCGATCCGACTGCTGGTCGAGGAAGGCTTCCTGGAGCCGGTGCCCGGCGTCGGGCAGCAGGGCGCGTAGGGCGCGCCGGCCCTGCCCGTACGGCTGCCTTCCGGTACGTGCCGGGGCCGCTCCCCGCTCGGGCGGCGGTGCCCTTGTCACCAGTGTGTTCGTGCCCGGCGCTCTCCCCGACGCGCCCGGACCGCGTATTCCGGTCGCGGTCGGAACATTCGGAATATGCGGTCCGGGCGCGGCGCCCGAGCAAGCCCGCCCGTGCCCTGCCGGCGCGGTGCCCGAGCAGGCCCCGCCCGCGCCCTCCGACCTCGGCCCCGGCGCGGTGCCCGTAAGCCCGCCCCCTCCCCGTAAGCGGCCGATGGAGTTCCGCCGGGCGGCGGGAGAGTGCTGTTCACCCCGGGTTCGTGTGGGCGATGCCCCAGGGTGACAACCTCCCCGTGCCGGACCGCCGAGGTCCGGATCCGACGGGCCGGTCGGCCCGTCCCCGGGCGGTCCGCCCGACGGGTCACACGACGGTCCAGGAGTACGACATGGAGAGCGTCTCAGCAGTCTTCGCCGGTACGGCCCTCGCGCTGTTCGGCGCCGCCCTCCTGATCTGGACAGGGGCGCGAGCCCTGCACCGCGCGCCGGTGGCGCACGGTGTGAGCCCCGTCGCCTCCACCGCACTCACGACGCTCTTCGGCGTAGTTTTCCTCGGCCTCGGCGTGTGGTGCTTCACGCTCGTCTGATCCTCGCCTCCGGCCGGGCGGCGCCCGGGACGACAGGTCTTCCGAAGGCCACCGCGACCACCTCCGAAAAGCCGCAGGCCGAAGCCCCGCGCGGCGCGGACCCGGCGGTCCGGGCGGCAGGAATGGCGGAAGTCGGGTTACCGTTCGAGTGGCCGTTGCGGGCTTTTGCCGTTTGACACGGGGGCGGGTTGTACCGTCACACTCCGCAGCGACAGCACCGCGGGCAGCGTCATGATGCTGCCCGGATGCCCATCGAGTGTCGACCGGAGAGAAGAGCGAAGTTGTCCCCGACCAGCGAGACCGCACAGGGCGGCCGCCGACTCGTCATCGTCGAGTCGCCTGCCAAGGCGAAGACGATCAAGGGCTATCTCGGCCCCGGATACGTCGTCGAGGCGAGCGTCGGGCACATCCGCGACCTCCCGAACGGCGCGGCCGAGGTCCCGGACGAGTACACCGGCGAGGTACGCCGCCTCGGGGTGGACGTCGAACACGACTTCCAGCCCATCTATGTCGTCAACGCCGATAAGAAGGCCCAGGTCAGGAAGCTCAAGCAGCTGCTGGCCGAGTCCGACGAACTCTTCCTCGCCACCGATGAGGACCGCGAGGGCGAAGCCATCGCGTGGCACCTCCAGGAAGTCCTGCGGCCCAAGGTCCCGGTCCACCGGATGGTCTTCCACGAGATCACCAAGGACGCGATCCGGGCCGCCGTCGCCAACCCGCGCGAGCTCAACCAGCGCATGGTCGACGCCCAGGAGACCCGTCGCATCCTCGACCGCCTCTACGGCTACGAGGTCTCGCCGGTCCTGTGGAAGAAGGTCATGCCGAAGCTCTCGGCGGGCCGCGTCCAGTCCGTCGCCACCCGCCTCGTCGTCGAGCGGGAGCGCGAGCGCATCGCCTTCCGCTCCGCCGAGTACTGGGACCTGACCGGAAAGTTCGCCACCGGCCGCACCGGTGACGCCTCCGACCCCTCGACCCTCACCGCCCGCCTCAGCGCGGTCGACGGCCGCCGCATCGCCCAGGGCCGCGACTTCGGCCCCGACGGGCAGCTCAAGGTCGGCTCCGCCCAGACCCTGCACCTGGACGAGACGAACGCCCGCGCCCTGGCCGCCGCGCTCGCCGACTCCTCCTTCGCGGTCCGGTCCGTCGAGTCGAAGCCGTACCGCCGCTCCCCGTACGCCCCGTTCCGGACCACGACCCTCCAGCAGGAGGCGAGCCGCAAGCTGGGCTTCGGGGCGAAGGCGACCATGCAGGTGGCGCAGAAGCTGTACGAGAACGGCTTCATCACCTATATGCGTACGGACTCCACGACCCTCTCGGACACCGCGATCTCCGCGGCCCGGGCCCAGGTCACGCAGCTGTACGGGGCGAGCTACCTCCCCGACAAGCCGCGTACGTACGCCGGGAAGGTCAAGAACGCGCAGGAGGCGCACGAGGCGATCCGCCCCTCCGGCGACCGCTTCCGCACCCCCGCCGAGACCGGGCTCACCGGCGACCAGTTCCGGCTCTACGAGCTGATCTGGAAGCGGACCGTCGCCTCCCAGATGAAGGACGCGACCGGTAACTCCGTCACCGTCAAGATCGGCGGCCGGGCGAGCGACGGCCGCGACGCCGAGTTCTCCGCCTCCGGCAAGACGATCACCTTCCACGGCTTCATGAAGGCCTACGTGGAAGGTGCCGACGACCCGAACGCCGAGCTGGACGACCGCGAGCGCCGGCTGCCGCAGGTGGCCGAGGGCGACGCGCTGTCCGCCGAGGAGGTCACGGTCGACGGGCACGCCACCAAGCCCCCGGCCCGTTACACCGAGGCCTCGCTGGTCAAGGAGCTCGAAGAGCGCGAGATCGGCCGGCCTTCCACGTACGCCTCGATCATCGGGACCATCCTGGATCGCGGTTACGTCTTCAAGAAGGGCACGGCACTCGTCCCGTCCTTCCTGTCCTTCGCCGTGGTCAACCTGCTGGAGAAGCACTTCGGCCGGCTCGTCGACTACGACTTCACCGCCCGCATGGAGGACGACCTCGACCGCATCTCGCGGGGCGAGGCCCAGTCCGTGCCGTGGCTCAAGCGCTTCTACTTCGGCGCCCAGCCCGGTGACGACACCGCCGGGGCCGGATCGGCCTCCGACGCGGGCAACGGCGACGGCGACCACCTCGGCGGCCTGAAGGCACTGGTCACCGACCTCGGCGCGATCGACGCCCGGGAGATCTCCTCCTTCCCGGTCGGCAACGACATCAAGCTCCGCGTCGGCCGCTACGGCCCGTACATCGAGCGGGGCGAGAAGGACGCCGAGGGCCACCAGCGGGCCGACGTGCCCGAGGACCTCGCGCCCGACGAGCTGACCGTCGAGCTCGCCGAGGAACTGCTGGCCAAGCCCAGCGGCGACTTCGAGCTGGGCGCGGACCCGGTCAGCGGCAACCAGATCATCGCCAAGGACGGGCGCTACGGCCCGTACGTCACCGAGGTGCTGCCCGAGGGGACGCCGAAGACCGGCAAGAACGCGGTGAAGCCGCGGACGGCCTCGCTCTTCAAGTCCATGTCCCTGGACACGGTCACCCTCGCCGACGCCCTCAAGCTGATGTCGCTGCCGCGCGTCGTCGGCGAGGACGCCGAGGGCGTCGAGATCACCGCGCAGAACGGCCGCTACGGCCCGTATCTGAAGAAGGGCACCGACTCCCGGTCGCTGACCTCCGAGGACCAGCTCTTCGACATCACCCTCGAAGAGGCCCTCGCGATCTACGCGCAGCCCAAGCAGCGCGGCCGGGCCGCGGCCAAGCCGCCGCTGAAGGAGCTGGGCACCGACCCGGTCAGCGGTTCGCCGGTCGTGGTGAAGGACGGCCGTTTCGGCGCGTACGTCACCGACGGCGAGACCAACGCGACGCTGCGGACCGACGACAGCGTCGAGGACATCACGCCGGAGCGCGGCTACGAGCTGCTCGCCGAGAAGCGCGCCAAGGGGCCCGCCAAGAAGAAGACGGCCAAGAAGGCCCCGGCGAAGAAGGCGACGGCCAAGAAGACGGCCGCGAAGAAGACGACGGCCACCAAGACGACGGCCGCCAAGAAGACCGCGGCGAAGAAGACGACGACGGCCAAGAAGGCGACGGCCACGAAGACGGCCGCCAAGAAGACGACGACTGCGAAGAAGACGGCTTCGGCCTCCTCCTCCGCCCCGTCGGACGACTGACGGGCCGTTCGCACCCGTACCGCCACCGCCGCCCGGCACCTCACGCAGGTGCCGGGCGGCGGTGCGTCCCGAGGGCGTGGAAGAGCTTGGCCGGAAGTTGTCTGCGTCCATATGTTCGGACGGGCCGACAGTCACCGCACCGCTGCCGATAGGCTGGGCGGATGACGCGAGCCGAGCAGCCAACGGTCGTGAGCCCCACCTCCGACACACTTGCCGCAGACTCACGCGAGCGCGCCGTACGGGCCCTGTTGCGCATTCCCCCGCTGAAGCGGTTGTGGAGTGCCCAGCTCGTCGGCGGTATCGGCGATGCACTCGCCCTTCTCGTGCTGGTGCTGCTGTCGCTGCAAGCGGCGGTCCTTGAGGGCTCATTCGGCACCGGATACCGCGGGGCGGCCTTCGCCGTCGCCGCCGTCTTCGGTGCCCGGATCCTTTCCACCCTGTTCTTCGGAGCCGTACTCCTGGGGCCCCTGACGTCCCTCACGGGGCCCGGCGGAAAGCTGGACCGGCGATGGCTGATGATCGGGGTGGACGGGCTGCGCCTGGCGCTGCTGGTCGTCGCCCCGCTGTGGATCGACTGGACGCCCGACAAGGCGCTCATGATGATCCTCATCACCGTCTTCGTGACCGGCGCCGCTGAGCGCCTGTGGGCCGTGGCCAAGGACAGCGCCGCCCCGGCGCTGCTGCCCGCCCCGCCGCTCGAAGGCGCGGCCGTACGCCCCCTGCCCGACCATCACGACGCCCTGCGCCGTCTGTCGCTCCGCACCGACTTCCTCGCCGTGCCCGCCGCCGCGGTGGTCCTGCTGGTCGCCACACTGGTCGGCAACCTCCTCGGCTCGGGCCTGGAGTGGTTCTCCTTCCACCAGGCGGCCCTGGGGTCCTACGTCGCGGCCGGACTCTTCTCCGCCTCCATCTCCACCCTGTACTTCCTTCAGTTCCCGGCCACCCAGACGCCCCGGCCGCGCTCCCCGCTGGAGGGCCTGCGCCGCCCCGCCACCGGCAACGGCCCCGACAAGGGCCGCACCGGCGCGGTGCCCCTGCTCGTCGCGGTCTGCGCGGCCGTCGCCGGAGTCGTCGCCGCGGCCGCGGCCGTCTCCGTGCTGCACGCGTACGACCTGGGCGGCGGCCCGGCCACCTTCGCGCTGCTGATCCTCGGACTGACCGGCGGCACCGCCCTCGGCATCCGTACGGCACGCCACGTACTGCCCACCCTGTCGCGCCGCCGCCTGCTGGCGCTGGCCACCGCCGTCACGGGCCTCGCGCTCCTCGCGCTCGGCCTGGTGCCGGACACCGCCACCGGGCTCGCCATCGCGCTGCTCGCCGGCTACACCGCCGGGGTCGCCGCCAACACCGGGCACACCCTGATCGACCAGGAGACCGAGGCGTTCCGGCAGGCCCGGACCACCGAGCACCTCCAGGCCGTCGTCCGGGTGCTCGTCGCGCTCGGCGCGGTCGCCGGTCCGCTGCTGGCCGCCGCGATCGGGCGGCACCGCCTGGTCGCCGGCGACTTCGTCTTCGCCCACGGCGGGGCCGCCTTCACCCTGATGCTGCTCGGCGCGCTGCTGCTGCCCGTCGCCGCCCTCGTCCTCGCCAAGACGGACGACCGGGCGGGCGTGCCGCTGCGCCGGGACCTGCGCGAGGCGCTGCGCGGCGGCGACCCGGCGGTCGCGCCCGCCGCCACCGGCTTCTTCCTCGCCCTGGAGGGCGGCGACGGAGCGGGCAAGTCCACCCAGGTCGAGGCGCTCGCCGAATGGATCCGGGCCAAGGGCCACGAGGTCGTCGTGACCCGCGAGCCCGGGGCCACCCCGGTCGGCAAGCGGCTGCGGTCGATCCTGTTGGACGTGTCCTCCGCCGGTCTGTCCAACCGGGCCGAGGCCCTGCTGTACGCCGCCGACCGCGCCGAGCACGTCGACTCCGTCGTCCGCCCGGCGCTGGAGCGCGGCGCGATCGTCATCTCCGACCGCTACATCGACTCGTCCGTGGCCTACCAGGGCGCGGGCCGCGACCTGGCCCCGACCGAGATCGCCCGGATCTCGCGGTGGGCGACGAGTGGCCTCGTACCGCATCTGACGGTGCTGCTGGACGTCGACCCGGCGACCGCGCGGGAGCGGTTCACCGAGGCGCCGGACCGGCTGGAGTCGGAGCCGGCGGAGTTCCACGAGCGGGTGCGGTCCGGGTTCCTGACCTTGGCAGCGGCCGACCCGACGCGCTATCTGGTGGTGGACGCCGGCCAGGAGCCGGAGTCGATCACCACGGTCGTACGTCACCGGCTCGACCAGCTCCTTCCGCTCTCCGAGGCCGAGATCGAGGCCATCGAGGAGGCCCGGCGCAAGGCCGAGGAGGAAGCCCGGCGCAAGGCGGAGGAAGAGGCCGCCCGCAAGGCCGAGGAGGAGCGCCTGGAGAAGGAACGCCAGGAGCAGCTCGCCCGGCTGCGCGCCGAGGAGGAGGAGCGCAAGCAGCGCGAGCTGGAGGAGGCCCGCCGCCGCGAGGCCGAACGCCAGGCGGAGGAGGCCCGGCAGCGTGCCGAGGAGGCCCGCCGCCGCGCCGAGGAGGACCGGCTCCGGCTGGAGGCCGAGGAGCGGGTCCGCGAGGCCGAGCAGGAACGTCTGCGCAAGCAGGCCGAGGAGGAGGCCCGGCAGCGCAAGGAGGCCGAGGCCCAGCGGCTGGAGAAGCAGCGCAGGGCCGAAGAGGCCCTGCTGCGCGCCGAGGAGGCCCGCCGCCGGGCCGAGGCGGAGGCCGCCGCCCGTACGGAGGCGGCGCGGGCGGAGGCCGATCGTGCGGAGGCCCAGCGGGCGGCCCGTACGGAGACGTCCTCGCGTTCGGAAGGCGCGTCCGGACCGTCCGGATCGTCCGGTGCATCCGGCCCGTCTGTTTCATCCGGTTCATCCGGTTACTCCGTTCCGGAGAACGAGCTCACGGTGCCCACACCGATCGTGAACCCGAACGAGATCACGCAGCCGGTCCCGACGGCGCGTCCGGAGGACGACCGTTCTTCCGGCTCCGGTACAGGTACGCGGTCGGGTACGGGTTCTCGTACTGGCTCCGGCTCCGGTTCCGGTGCTGCTTCCGGCGAAGACGAGACGGCGATGCTGCCGCGCTTCACGGACCAGCGGCCGGCTGACTCCCGGCAGGCCCGGGACGCGGACGAGACGGCCGTGCTGCCGCCCGTGCCCGCCGATCAGCCCTCCGACCGGGTGCCCCAGGGCTTCTTCCGGGACGAGGACCCGGCGGCCCGGCCCGCGGAGAGCGAGAACGAGCGCACCCGCGAACTGCCGCAGGTCGAGGACCCGAACGCCGGAGCGACGCCCGACCGGCAGCAGAAGGGCCGCCGCAAGCGCCCCCGCCCGGACTGGGCGGAGGAGACTCCGCTGGACGATCTGCCGACCCTGGCGGACGAGCTGCTCGGGGGCCAGGAGGACGAAGGCCCCGGGGGCCGGGGACGTCGCCCGCGCGGCTGACGTACCCGCCCCACCACCGACGGTGCAGTCCGGCCCGTCCGTCCCTTCCGGGGGCGGGCGGGCCGGACTGTCAGTGGCGTCCCCCACAATGGAGAGCGACGACGCACCGCGGTTCGCGGGCGGTGCACGACACCACCGGAAGGGCGGGTGACCCATGACCGTATGGGACGACCTGGTCGGACAGGACCGAGTGCAGGAACAGCTCGCCGCTGCCGCCAAGGACGCCGATGCGCTGGTCACCTCCGTGTCCGACGGCAAGCCGCTGGACCAGGGCTCGAAGATGACGCATGCCTGGCTGTTCACCGGGCCGCCCGGTTCCGGCCGGTCCACGGCGGCGCGGGCGTTCGCCGCCGCGCTCCAGTGCACGAGCCCGGACCGGGCGCTGGGCGGCGCACCCGGCTGCGGTTTCTGCGACGGCTGCCACACGAGCCTGATCGGTACGCACGCCGACGTCCAGGTCATCCGCACGGACCTGCTCTCCATCGGTGTGAAGGAGACCCGTGACCTGGTCCGGCGCGCCCAGCTCTCGCCGGCGGTCGGGCGGTGGCAGGTCATCGTCATGGAGGACGCCGACCGCCTCACCGAGGGCGCGGGCAATGTGCTGCTGAAGGCCGTCGAGGAGCCCGCGCCGCGCACGGTCTGGATGCTGTGCGCACCCTCGCTCGAAGACGTCCTGCCCACGATCCGTTCCCGCTGCCGGCACCTGACCCTGGGCACCCCGCCGGTGGAGGCCGTGGCCGACGTCCTGATCCGTCGCGACGGCGTCGACCCCGAGCGGGCGCACGCGGCGGCGCGGGCCACCCAGGGGCACATCGGCCGGGCCCGCCGGCTCGCCACGGACGAGCGGGCGCGGGCGCGGCGGGCGGCGGTGCTGAAGGTTCCGCTGCGGATCGCCGACGTCGGCGGCTGCCTCAAGGCGGCCCAGGAGCTGATCGACACGGCCACCGACGACGCCAAGCAGATGGCGGAGGAGGTCGACGTCAAGGAGACCGAGGACCTCAAGGCGGCGCTCGGCGGGGTGGCCGGGGGCCGGATGCCGCGCGGTACGGCGGGGGCGATGAAGGAGCTGGAGGACAAGCAGAAGCGCCGCAAGACGCGTACGCAGCGCGACAGCCTGGACCTGGCGCTGACCGAGCTCACCGGGTTCTACCGCGATGTGCTGGCACTCCAGCTCGGGTCGAAGCTGGCGATCGCCAATGCCGACGTGCAGGACTCCCTCGACCGGATCGCGGAGTCCTCGACGCCCGCGCAGACCCTGCGCAGGATCGAGTCGGTGATCGCCTGCCGGGAGGCGATGGACCGCAATGTGGCGCCGCTGCTCGCGGTGGAGGCGATGACGATGGCGTTGCGGGCGGGCTGAGGGCTTGGGCACGGCTGCCCTGTTCACCCGAATGAGCAGGGAATCGGACGACTCGTCACCCGCCGGATACGCTCCCTGAATGACTACCAGGCGGCTGCTCCGCACCTTCGCCATCGGGATCGGCGCTGCCGGCCTGCTCATCTCCGGCTGCAGTGGCAGCGGCTCCTCGCCGAACGCGTCGGCCACCGGCACCGCCGCTCCCGAGGGGCTGTCGTCGTACTACACGCAGAAGCTGAGCTGGCGCGACTGCGGGGTGGAGGGCTTCGAGTGCACGACGATGAAGGCGCCGAAGGACTACGACAAGCCGGATGACGGCGACATCGACCTCGCCGTCTCCCGCAAGAAGGCCACCGGACCGGGCAAGCGGATCGGTTCCCTCCTGGTGAACCCGGGCGGCCCGGGCGGCTCCGCGATCGGCTATCTCCAGGGGTACGCGGCACTCGGCTATCCGGCCCAGGTGCGGGCCCGCTACGACATGGTGGCCATCGACCCGCGCGGCGTGGCCCGCAGCGAGCCCGTCGAGTGCCTCACGGGCCCGGAGATGGACGCCTACACCCAGGTCGACCAGACGCCCGACGACGACGCGGAGGTCCGGAAGCTCAGCGCGTCCTTCGAGAAGTTCGCGGCGGGCTGCGAGAAGCGGAGCGGCGAGATCCTCCCGTACGTCTCCACCGTCGACACGGCCCGCGACATGGACGTCCTGCGGGCCCTGCTCGGCGACGAGAAGCTGCATTACGTCGGAGCGTCGTACGGGACCTTCCTGGGCGCCACCTACGCGGATCTCTTCCCGGAGCGGGCCGGCCGCCTCGTCCTGGACGGGGCGATGGACCCGTCCCTGAAGGCCATCGACATGAACCGCGACCAGACGGCCGGCTTCGAGGGGGCGTTCCAGTCCTTCGCCGCCGACTGTGTGAAGCAGCCGGACTGCCCGCTCGGCACCACGTCCACCGCCGACGCGGCAACCGCGCTGAAGCAACTCTTCACGGACCTGGACGCGAAGCCGATCCCGACCGGCGACGACCGCAAGCTGGGCGAGTCCCTGGCCACCACCGGGGTGATCGCCGCCATGTACGACGAGGCGGCCTGGCCGCAGCTCCGCGAGGCGCTGGCGGGCGCGCAGCGCAGCGACGGCTCCGGCCTCCTGTCCCTGGCCGACGGCTACTACGAGCGCGAGCCGGACGGAAAATACGCGAACCTGATGTTCGCCAACGCCGCCGTGAACTGCCTCGACCTGCCGCCCGCCTTCGACGGCCCCGACGCGGTCGAGAAGGCGGTCCCGGACTTCGAGAAGGCATCCCCGGTCTTCGGCCGCGGCTTCGCCTGGGCCTCCCTGAACTGCACCTACTGGCCGACGAAGGCCACCGGCACCCCGCACCGCACCGAGGCGAAGGGCGCCGACCCGATCGTCGTCGTCGGCACCACCCGCGACCCGGCCACCCCGTACAAGTGGTCCGAGTCCCTCGCCGAGCAGCTCTCCTCCGGCACCCTGCTCACGTACGACGGCGACGGCCACACCGCGTACGGCCGCGGCAGCGACTGCATCGACACGGCGATCAACACCTACCTCCTGGAGGGCACCCCGCCCACCGACGGCAAGAAGTGCACCTGACCACCGGGCCCGGCCTGTCCTGTACCCGCGCCGACCCTCTCCGACCCGCCCTGACCTGTGCGAATGGCTCCGGGGGTGCCATGTGCGGAGCACCCCCGGAAACTGTGTAGACTTGGCCCCGCTGCTGATCGCACCATAGTGCGACAGGGCGCGCCGCCTTAGCTCAGTTGGCCAGAGCAACGCACTCGTAATGCGTAGGTCTCGGGTTCGAATCCCGAAGGCGGCTCAGTTGAACCCCAGGTCACATAGCCCGTGACCTGGGGTTTTCTGTTGCTCGGGGCATGGTGGGTCACACGGCCGGGTTGCCGTGATGTTGCTTGCGTGAGCGGAGCCGCTCGGGACCTACTGTGTGGGCTTGCGGCGTGTGGCCTTCTTGGCTGCCTTGGCCTGGGCTTTCGCCTTGTCCCTCTTCGGCTTGCCGCCACCCTTGCTGCCCTTGCCGACGTCGGCCGCCTTGGCCGCAGCCTTCCTGGCCTTCTCCTTCTTCGCGGCCTTGCGCGCGGCCTTCTCGGCCTCGGCCTTGCGCTGGAGGGGGACGAGCTTCGCGGTGGCCTCGGCGGCGCTCTTGCCGACGTGGGGGAGGACGCTCTGGTAGATGTCCCGCGTGATGCGGGTGTCGCTGTGCCCAAGGGTGTCCGACACGATCTTGATGTCGATGTCGGCGGCGAGCATGAGGGTGGCAGCGCCGTGGCGCAGATCGTGCAGGCGGATCGGCGGGAGACCGGAGGCGGCGACGAGGCGCTCAAGAGGTCGGTCACCTTGCCGGGGTGGAGCCAGGAGCCGTCTTCCTGCGTGAAGACGTGGCCGGTCTCGACCCAGGCTGTGCCCCATTCTTCGCGGGCCGTTTCCTGCCGTTCGCGGTGGTGCTTCAGAACGTCGACGGTGTCGTCGTCGAGGGCGACCACGCGGGAGCCGCTGTCGGTCTTGGGGTCGGACGCTTCCACCTCCCAGCCGTCCTGGACGAGTTGAGAGGAGACGGTGAGGAAGTGGGTGTCGAGGTTCGTCTCCGACCACGGCTGGCCGCACGCCTCGCCACGGCGGAGGCCGCGGAACGCGATCAGGTGCCACATCGCGTACAGCCGGTCCTCAGCGACGAAGTCGAGGAAGGCACCGGTCTGTTCCGGCGTCCAGACCATCACGGGCGACGGCTTCTCGCCCGTCTGCTCCCACTTGGCGACCCGCTCGTCCGTCCACACGAGCGCCTTCGGCTTGCGCACGGGGTCGATCTCGACATGGGCGGCCGGGTTGAACGTGATGATCTGCTGCCCGATCGCGTCGTTCAGGGCCGCCCGGAGGGTGGCCTTGATGTGCAGGCGCGTGGCCGGTCCGGTGACGCGCCGGAAGGGTGGCATCTCGTCGATCGCGGCCTTCATGGCCGTGCGGCGGGCGCGGTTCCCGACGCCCTTCCACGGCACCGTCGCCAGCTCGTCGAGAGCGGCTCGCCGCTGGGCGTTGTCCTCCAGGATCTGGGCGTTCGCCTCGCGAATGTCGGTGAACATCTCGCTGAGGTGGCTGACGCGCAGCCGGTCCAGGCGCCGGCTGCCGATGCGCGGCTTCAGATGGACGCGGATATCGGTCTCGTAGCGGTTGAGGCCGGACTTGCGTATGCGCTTGCCGGCCAGCCACCGGTCGAGCCATTCGGCGACGGTCAGGCTGCCTATGAGGTCCTGACCGGAGTTGAGGCGCCGCCGCGTCTCCTCGACCTCGGGCAGAGGTGACCGTTCGCGGCTGACCTCGGCCAGCATCTCGGCGATGAGTTCGGTGCCCTCGGGGTCGTCCGAGTCGGCGAGCCCGAGCAAGGCGCGTACGTGGTCGAGGTCGGCCTGGGCTGCCTTGAGGCTCGCGTACCCGCCACGGGCGAAGGAGCGGCGGCTGCCGTCCTCGCGGGGTGAGAGCTCCTGGCGTACGGAGTAGGTGCAGTGGTTCCTGCTGTTGCGCTTGGGGCAGGTGGTGCCGAGTTCCTTGCCGGTCTTGGGGTCGCGGCAGGAGCAGCGGCGGTAGGTGGAGCCCTTCAAAGATCATTCTCCTCGCTGGTTTCGGGATCGCTCCCGGATGAGTCGATTACGTCGGCCAGGTCGGGCCATAGGAACGGGGGCGTGACGCCCTCTCATCGACAACCTCGCCGCTCGTCAGCCGAGCGACCAGGCCAGCCGAACCCTGGCCCATGACGTCCGGGCCGCCGTCCCCGACCACGCCGACCGCATCCTCACCGACCCCGCCTGGCCGGCCCTCGCCACCGTCCTCGCCGACGCCGAAGCAGGCGGCCACAAACCCCACCAGCTCCTCAAGGAAGCCGCCGCTCAGCGCGAACTCACGAGCGCCCGCCAGCCCGCCCGCGTCCTGATCACTCGCATCCAGCACACCAGCCGCAACCCCGCACCCAACCCCCGCGCCGAAGCCGCCCGCAGGACTACGACCATGCGACTGTCCGCGAGTGCACTATCCGCCGGTGTGGCTGAGCCCGCACGGTCGGCGGTCCCGGCGGAACAGAAGCACCGTCCACGTCTGTGAGGGGGGAGGCGTTCGTTGGCACGGAGCCCCGCATCCAGGCAAGACCCAGTAAGTTGTGGAGCTTTGGTGCTCGCCCGCGGTTCCCCGCCGGAGCTCGGAGCGGTCTACGCGGACAAGGCCCTGTCGAGGTAGTCCTGCACCGGCTCGAACAGCCCGTACGGCACGTACTCCGGGATGTCGCCGAGGGTGACCCAGGCAAGCTCGGCCAGCTCCTCGGTATCGGCGACGTGAGCCGTGCCGACCAGGATCTGGCAGGCGGTGTAGGACATGAGGCGGCCCGTCTTGGGGTGAACGCGCTCGCCGAGCAGCTTGACCGCCTCAACGGTCAGCCCTGTCTCTTCCCGGGTCTCCCGTACGGCGGCGGCCTCGCGCCCTTCGCCGGGCTCGACCTCCCCGGCGGGGAACTGCCAGGAGAGCTGCCCCTCGCTCACCCGGCGGCGGACCATGAGCACGCGGCCGTCGTAAACGACGATGGCGGCGGCGATGCCCGGCTGCTTGTCCGTGGTCTGCTGCGTCACGACTGCTCCTCCAAGAGGCCCAGGATGGCAGGGAAGACCGTATCGGTGGACGTGAAACGGTCGCTGTGTTGTCAGGCTGTTCGTCTCGGGGCTTCCGCCGAAGGCACGCACGCCAATGACCCGCCCCGGCCACGGGCTCTCGCTGCGGGGGACAGCGGGTGCCAGCGTGACCGGGGCGGGGGCTTAATTACGGCGGAAGAGCCTGCTCTGGCCCCGATGCCTGCCGGTTCTCTTGTCGGAGGTCGACGGCCCCACCTCGACGGATTCGTTTGGCCGGGTGGAGCGGGCCGGGCGGTTCTCGTTGAAGAAGGATTGCCAGACCCGTTCCTGCAGCGCGCCGATGCAGGCGCCGCACGCGTACATCGGGGCTTGGGCCCCGACGACTTTGGCGGGACCGATCCACAGGACGCGCGTCCACCGCTGCCCGCAGTAGAGCCAGCAGGCTCCGTCGACCCACTCGTTGCCGTCGTCGGTGGCCGCCGGTGAGGGCAGTCCTCCTCGGGCGAACTCGGCGATCCCGGGGATCACCCTGTGCTGTAGGGCGACTTCCGTCAGCATCGCTCGTCTCCTTCCGCGATCAACGGTCCTGGGCCGTGGGAGAAGCTTCCTTCTGCTTCTCGGCTTCGGAGAACAGGAGCGTGGGTTCGGAGAGGATGTCGCGGCCGGACTCGCTCTTGTAGATCTCGTCTACGCTGCCGAACCGGGCCTCGGAGTAGTCGAGGTCCAGCAGGGCGGCGGCCTGGCGCACCGATGCCTCGTCGGGGCCTTCGATCTCCAGGAAGGTGGAAAGGTCGGGCCAGGTGTCGAAGTCGAAGGCGACCTCACCCAGGCGCCATTCCTCGCGGTAGTTCTCCTGGTACCGGACCTCGGTGAGGCCGACCCGGCGCAGGATGTCGGCCATGGCGTGCAGGTCGGTGACCTCGGTTTCGATCTCCTTGGTGCCGTCGATCGTCGTTGCGTCGGTGACCTGCTTGAGCGTGAGCGTCGAGCGGGTGCCCTCGTCCCGCAGACGGATCCAGGCTCCACCGTCGAGGGAGTCGTTCTCGAAGATCTTGCGGGTAAGGAGCGTGCGGGGGAATGCCTGGACCGCATTGAGGGCGCTCAGTTTGTTCTGGAGGCCGGCGACGTCGACGGCCAGGAACTTGGCCTCGTATTCGTGCTTCATGGGGTCTTCTCTCAGAAGTGGTCGGTGAGGGTTGATGTCCGGGCCGCGAGCAGGAGGCCCATGCGGTGGGTGTGGTCGTGCAGCTGGCCGACGTGGGCGCGCTCCGTGAACTCAGTGGTGCGCAGGGTGAGCAGGACCTCCCAGTCGCCGATGAAGTGGGGGTGAAGGCGTTCCGGGGAGGTGTAGTGCTCGATCATGTGGTGGCGTCTTTCGACGGGCATCATGAACTCCGTGCCGAAGATGCCGCCTGGGCGAACCAGGCGCTGCATACGGTCGACGAACTCGCCGAGCGGGCGGTGGTGGTTGGCACTGTAGTGCCACGAGCAGCTCGTCCAGACCGCGTCGCACTGCAGGCCCAGGGGCTCGCCGTTCAGGAAATCGTCCTCAACAACCTCTACGCGTTCGTGGAGTTCTTCGAGCTTCAGGCGATCGATCAGTCCCAACGCGTGGGCCTGGCTGTCACCCGGGAGGTGGACGTCGCCCCCGTGGAGGGCGACCGCGTCGCGTTCGATGGCGACGACGCGGTAGCCGGCGGCGGCGAGGGGCAGGACGAACTTGCCGTCGCTCGCGCCGACCACCGCGACGGTGGCGTCAGGGGCGACACGTCCCCGCAACGTGGCGAGGAACTGCGGGAAGAACGTGAGGGTGTGCTCCCACAGGCTCTGAGTCTGCATGGGGGTGCGCTCCTTGCGTATCGGTATCCATGATCACTCGGAGGACCTCGTCGGGGCTGCGCCCTGTGGTGTCGACGCGATGCATCGGGAACGAGGCGTAGGCGTCCGTCACCCGGTCCGTAGCGGTCTCGATCAGTGAGTCCCACCGCGACACCGGCTTGTTCCGCCCAGCGAGTCGACGTTGTCTCTCGTCGTCGTCGCAGACGAGGTGGTAGGTAGCGGGTGTCGGCAGCCAGCTCGGCAGGGTGATACCGAGTTGTGCCCCCAGGGCCCGGTGAGTGGTGAGGCACCGGGCGAAGTAGCTCTCGACGACGACCGGGACGCCGGCGTCGAGGTGGTGCTGGATCTCCTCGGCCGCGGTGAACAGGCCCGAGAGGTAGAAGCACATCCGTGCCTCTACATTCGTCCGCTCGTCCAGCGCCTGTCTGAGCGGCTGGTAGGGCAGCGGGACGGTAGCGACGAGGACGGCCTGTCGGGCGGCGGCGAGCATGGGCGCGAGGGTGGATTTGCCGGTGCCGCGTAACCCCTCCAGGCTCTCGAAGCGTGGGTGATCAGGCACGGCCGTACACCACGTCCGGTACCGCGAGAGTGAGTTCGTCGACGGACGAGGGCTTGTGGACGATGCGTCCTGCCGCCTTCTCGTACCAGAAGGCGTGCGCGTCCTTGCCCACGGCCTTGCAGGACATGGTCAGCGCACCGCGCGGGTCGACCTCGATGCGGTCGATTTCGCGAGGACCGTCGGAGGGCGCGCACACCTGCGGGGCACCGTCCTCGGAGAGGTCCTCGTCGACGATCACCTCCAAGGGCAGATCGGCTGACGCCAGCTCGTCCCGGAGCCGCCCGTAGGCGGAAGGGGAGGTGACCAGCAGCTCGGGATGATCGGCGGCGTTGCCGACCGGCCGCAGGTGGTGGAGCTTGAGCTGCCGGACCCCGAGCTGCGCCAAGGCCCTTCCGAGGGGCAGGACTTCGGCGATGTTCCGCGAGGTGACGGTCATGGTCGCACCGGTCGGAACGCCGAGATCCCGAGCCAGCCGGAGCGCCTCCAGGGCGCTCTTGTAGCTGCCCTGCTTTCGGATGCCGTCGTTGGTCGACCCGACGCCCTCCAGCGAAACCCTGAGCAGGTCCAGGGAGGGGGCGATCTCGGTCAGACGGCGCTCGATCCGGTACCCGTTGGTGCAGATCTCGACGCGCAGCCCCAGTTCCTCCTTGGCGTGGCGGACGACCTGCGCGAGGTCCCGGTGGACGAAGGGCTCTCCGCCAAGCAGGGTCACTGCCTCGGTGCCGTACTCGTCCCGCATCAGGGTGAGAAGACCCGCGGCTTCGTCGACGGTGAAGGCGTCGGCGTACTGGAGCCGCTTGCCGTGGAAGCAGTGCAGGCACGTGAAGTTGCAGCGGTAGAGCAGCTGCAGGTACAGCATGCGGATCTTCTTGATCCCGGTGACTTCCTCGATCACGTCGGCTCCTTCGGCTGATTGCCTGGTGGGAGCCTGATAGTGGCCTTCTGCTCGGGGACCTCGACACCGCGTTCGGGGACGGTCCAAGGACGTCCTGGGACGTCTTCAGTGACCTGCGAAGGACTCCAGAATGCCGAGGACACGCTTCGTGTCCGACAGGTCGGGCAGGACTTCGACGGCTCCGGCGGCGGTCAGTTCCTCCTGGGTGTGGATGCCGGAGGCGACAGCGAGGACGCCGGAGCCTGTGGTCAGAGCCGCTTCCACGTCACGAGGGGTGTCCCCCACGAGGACGGTGGGAACGTCGGCCGGAACACCATGAAGCCGCTGTGCGCGCTCGCGGGCGACAGCGACCAGGTGGGGGCGGAGCTCCGCGTCCGCTCCGTAGGCGCCGACCGGTAGATCAAGCATGGAGTCGAGCCCGAACGCGGCAAGCTTCACACGGGCGTTGGCGGCGACATTGCCGGTGAGGACTGAGGAGACCCAACCGGTCTGAGCCGAGGCGGCTTTCAGGGCCTCGTGCACACCGGGCAGGGCGGTCCCACGCCTGCGCAGCTCCTCCAGGCGCGCCTCCCCTGCCTGGGCGAGCGCCGTCTCGACGAAGGGCCAGTCGGGCATGGGTAGCCCTTCGCGGACGAACATGTCGCGCATGATCATCCGATCCGTACGCCCCTCAGTGCGCGCGGGCTCCGTGGGCTCCCGACCTGAGAGGGCACGAAAGGCCGCGGCGTAGATCTCCTTGCTGACCCCCGCGTTCTCGATGAGGGTGTGGTCGATGTCCCACAGGACGAAGAGCTCCATGCCGCCAGAGTAGGCAGTCCGGGAGGTTTCACTACAGCGGACTGCGTCCCAAAACGTCCTTGCGCGATCACGCACCGTGCCGATTCGATGGCTGCTGTGAACAACCGACTGCGCACCGTGCTCGGCCAACGCGGCGTCTCGCCCGATGCACTCGCCGAGATCTGCGAGGTAGATCCCAAGACGGTCAGCCGATGGCTGGGCGGACGGATTCCCCATGCACGGCACCGCTTCCGCGTCGCGCGACACCTGCGCGTCGAAGAGACCTTTCTCTGGCCCGAGCCGTCCAAGCGTCCAGGCCGGCCGAGGGACGGGTTAGGCACCGAGCTGGTCGGCACCTACCAGAACCGGGCCAGCGTGCCCCGGGACGTATGGCTCGCACTGCTGCGAGAGGCGCGGCACGAGATCGGCGTCCTCGTCTTCTCCGGCACCTTCTTCGCCCAGTCCAACCCCCATGTCGCCAAGATGCTCTCCGAACGCGCCGCCGACGGTGTGCGGGTTCGCCTGTGCTTCGGCGACCCCGACGGACAGGCAGTCGCCGTACGGGGCCGCGAAGAGGGAATCGGCGACACCCTCGCCGCCAAGATCCGCGCATCATTGACGTACTACCGCCCGCTGCTGGGCGAGGCCGGGTGCGGCGTACGACTCCACGACACCACCCTCTACACGTCCATGTTCCGCTACGACGACAACCTGCTCGTCAACCCACACATCTGGGGTCAACCGGCCAGCGCCAACCCCCTCCTGCACCTCAAGAGGGCAGGCGATACAGGGTGGTTCGACAACTACGCGGAAAGCTTCGACGCTGTCTGGGCCGCAGCGAGACAATGGGCACCCGACCAGGAGAGGATCGCCGACCATGGGCAGGACTGAGTACTACAACGATCCCTCTGCTCCGAAGGCGAACACCCTCATCCCGGCCAGTAACCTGCTCGTCGCCGACGAGACGGGCGCCATCCTCCTCCAGCGTCGCCGCGACACCGGCCAGTGGGCACTCCCCGGCGGAGCCCAGGACATCGGTGAGACCGCGGCCGAGTGTGCGGTGCGCGAGTGCTTGGAGGAGACCGGGATCATCGCGGAGCTCACCGGGTTCCTCGGCGTCTACACCAACCCGAACCACATCGTTGCGTACACCGACGGCGAGATCCGCCAGCAGTACGAGAACACCTACATCGGCCGACCCGTCGGCGGAGTGCCCACGATCAACGACGAGGCCGACGGCGTCCGCTTCGTCCAGCCGGCCGACCTCGACCAGTACGACATCCACCCGAGCATGCGCCAGCAGATCGGGGACTACCTCGCCGGCACCTACCCCTACCTCGGCTGAGCAGCCAGGGCAGCTTCCACCCGCTCCACGGAGGCAAAGATCTCCGGAGCCGCCCGGCGGATGAACCGCCCGACCACACTGTCGTTCCCGTAGCGGCTGACGATCTCCGCTACCCGGTCCTGCGCGGTGGTCCGGTCGCCGTCGGGCGTCGTGGTCATGTCGCAGTACACGAGGGCGTCCACCAGCAGCGGCTCCTCCAGCAAGGGGAACTCCGTCGCGAGCTCCTCTTGTAGCCCGCGCTCCTCGGCCTCAAGAAGCGCAAACGAGTGGTTCGCGACCAACCGCACCAGCCGCTGGTCGGCCCTGTGCTCGTCACGAAGGAACCGAGCTCCGTCCAGCGGATGGAACCCCGTCACCGCCAGGCGAGGCGCATACCCAATGTCGTGCAGCGTGGCGGCGGCGACGAGAAGGCTGGCGTCTTGGTTGAGGACCTGGCTTACTTCGGCGGCGCGGTCGGCCACTCCCTGTGTATGCGCCCACCTCCGTGGAAGTGTGCAGCTGAGTTCGGCATCGGCGACCTGCGCTGCCCACTTCTCGATCAGATCGGCCATGTCGGACCTCCCGCCCTCAATCCTTCTCGGACACACCACGGCGAGCTGACAGTGATCATGGACGTTCCTGGCGGGCCCATGCTTGCACAGCCCTGTCCTCCACTCATACGACCTGAGGGCGGTAGGCGTCGCTAACGAGAGGGCGGGTGCTTGCGTGAAAGCACCACCGAGCGAACACGCTCGGCTGCCAGAAGAACATCCTCATGCTCCCAGACGCGAATGGGCTCCCAACCAGCGTCGCGCAGCCGCTGATCAGTGTCGGCGTCGCGCGCCTTGTTACGCGCCACTTTGTCAGCCCAGTACTGGCCGTTCCGGACGGCCACGGTGTGATGTTCGGGGCAGCCGTGCCAGAAGCACCCGTCGAGAAAGACAGCAACCCTAGCCCTTGCGAAGACGAGGTCGGCTGTGCGCCTGACTGTAGGCAGGGGCCGCGCAGCAACGCGATATCTCATCCCGAGTGCGTGCACAGCCCGACGCAACGCGAGTTCGGGGGCTGTGTCCCGGCTTCGGTTTGCCTTCATACTCGCGCGTACAGCCTCGTTGGAGGCCCACGACGGTTGATCCTGGTTCACACTCCATCGTAGGTCGCTACGGGCCGCGAGGGGCAAGGGTCGGTAGGTTGCCGAGCGGCTCGGCCGAAGCTCGCGGGCCGTGCCATCCACTCCCATGATCAATAAGCTGTGACCTAGGATCTAGCCTGTGACTCTTGCACCGGCATCCACCTCTCTCATCCCTCGCGTCTCCGTCGGCGAGGCGAATGGTTCGGCAGCGAAGCTGGAATACGCCGTAGCCGAGTTCTTCGCTGGCATCGGTCTGGCCCGGCTGGGGCTGGAAGGCGCTGACTGCGGTTTCAAGGTCACGTGGGCCAACGATCTCGAAGAGAGTAAGCAGAGCACTTACCTCGGCCACTTCGGCCAGGGCGAGGCTAAGCGCTATAAGGTCCAGAACATCAAGGACGTCGCCAAGGACATCGACGCAGCCGGTGTGCCGAGGAACCTTGACCTCGCATGGGCGTCCTTCCCGTGCACGGACCTCTCTCTGGCGGGAGGCCGTGAGGGCCTCGCCGGTAGCGCATCGGGAACATTTTGGAATCTCACGGACATTTTGGGGCGCCTGGGGCCCGACAAGCCTCGAGTGGTGGCCTTGGAGAACGTCAACGGGTTCGCCACCAGCCACGGCGGTGAGGACATCAAGGCCGCCATGCGGAAGCTCAATCTCCTGGGCTACTCGGTCGATGTGATCACCCTGGATGCCCGCCGCTGGGTTCCGCAGTCCAGGCCGAGGCTCTTTCTCGTCGCCAGTCTGGAAAAGCCACTGCTCAGGGACGACGCTCGTAACACCGAGCTTCGACCGAAGTGGCTCGACGCTGTTCTGGACGCTCCTGGGCTCGTCACGCATCGCGCTCTGCTTCCCTCGCCGCCTCCCTTGCTGACCGAGGGCTGGACGGACTTGGTCGATGGCGACTCGGACGACGGCGTCGAGTGGTGGGACAAGGAACGGACCGCAAAGTTCACAGCCGAGCTGTCGAAGATCCAGCAGAAACGCAAGGGCGAAATCGCAGTCGCTGGGAAAACGATCTATCGAACCGCGTACCGGCGTACCCGGGGAGGCGTTCCCGCGTGGGAAATCCGTGCTGACGACATCGCCGGCTGCCTCCGTACCGCAGGGGGTGGCTCATCGAAGCAGGCAGTCGTGCGGATCAGGAAGAACCAGCCGCTCAAGGTGCGCTGGATGACGGCACGTGAGTACGCCAAGCTCATGGGTGCCCCGGACTACACACTGCCGGAGAGTCGCAATCAATCGATCATGGGCTTCGGTGATGCCGTGTGTGTGGACGCGGTCCGGTGGCTGGCGGAGAACTACCTCGAACCGCTTCTGTCGGGCAGGATGCTGTCGCCCACCGAGGGGTGCGAGGCGGGACCAGCTGACGAGACCCTGCGCGAAGTCGTGTGCGCGTGATCCGTGAACCGGCTGAGGTGGGTGTCCGGCTTAACGCCAGGGCGGAGCTTCCCCTCGGACTTCTTGCCGAGATAGACGTCGATTTCGATGCAAGAATGCACAATTTTAGCCCTGAGGGCAGGTTGATGGCGCTGAAGAGGCTGAAGAGCGGTTCCCATGATCTCTTCGATTGGCAAGGCTTCCGACCAAGCAATACGTTTAGTTTGTTGTTCTTAAATCACCAAAATGCAATGCCATTTCTAAAGGAGAGCCGTCAAGTGGTGTCGACCCAGAGTCAGCAGCCTTCGGAGGCTGTGATCAGCGCCGCCGAAGCGATGATCCAGCAGGTGCGGCCCTGGTACGAGGGTAAGCGCAGCAAGAAAGGGGCGGTCGACTCTAACGTGATGTGTGCAGGTCTCTACATCACAGAGTTCCTGTCTACTGCGTTTCCGCTCTCTCGCGGGGACTACAGGGCGGACTCTCAGGTTAAAGGCGCAAGCGGTTCGAAGGCTAAGGCCCTTTTGGCCGATCATGCTGAAACCCGTCAGTTCACCAGCGAGGGTGGTCGAACTTCAAGGCTCACAATTAAGCACGCTGAGACTCTCGCCGAGATAATTAACCTGGCAGGATCTCAGGAGGGAGTGGCGGAATTCACTCTCTCGGAACGCAAGCTCCTGGCGCACATCCTCCAAGCCTGGTTCGTCTCCCGAATTCAGGAAGACTACTTCGGTAGGAAAAAGGTCAGCGCGGAGATCGATCCAAACTTCTCTGTTCGCACGACCGTCGCAAATCTGCTGGAGGCAGGGCGTGAGCGCGGCGGAAACACCGCAGGTGCTATCGCCCAGCATCTGGTAGGGGCAAAACTTCAGATCCGCTTTCCGGCCGAGAAGATCAATGTCGAGAGCTACACGACTGCTGATGTGCAGACTGGGCGAGCTGGGGACTACGAGGTCGGCGATACGGCCATTCACGTGACAATGTCTCCCGGTGAGAAAGTATTCAGCGAGCGATGCGCCGGGAACATCAAGAATGGCTTCAGGCCGCGGGTTTTGGTGCCGGAGAATGCCGTGGCAGCTGCTAGCCAGATCGCGCGCCTGACAGGCTTTCATAAGCAGGTGGCTGTCCAATCCATCGAGGACTTCGTGGGTACAAACATCGAAGAGGTCGCCGGTTTCGCCAACGCTGAGATCAAGGCCCAGTTGCGGAAACTCTTGGAGCTCTATAACGAGCGCATCGATGTGGCCGAGGCGGACAAGTCTCTCAAGATTGAGATTCCCACGAACCTTTGAACCGTCCGCCTGCTGCGGCCATGTCCGCAGCAGGCTCTTCCTGATCTGCGGCCGGCGTCGGGGGATTCCGGCCCATGTCGATCAGAGTGGCAGCACGGGATCCCGGTCCCTCTGAGTAGAAGGCTGGAAATGCGATGGTCTCGATTAACGAAGCTGCAGGGATTTCGGCAAGGGTTCGCCAGGTTGCCGATCTCATGCTGGAGTCGATTGAGCCTTGGTACGAAGGTAATCGGCTCAGGACCGGAGGCATCTATGCGAACGTCATCACGACCGGGCTTTATATGACTGAGTTCTTGGCTTCCGATTTCCCCTTGGATGAGGCGAATTATGCCCCAGGGGCACAGCTGAAGAACGCCGGTGGTTCGAAGGCGCGCACGATCTTGGCCGAGCACGGCGAAATGCGTAAATATCATACTGAGGGCGCTCGAACTTCTCGAGGCACAATCAAGCATGCGCGCGGATTGGCCTGTGTGATCAACGAAGCTGGCAGCACAGCCGGGGTCCACGAGTTCGACGCCGTACAGCTCGCCGAGTTGGCTTTCCTCCTTCAGCAGTGGTTCGTTGAGAAAGTGCGTGAGGACTACTTCGAGAAAAAGAAGATCACCGCCGATCTCAACCCAGATTGGTCGATCCGCTCCGTGGTCAGCTCTATCCTTCACGCGGCCCGTCAGAGACCTGGCAACGCCGCTGGTGCGGTGGCGCAGCACCTTGTGGGGGCCAAGCTCAAGATCCGTTTCGATGGTACCGGCGTCCGCATCGACGGCATAAACGAAGAAAGCTATACCACAGCCGATCAGCAGACTGGCCGCGCTGGCGACTATCAGCTCAACGACACTGCCATCCATGTCACCATGTCGCCCACGATGGAACTGTTCGCCGGGCGTTGCCAGGACAACTTGAATAATCGTTTCAGGCCACGAGTGCTGGTGCCGAACGACCAGCTTGGCCGCGCCACCACCTATGCCCAAGACGCAGGCATCGAAAAGCTCGTGGCTATCCAGTCCATCGAGGACTTTGTGGGAACCAACATTGAAGAAACTGCCAGATTCTCTCAATCGGAGATCAAGAAGCGACTGAGGGACCTCGTGGTGATCTACAACGAGCGCATTGAGGCGGCCGAGGTCGACATGTCTCTCAAGATTGAGATTCCGGGCAACCTGTGACCGCTGTTGATTTCCGGCGCGCCGTTCCCTGTACGCGGCGCAGTACTCAACGTGCGTGAGCGGTGCGTGAGCGGACTGGGTGGCAGTAGGGCGGACCTGGTGTCATGGCGATCTCGATCGGACGTCCCTGACCAGCGGGAACGGCATTTGATAGCACCGTCCAGCACCACCCGGGATGATCTTGCAGGCTCTCGTAATGCGTAGGTCTCGGGTTCGAATCCCGAAGGCGGCTCCACATTGAACCGCAGGTCAGCCATCTGACCTGCGGTTTCTTCGTTTCTGGTCCTTCTGCCGTCCTCCGCGCCCCGTCGACTGCTTCGTCTACCGCTTCGCGGGTGCGCCGATGCTCGCGAGGATGGTGAGGGCCTGCTGCCTCATCAGCTCAGCGGTGGTGCTGTCGGTCGTCCGGTGGAGGCGGGCGAGGGTCATGAGGGTGTGTGCCTCGCCGGGGCGGTGGCCGGTTTCGCGGTGTATGGCCAGGGCCTTCCGGGCGAGCTCGGTGGCGGTGGTGTGGGCTTCCTCGGACTCGGCTGTTGTGGACAGTGCTGCCAGGGCCTGGCCCTCCACCACGCGGAAGGAGTGGGCGCGGGCCAGGCGTAGTGCCTGTTCGGCGTGGGTGCGGGCCTCGTTGTGCCGGCCCAGGTGCTGGTGGGTGCGGGAGAGGCTCAGGAGGCTGTCGGCCTCGGCGCGTTTGAACCTGGTCTCGCGGGCCAGGGCCAGAGCCTGCGTGCCGGCCCGTAGCGCCCGGTCCGCGTGGTTCAGGTCTCGGTGGGCGGCGGCGACCGTGCTGAGGATGCCGGCCTGAAGCCAGTGCCGCTTGGCGTCCCCGACCATGGCCAATGCACGCTCGGCCTGCTCCAACCCCTCCTCGCGGTGGCCGAGTTCCAGGTTGATTCTCGCGAGGGCGTCGAGCATCATCGCGCGGCTGTCGCGGTAGCCGACCCTTTCGGCCGAGGCCACCGCCGGGCGGAGAAGGTCGAGCCCGTCGGCGAAGCGGCCGAGTTCCCAGTACACGACGCCCAGAATCTGCAGGGCCGAGCTGTTGTTCCACCGGCTGAGCTCCGCGTCGAGGCCGACGGCCTGTTCGAGGTGGACGGCGGCCTCGGGCAGCCGTCCCAGGTCTCGGCAGACCATGCCGAGGCCGACCAGTCCGAACCCGTCGAAGGAGTGATTCCCGGTCTCGTGGAAGATGCGCAGGCCGGTCGTGAAGTCGCTGTGGGCACTGTCCAGCTGGGCCATGCTCCATTTCGCCATGCCTCGGAGGCCGATGCCCGACGCCTCGCCCTCCGCCCAGCCGATGTCCCGGCCGATCTCGAGTGCGCGTGCCGCGTGCTCCGCCGCCTGGCGGACGTGTCCCCGGTCCCAGCGGGCTCCGGCAAGGCTGGAATGCATCGCGGACTGGCCGAACAGGTCGCCTTCCGCCTCGGCCGTCCCCAGTGCCGTCTGCGCGACGGCCTGCCAGGTCTTGCGGGGCAGATGGATCCAGAAGTGACCGAACAGCGTGGAAGCCAGGTACCAGGCGACAGGGCGGGGGCCGTGGTGGGCTGCGTGGTCGATGACGGCGAGCAGGTTCGGCAGTTCGGTCCGCAGCCAGTGTTCGGGTGCGTCGGTCGACGGCCTGCCCGGGTGTCCACCGGAACGAAGGCCGCGGGGCAGCCCCGGGAAGAGCCCGGTGCCGGCGATGGCGCGGGCGGCTTCCAGATACCAGACCAGGAGCCGCTCCACCGCGGCGTCGCGATCCGTGGCCGTCTCCTCCGCGTGCGCCCGCTCCTGCGCGTACTCGCGCAGCAGATCATGGAACCGGTAGCGCCCCCGTGTCACCGGTTCGACCAGGTGGGCGGCGGCCAGCGCGCTGAGCAGACGCCGGGCCTGCGGCAGCGGCGTGTCCAGGAGGGCCGCCGCGGCCTCGGCGGTGAACTCCGCGCCCGGGAACAGGCCGAGCAGGCGGAACAGCCGACGCGCGCCGGGTGTCAGGTCCCGGTACGACACCCAGAAGGCCGTGCGCAGCGGGGAGCCCGCCTCGGCATCGGGCTCCAGTGCTTGCAGCCTGTTGCCCTCGGCCATCTCGGCGACCAGGTCGGCCGCCCGTAGGCCCGGATCGCCCGCCAGTCTGGCGGCGGCCACCCGGAGCGCGAGCGGCAGGCTGCCGCACAGCCGGATCAGTTCGCCGACGGCGGGCTCATCGGCGACTATGCGGTCCGCGCCGAGCGTGCGGCTCAGCAGCGCGCGGGCCTCGTCCGGCTGGAGGAGGTCCAGCGGCAGGGCGTGGGCACCGTCGTGGGCGACGAGGTCGCCGAGCCGGTTGCGGCTGGTGACGACGACACAGCAGGTCGGGTCGGCCGGCAGCAGCGGACGTACCTGTTCGGCCGAGGCGGCGTTGTCCAGCAGGACGAGCATGCGCCGGCCGGCCAGCAGGGTCCGGAACACGCGGCCCTGGGCCTCGTGGTGCGGCGGGATCTCCGATGCCACCAGCCCCAGGCCGCGCAGCAGCAACTCAAGCGCCTCGCCCGGTTCGAGGGGCTTCCGGTCGTGGTCGAAGCCGTGGAGGTTGACGTAGAGCTGGCCGTCCGGGAAACGGTCGCGGACCTGGTGGGCCCAGTGCACGGCCAGCGCGGTCTTGCCGATGCCGGCGGCGCCGCCGATGGCGGAGATGACTACGGTGTTCGCGGCCTCCGGGCCCTGTGCGGCCGGAAGCAGTGCGTGGAGCCTGGTGAGTTCGCCGGTGCGGCCGGCGAAGCCCGGCGTGTCGTGCGGGAGTTCGGCGGGTACGGCGCTCGCGTGCGGGAGTTCGGTGCGCGCGTCGCCTGCGTGCGAGGGGTCGGTGGGCGCGGTGCTCGTGTGCGGCGTGGTGGGGCCGGGTGGATAGCGGGCCGGTGAGCCCAGGAGGAAGGCGTCGTCCTGGTGGAGCACCGCTTCGTGCACCCGGCGCAGTTCCTCGCCGGGGTCGGCTCCGAGCTCGTCCCGCAGCCGTACGCGTATGTCGTCGTAGGCCTTGAGCGCTTCCGCCTGACGTCCGCGGCCGTACAGGGCCCGCAGACGCAAGGCCGTCAGCGCCTCGTCGTAGACGTCGGACGCGGACGGCCCGCCGCGGTGTTCGAGGGCCTCGCCGTACCGGCCGAGCAGTACGAGGCACTTGATCCGCTCCAGCCGCAGTGTTCGGCGGCACTCCTCCAACCGCTGCCGCTCTTCCTGCGCGTACGGCCCCGGCAGGTTGGCCAGGGGTTCGCCCCGGAACAGTGCGAGGGCCTCGGACAGCTGAACCTCCGCCGTGGCCGGATCGCCGGAGGCGAGGGTGCGCAGTGCGGCGGCGGCCCGCGCGTCGAGCTCCGCCGTGTCGAGCCGGACCGCCTCGGAGACGATGCGGTACCAGCCCTTGCCGCTGCGGATCACCGACTCAGCGGGCCGGGTGCTCTCCGGATCGAGGCTCCTGCGCAGCGAGTTGATGTGCGTGGGCAGCACCTTGCGTCCGCCCGCCGGCGGTTCCTGCCCCCACACCGCGTCCAGAAGTCGCTCATGACTGACCACGGCCCCTTGGCGCAGCAGCAGCGCGGCCAGTACCGCCTGCCGTTTGAGCGGGCCCAGCTCCAGGGGCGTGCCACCCCGCCAGGCCGCCAACGGCCCCAGCACCTCGAAGCGAAGCGACTGGGGAGATCCGCCGTCCACCGCGAAGCCTCCGTTCCCGTGAGCCATCGAAACCTCATCAGCATTGCAGCACCCCGGACATGGTGAGGGGTACGCCATCGCACAACCCACACAGCCCGCGCGGCCCTTGAGGGCGCGAGCGTCCTACGACGTGATCGGAGACGTGGGCCAGGGGACATCGGTTTCGACGGCGGCGGTGTAGTCGACACCGGGGGCGGAGAAGCCGTAGAGGCGGCGGACCTCGTCGCTGAACCAGTCGAGGTCGGCGAGTTCGGTGATGGTGTCGCTGGTGGCGGTGGACCAGCGTTCGGCGATGGCGTCCTGTACGGCGGGGTCGAGTTCCCAGGTGTCGAGGCGGATCCGGCCCTCTTCGTCGAGGTCGAGGGGGCGGGCGTCGGTCAATCGGTCCCAGAGATCGACCAGTTGACCGATCGGGGCCACCATCGTGGTGCCGAGGACGCCGCGCAGCAGCCCGACGTACAGGGCGATGCCGGGGATGGCGGTGGAGGACTGGGTGACGGCGGCGGCGTTGACCGAGGTCACGGCCCGGCCGCCGACGGTCTTGCCGAGGCGTTCGTCCAACGTGCGTGCGGTGGCTTCGAGATGGGACTTCGCGGCGCCGATGGTGCCCTGACGGTAGATCGCCGCGGTCAGGGGTGAGCCGATGTAGGACAGGGCCGCGGTGGTGAAGCCTTCGGCGAGCAGGGACCGGTCGGCAAGGAAGGTGATCCACCGTTCCCAGTCGGCGCCGCCCATCACCGCCACGGTCTGCTCGATGTCGTCGCCCTCGGCCGGCCCGGTGGTGACCTCCTTGACCTCCGGGGCGCCGTGCTCGTCGAAGACGAGGGTCTTGGTGGTGTCCGGCGCGCCGACCGGCTTGAGGACCGAGGCGTACACGTCGCCGGTGTCCGGGTCGGTGCGGCGGGGCGCGGCCACCGAGGAGATCAGGAAGTCGAGCCGCCCCCCCCGAACCGTTCGGCGAGGAGGCCGGCCACCTGCTCCTTCATCTCGTCGCCGAACGCGTCGCCGTTGAGGAAGACCATGTCCCGCCCGTGCTGTCGGGCGAGCCGGGCGGTGGCGGCTGTGCGGTACCAGCCGGCCGTGCCGGTGCGGCGGGCGGGCGCCTTCTCGAAGCACACGCCGATGCCGCGGATCCCGACCCGGGCCAGGCCCGCGATCGTAGCGGCCAGGCCGTATCCGGCGGACGAGCCGATGACCAGGGCCACCGGCCCTTCGCCCGCCGCGGCGACCGGGGCGGGGACGGCCTGCCACATCTCGTCCACGAGCTGCCGGCAGCCGTCGGGCCGGTTCCTTCTCATTCCTCCAGGCCGTTGCCCCAGATCCATGCGGCGATGCCGACCCGGTTGCGGACGTTCAACTTCCTTTGGACGTTGGCGACATGGGTCTTGGCCGTACCGGCCGTGATGAAGAGCGCCGCCCCGATCTCCGCGTTCGTCATGCCCTTGGCGACCAGCCGGGCGATCTCCGTCTCCCTGCCCGTCAACGCGTCCAGCGGCTGCGCGGGCCTGGGCCTGCCGGCCTCCCGGTGGTGTTGGAGCAGGCTGACGGTGAGCGAGGGGCTGATCAGGGTGTCGCCCGCCATCGCCGCGCGTACCGCCTCCACCAGCAGCGTGGGCCCCGACCGCTTCAGCAGGAAGCCGCAGGCGCCGTTGCGCAGGGCGGTGTGGACGTACTCGTCGAGACCGAACGTCGTCACCACCACCACGCGCAACGGGTTCTCGACCCCAGGCCCGGCGAGCCGTCGGGTGAGTTCCAGGCCGTCCAGGCGCGGCATACGGATGTCGGCGAGCACGACGTCCGGGGTCAGCTTCGCGGCGAGCTCGACGGCCTGCTGACCGTGGGAGGCCTCGCCGATCACTTCCATGTCCGGCTGGGAGTCCAGGATGAGGCGGAATCCGACGCGTACGGATTCCTGGTCGTCGGCGAGGAGTATGCGAATGGCCATGATCAGTACGGTAGTTCGGGCTCGCCCCCTTCACCCCACATCTGCCGTTCGGCAGATGTGCCGAGCGGCCCGGCCAGGAAGGCTGACCGGAGGACGATCCGAGCAGGAAGAAGAGGGGGAAGCAGCATGACGCGGGTGATCGAGCGCATGTCATCGCCACCGGTGGACGGTGTGCTGGGCCCGGTGCGCGGCCGGTTCGACCGTACGGTCCTGATCGGTTACGCGGCCTTTCTCGCGCTTCTCCTCTACGGGCTCGCCCACGCCTACTGGGCCTTCGGCGGGGACGGCTTCCCGTTCGGCGCCGACGACGCCAACCCGGAGTACTCCGCCTTCGAGCACGTCGGCCGCGACCGGCTGGCGCCGTGGATCGCGGGCGGGTTCCTGGGCAGCGCGGCGGTCGCGCTCCTCCTGGTGCTGCCGGGGCGGCGGTGGATCCCCGCCCGGGTGCTGGTGGGCGCCTCCGTGTTCGCGGCGGCCGCGGTGTTCTGCACGCTCGCCGACTTCCGCATCCTCGGCAATCTCGCCTATGTCTTCATGCTCAGGTTCGGCGCCATCAACTGGACGGTGATCAACCAGCTGTTCGCGGTGGTCCCGGTGGGCCTGATGGTCGCTTCGGCGGTCGCCCACCAGCGCCGCACATCCGGCGCGTGCACCGGCTGCGGGCGTACCGGTACGGGCGGCGGCTGGACCTCACCGGAGGCCGCCGCCCGCTGGGGCCGGCGGGCCGCGTACACGGCGGTCGCCGTTCCCCTTCTCTACGCCTGCACACGGTGGGCCTGGGCCCTGGGCATTCCGCTCGGCATCTCCGACGAGCTGTGGGAGGGGGGCAAGAAGGACAACCTCTGGATCGCCGGCGCCGCGCTCGCCACCATGGGCGCGCTCGGCGCACTGCTCACCCTGGGCCTGGTGCAGCGCTGGGGCGAGGTCTTCCCCAGGTGGATGCTGGGCCTCCGGGGGCGGCGGGTGCCGCCTGCGCTGGCCGTCGTCCCGGCCACGCTGGTCTCCGTCATGGTGACGATCGCCGGGATCATGTACATCCGGCTGCACTTCCAGGGGGCCTTCGACAACCAGAAGGACGACTGGGGGGCCACGGTTCCGGAGATGGTCTGGCCGGTGTGGGGCATCGCCCTGGCGACCGCCACGCTCGCCTACTACTTCCGGCGGCGCGGGGTGTGCAGGCGCTGTGCCCGGGGCTGAGGACACGGAGGTACCGGGAGGACGGGAAGAGGGGAGTGGGAGTGCCCTCAGCTCAGTGGCAGGACCGCTGTGACGTGCCAGCCCTGCTCCCTGTGCTCCCCGTGCCAGCCTTGCTCCCCGTGCCAGCCGTGCTCCCCCTGCTCGCCTTGCTCCCCGTGATCCCTGTGCTCGCTCTGCTCCCCCTGCTCGCCCTGTTTCGCAGGTTTCCCGTGGGCGCCGAAGTCCAGCGTTCCGCCCAGCGCCCGGGCGCGTTCGGCGAGCCCCTCCAGGCCGGTGGCCCCGTGCCGCCCACGGTCGCCGAAGCGCCTGCCGCCGGTCTCGCCGACGGAAGGGCAGCCGTTGGTCACGGACACGGTGAGCACCGGCTCCGGGTGTTCGGGGCCGGGTGCCGCGGGCGCGGTCACCACGGACACGGTCACCCACGGTGCGGTGCTCGCGTGCCGCCGTACGTTGGTCAGCGCCTCCACCACCACCCGGTGGGCGGTGCCCGCCACTTCGCGGGGAACCCGGCCGATCTGCTCCGGCGACCGGTCGAGATCCAGGCGTACGTCGGCCCGGCCGGCCGCCCGGAACCGGTCGACGACGTCCACGATGTCCTCCAGGCCGTAGTCCTGCGGCTGCGGTGACGCCTCGGCCGTGCCCCGGCCGTCCGGGTCCGTTCCGTCGGAGGACCTGAGCATGTGGACGGTACGGTCCATGGAGCCGAGGGCCTGGAGGCCGGAGGCCTCGATCTGCCGGAGGAGCGGCAGGACCTGATCCGGCCGGTCCGTACCGATCACCTGGGCCGCCTGGGCCAGCGCGACGATGCCCGACACGTCGTGGGCCACGAAGTCGTGCAGATCGCCCGCCAGTTGGAGGCGCTGGCTGCGGCGGGCCTCGTGCACGGCCCGGATCCTGCGCGTCTCCAGGCTGCGCAGGCCGCCGCCCGTGGCGGCCGCGGCGACGGCGCCGAGCGCGAAGAACGCGCTCTGCGCGGCGGCTTCCAGCGCGGTCGGCGGGACCTGGAGCCGCAGCAGCGCCGTCGACGCCAGCACCCCGAGCACGGTGCAGAGCACGGAGGACTGCCGGACCTCGGCGTACCGGGCTACCAGACAGACGAGCACCAGAACTGCCGCGATCTCCACCAGAGTCGCCGCGCCGGTCGCTCTCTCCGGAGCCGGCGGATCGCCGAACACCGTGCCGAGTGCGGAGCTCACGGCCACCACGACGGCGGCCGTCGGGACGACCCGGTCCCGGGTGTGCAGACCGGCCACGGCGAGCGCGCCCAGTACGGCGGTCATCATGGGCAGGGCCGCCCGCCACCCCGCCGAGGGGCCCGCCAGCAGGGCGGCCGGCACCGCACAGAACGCCAGAATCGCGCAGACCGGCCCGACGACGCGGTCCCGGAGGCGGCTCTGGATACGGTTTCCGGTGTTCGTCCCCATTCCCGCGATCCTACGTACCCACGTACCCGCGATCCCGGCGGATTCGCTCCGTCTCCGTCGGCGTACGACGGCGGTCGCCGCCTTACGCGACCGGTCCGCGGCCTATCCTGATCGTCCGCGAGCGACTTCGGCCGCGCGCGAACGACCGTACGGGCAAAGGCCATCGGGGGATCGGTTCAGCATGGGCAAGGGCAAGGACAGCGGGCGGTACACAGCGATGGAGGGCATACGGCCGCTCGTGGCCGGTGACCCGGTTCGGATCGGGCCCTATCCGCTGCTCGGCCGGCTCGGCGCGGGCGGGATGGGCCGGGTGTATCTGGCCCGCTCCGGGGGCGGACGCACCGTGGCCGTGAAGGTGGTGCACGAGGAGCACATCGCGAACGGCGAGTTCCGGGCCCGTTTCCGCCGCGAGATCGAGGCGGCCCGCCGGGTCGGCGGGCGCTACACCGCCCCCGTGCTCGACGCCGACCCCGACGCCGAGCAGCCGTGGGTGGCCACCGGCTATGTGCCCGGCCCCTCGCTGGAACAGGCCGTCCGGGAGCACGGTCCACTGCCCGCCGCCTCGGTGAACGCCCTGGCCGAAGGGCTGTTGAGGGCGCTGCGCGGTATCCATGCCGCCGGGATCGTCCACCGCGATCTGAAACCGTCCAACGTGCTGCTCACCGTCGACGGCCCCCGCGTCATCGACTTCGGCATCGCCCGCGCGCTCCAGGTCTCCGTGGAGTCCCTGCTGACCAGTACGGGCATGGTCATAGGCTCGCCCGGTTTCATGGCGCCCGAGCAGATCCTCGGCGAGGAGACCGGGCCCGGGGCGGACGTCTTCTCGCTCGGCTGCGTGCTGATGTACGCGGCCACCGGGCAGCTGCCGTTCGGGGCCGGCGTGAGCAACCAGCACGCGGTGATGTTCCGGATCGTCCAGTCGCCACCGGACCTCACCGCGGTGTCCGACGCCACCCTGCGCGCGCTCATCGAACGCTGCCTGACCAAGAACCCGGCCGAACGGCCGCTTGTGGACGCGCTGTTGGAGAGCCTGACACCCGCGCAGTCCTCGGATGCTGTGCGCGGCGCGTGGCTGCCACCGGTGCTCCTGGCCCGGCTGGCGCAGCAGTCGGCGCTGCTGCTCGACGCGGAGGTGCCGGGGGAGGTGGCGGGGGACGGGGCGGACGAGCTGGGCGTCCCTGAGGGTGCGGACACGCCGGAAGGTGAGGTCGCGCCGGACAGCGCGGACGTGCCGGACAGCGTGGATGCGCCGGAGGCCGGGGACGCACCGGAGGCCAAGGCCGTGCCGGATGCCGGGGGCGTACCGGAGGGCGCGGAGCCTGCGGCTGTTCACGGTCCTGGGTCTCCCGGTCCCATTCCCGGCCCCGGTTCTTCCGCTCTCGGTCCCGTTCCCGTATCCGCTCCTCGTGACCTCGGCACGGTCGACCTGCGGCCGGGATCGGAAGTGGGACCGGAAGCGGAACCCGCGGCAGAGCCGAGCCCCGAACCGACCGGTTCCGCCACAGCCGCACCGGTCGCCGTTCCGGTCGCCGCGCCGGTCGGCGACGGGCAGCGGCGTCGGCAGCGGCGTCGGGCCTGGGTCGTCGCGGCCGCCGTCGTAGCCGTCCTGGCCGCCGGCGGCACCACGGCCTTCCTCAACCGTGACCCCGGTGGCGGCGCGGATGCCCGGGGCGGAGGCTCCGCCGCGCCGCCCGCCGCCGATGGTCCCTCCGGCGCCACGGCCTCGCCCTCCGGGAAGGGCGACGACGAGGACGACAAGGACAGCGAGAAGGAGAAGGGCGAGGACAAGGCCAAGGACAAGGCGGAGGAGAAGGAGAAGGGGAACGGCAAGGGCGAGGACCAGGGCGGCGACGCAGGGTCCGGCGGTGACGCCGGTGGTGGCCAGGGTGCCGGAAGCGGCGACGGCTCCGCTTCCGGCGGGGGCTCGTCCGGGGACGAGGGGTCCGGCGCCTCCGGCGGAGGCGGCGCGCAGGGCGGGGCCGGTTCGTCCTCGTCGGGCGGCTCCGGGGGCGCCGCGAAGCCGCCCGCCCCGGACCCGGCCCCGGACGGCCGGGTTCCGCAGCACTTCGTCGGGACCTGGTCCATCGCGTCCCAGTACGACGTCCTCCAGCCGCACACCGTGGTCATCCGGCGGGTGTCGCCCGGTCAGTCGGCGGTGACCCTCATCGCCGACGTACAGGGATCGGGGCACTGCGAGTACACGGCGAAGCTCAGCTCCGTGGCGGACGGCGGAAACCGGATCAACGTCGGTACCGCCGTCGTGAACAAGGCCCGTTCCGGCGGTATGTGCCGCGACACCGACCCCTCGTTCTTCACCGTCGCCGGGTCCGGCATCCTCCACGACGTCGGCCCCGCCCACGGCAGCGGCTACCGCTACAACCGCGCCTGAGCGGCGGGGAGGCCCGGGGCCGGTCAGCCCGCCGCCTCGCCCGGGTACGCGTTCTCGAACGCCGCGTGGAACAGGGCTGTGACGTCCTGGCCGGTGAGGCCTTCGGCGCGGGCCTGGGTCAGCCAGTCGGCGAGGGCGGCGCGCAGCGGTGAGTCGGGGCCGGACTGGGGCTGCGCGAGGGTGCGGGTGATGAACGTGCCCGCTCCCTGGCGCACCTCGGCGAGACCCATGCGTTCCAGTTCGCGGTAGGCCTTGAGGGTCGTGTTGGGGTTGACCTTGGTGGTCGCGGCGACCTGGGCCGCGGTGGGCAGCCGGTCGCCCTCCTCCAGCGCGCCCATGCGCAGCGCCTGCTCGACCTGCCGGACGATCTGGAGATAGGTCGCCACTCCACTGCGCCGGTCGATGCGGAACACGACCACGGACTTCACCTTCCGCTCGATTGCCGACACTTTACGTAGGGGGACGGGGGCGTGCTTACAGCGGGCGGCGCGAGACCCGCCACAGGGTGAACGCCGTGAGCAGGGCCGTTCCGGCGAGCAGGAGGCCCGCCGCGGCCCACTGCATCGACGCCATCTGGCTGTAGTCGAGGTACTCGATGACGTTGTTGACGATGCCGTGCTCCTTGATGCACGCGTTCTGCGCCTTCTCGGTCGCCTCGGCGCAGGTGCCCCAGCCGTACAGCGTTCCGTCCGCGCTGCCGACCCAGCGGTCCGCCTCGTACGCCTCGTCGAAGCGGGCGGGCAGTTCGGAGTCCAACGGGTACGTGAACATCTGCGTGGAGCCGAGCCGTACGCGTACCTCGTCCCAGACGAACATGGTGGTGATCGCCGTGAAGAGGAACGTGACCACCATCGCCGGGAGCACCCGGCGGACCAGGACGCCGATGGTGATGCCCGCCGCGGTGAGGAAGAGGAGGAACGCGGGCAGGACGGGCCCGGTGTTGTCGAAGATCACGCCGTCGATCCACTCGCTGAGGAAGAGGGAGCGGTACGGCTTCCACCACCAGGTGAACAGGGCCGAGAGCACCAGGCCGGAGACCAGCGCGAGGCTGTAGGCCAGGCCCAGCTTGGCGATCAGCCACTGCCGGCGGGTGACGGACTGGGTGGTGACGAGCTGCGCGGTGCCGTTCTCCTGGTCGCCCGCGATCAGCGGGGCGCCGATGAAGACGGCGAGGATCAGCGGCAGGCCGTTGATGATGCTGGTGATGTATCCGTAGCCGCGGTTGTTGTCCATCGGCTGCCCGGCGTCCTTCTCCGGCCAGCCCTTCGCGTCGAGCAGCTGCACCAGCTCACCGCGCTCGTACACGATCCACAGCGCGGTCAGCAGGGTGAGGCCGAGGACGCAGGTCAGCGCGATCCGGTGCTGGCGTACGACGAGCCACGGCATTCCGCGCAACAGGCGGCGCCCGGAGCTGATCCCGGAGGGCTTCTCGGTGAGGGTGGTGCTCATGCGGCCTGGGTCCCTTCGGCCTCGACGCGGGCGCCCTGGGTGTAGAGGGAGGGCGCGTCCGGGGAGCGGAGATGGGCGAGGAGGACTTCCTCCAAGGAGGGTTCGGCCGTCTCCCAGTCGGCCGGGAGCGGGCCCTTGGGCCGGATCATCGCCTGGAACTGCCGTCCCTGGAGGCGGGTTTCGACGACCGTGTGGTGGTCGAGCCCGGGCGGCAGCGCGCCGTCCCGGGTCACCCCGGTGACCAGGGCGTGGGCCGGGACCAGCGCGTCGGCGTCACCGGCCATCCGGATCCGGCCCTCGGCGACGACCAGCAGGTAGTCGCACATGTCCTCCAGCTCGGTCAGCATGTGCGAGGACATCACCACCGTGGTGCCGCGTTCGACGGCCTCCGCCATCAGCAGGGTGCTCATCTCGTCGCGGGCCAGCGGGTCGAGGTCGGACATCGGCTCGTCCAGGAGCAGCAGGTCGGGCCGCTTGCCGAAGGCCAGGGCGAAGGCCACGCGGGTGCGCTGGCCGCCGGAGAGCGTGCCGACCCGCGCGTCGAGCGGGACGTTGCCCGCGCGGACGATCCGCTCCGCCGCCACCGCGTCCCAGCCGGGGTTCAGCTCGGCGCCCATCCGCAGGGTCTCGGCCACGGTGAACCGCTTGAAAAGCGGCTTCTCCTGCCCGAGGAAAGCGAACGAGGGCATCACGGCGGGATCGTCGACCGGTACGCCGAAGATCCGCAGTTCGCCGGTGGTCGGCTGTACCTGCCGGGTCGCCAGTCCGAGCAGGGTGCTCTTGCCCGCCCCGTTCGGACCGACCAGACCGCAGATGCGGCCGGCCGGGATCCGGAAGGAGCAGTCGCGCAGCGCCCAGCCGCGCCGGTAGCGCTTGCCCAGGCCGCGGGCTTCCAGTGCCCAGCTGCCGGACGTCGCGTTCGGGGTACTCGTGTCTGCCACGCGCCTCGCCTCGATTCCATTAGTCAATTAATGGAATCATGGTGTTGTGGGGGAATGGCTGTCAAGCGGGGCAGGTCGGGGAGGGCGGGAAGGGGGAGGGGTGGGGGGTGTCGGGGCGGTGGTGGGTCAGCCGCGCAGGAATGTCAGGACCGCTAGCACCCGGCGGTTGGTGGCGTCCGAGACGCTGAGGTCGAGCTTGGTGAGGATCGACCCGAAGTGCTTGCTGACCGTGCCCTCGCCGACGTGCAGTGCCTCGGCCACGGACGCGTTGGAGCGGCCCTCCGCCATCAGGGCGAGCACCTCCAGCTCGCGGGCGGTGAGCCGGGCCAGCGGGTCGCGGCGGTGCCGGATCAACTGTCGTACGACCTCGGGATCCACCACCGTGGCGCCCTCGGACACCCGGCGCAGCGCGTCGGCGAACTCCTCGACGTGGCCGATGCGCTCCTTGAGCAGATAGCCCACCCCCGTACCGTCCGAGGCGTCCAGCAGGTCCTCGGCGTAGGTGCGCTGGACGTACTGGCTGAGCACCAGCACCGGCAGCCCCGGCAGCTTCTCGCGCAGCGCGACGGCGGCCCGCAGACCCTCGTCCGAGAAGCCGGGCGGCATCCGGACGTCGGTCACCACGATGTCCGGGCGGTGCTCCACGGCGGCGGCCGTCAGCTCCTCGGCCGTGCCCACCGCGGCGAGGACCCGGTGCCCGAAGCGTTCCAGCAGGCCGACGAGGCCCTCGCGGAGCAGCACACTGTCCTCGGCCAGTACGACGCGCAGCATCAGGTCCTCGATCGGGCGGGCGGGCACGGGACCTCCAGCCGGAATACCGTCGGCCCCCCGGGCGGACTGGACAGTAGCAGGGACCCGCCCAGCACCGAGAGGCGATCGGCGACGCCCTGAAGACCTGTTCCGCCCCTGCCCCCGCTCTCGCTCCCGCTGCCGCCCCTGCCTTCGCTTTCGCCTCGGTACGCCGTTCCGCCCAGCCGCGCTCCTCCGCGCCCGTCGTCCTCGACCTCCACCGTCAGCCGCCCCTTCGCGGTCCCGCCGGTCACCGTCACCCGCGTCGCCCCGCTGTGCTTCGCCACGTTCGTCAGCGCCTCGCCGACCGCGAAGTAGACCGCGGTCTCGACGGCTTCGAGCAGCCGGTCCGGTACGGCCAGCCGCACATCGACCGGGACCGGCGAGCGGTCCGCCAGGTCCTCGACGGCGGCCACCAGACCCCGGTCTGTGAGCAGGTGCGGATGGATCCCGTGGATCAGCTCCCGGATCTCCACCAGCGCGGCCGACGCCTCCTCGTGCGCCCGGTCCAGCAGTCCGCCCAGCGGTTCGGCGGGCCTCTCCAGCCGTGCGAGGCCCAACGTCATAGAGAGCGCCACCAGCCGCTGCTGTGCCCCGTCGTGCAGGTCGCGCTCGATACGGCGGCGTTCCGCCTCGAACGCGTCCACCAGCCGCATCCGCGACCGGTTCAGCTCCGCGATCCGGGAGCCGAGCGCGGAATCCGGCGCGGCCAGCAGCGCCCGCGTCAGTACGGCCCGGCCCCGGGCCACCGCTCCCAGCGGCCAGGTCAGCAACGGCAGCAGCACCACCCCCGCCACCAGCAACGCGAACGCCTCCGGCCAGGAGTCCGCGAGCCAGAGCTTCAGAACCCGCGCCTCCCCGTCCCCGCCCGCCGCCATCATCACCGGCGTCCCGATCAGCCCGCCGCAGACCAGGAGCACCGTGGAGACGGCCAGCGCCTCCAGCGGCCACAGGACGAACGCGAAGAGCAGCGCGTACGCCGACTCCCGCCAGGTGCACCGTTCCTGGAGCCGGGTGCGCAGCCAGCACACCAGGCCCGGCCCGGGCGGTTCGCGGTGCGGGTCGAGGACGGGGACCGGGTCGATCAGCCGCAGCCTGCGCCGCTCCAGCGCGGCCAGCGGGATCCCGGCCAGCACGAGCGTCAGCAGCAGCGGCACCCCGACGAGGAGTACGGCCAGCGCGCTGCCCGCGACGGCCAGCAGGAGCAGCGCGACCAGCGTCGCGATGCCGAGGGGCACGCTGGTCAGCAGGTAGAGCGCGGCACGCCACCGCCGGCCGCCGAGGAGGCGACGGGGCAGGGCCCGGGTGCGGGCCGGGCGGGGTTCCGGTGACAAAGGTGACGGGGACGGCGGAGGCGACGGGGACGGCGTAGGTGACGGAGGTGACGGAGGTGACGGAGGTGACGAAGGCGACGGAGGCGGCGGAGGTGAAGGAGGCGGCGGAGGCGGCGGGCCGGGGGAGAGCATGCCGGGCACGCTACGAGACGGCTTCCCCGCCCGGCCACCCCGCTTTCTCCCCTCTCATGGTGGAGCTGGCTCCACCACGAGGACTCCACCTCGCCGCGATGTGCCGGGCGGGCGCCGCCGGTTGAGTGGACGCCATGAATCCAGCAGCGATCACCACCGACCGGACAGCGGCTGTTCGGCTCCGGTCCGTCACTCGTTCCCACGGCCGCGACGACGGCACGGTGAAAGCGCTCGACGATGTCACGCTGACCATCCGTCGCGGCACGTTCACCGCGGTCATGGGGCCCTCCGGCTCCGGCAAGTCGACGCTTCTGCACTGTGCCGCGGGCCTGGACCGGCCGACCGGCGGCCGGGTGCTGCTGGGCGACACCGATCTGACCGGGCTGAGCGAGGCCCGGCTGACCCGGCTGCGCCGGGGGCGGATCGGCTTCGTCTTCCAGGCGTTCAACCTGCTGCCTTCGCTGACCGCCGCGCAGAACGTGGCCCTGCCCCTGAGGCTCGCCGGGCGGCGGCCGCGCAGGGCCGAGGTGCTCCACGCGCTGGACCAGGTCGGGCTGCGCGAGCGGGCCGGGCACCGGCCCGGCGAGCTCTCCGGCGGCCAGCAGCAGCGGGTGGCCGTCGCCCGTGCCTTGGTGACCGGGCCCGAGGTGCTCTTCGGCGACGAGCCGACCGGCGCCCTGGACTCCACCGCCGGGCGGGCGGTGCTCGGCCTCCTGCGCGCGATGACCGACGACGGGCGCACCGTGATCATGGTGACCCACGATCCGGTCGCCGCCTCCTTCGCCGACCGGGTCGTCTTCCTCGCCGACGGCCGGATCCGGGACGAGCTGGAAGCGCCCTCGGCGGAGCGGGTCGCCGCGCGCATGGCAGCAGGCCCGGCCACGACGGCGGGGGCCGCTCCGGCGTCTCCGACTGCCCCGGCGTCCAGGCATGCCCCGGCGTCCACGACTGCCCCGGCGTCCAGGCACGCCCCGGCTTCTCCGAACGCCAACGCCCAGGCGGTGGCACCGTGTTGATGCTCGCGCTGCGCGGCGTGCGGGCGCGGTGGGTGACGTTCGTCGGTTCCTTCGTCGCCCTGGCCCTGGGGGTGGGCCTGATCGCCGCCACCGGGCTTGCCCTCGCCGCGACGTTCGACGCCCCGGAGCGCGGGCCCGAACGGTTCGCCGCCGCTCCCGTCGTCGTCCGGGCCGCCGACCGCCTCCACGTCGACACCCCGACCGGGACCCGGACCGCGCCCCTCGACCGTCCCGGCCCGGTCCCGCAGCGCATCGCCGGCCAACTGGCCGCCCTGGGCCGCACGGTGGAGGACCGGACCTTTCCGGTGGACGTCGGCATTCCCCGTACCGACGCGGGCGGCAGCGGCAGTGTCGGCGAAACCCGTGCCGGGCACCCGTGGTCGGTGGCCTCCGCAACCCCGTACCGCCTCGCCTCCGGCCGCGCCCCCGCCGCCCCCGGCGAAGTCGTCGTCACCACCGGGTCCGGCGACGCCCGCCTCCGTACCGGTGACCGCGTCCGGGTCCGCACCCCGGCCGGAAGCGGCGCCCGGACCGTCGTCGGCACCGTCGCCGGCCGGGGCTTCGAGGAGGCCGTCTTCTTCACCGACGCCGAGGCCGCCCGGCTCTCCCCGGACATCGACGCCCTCGTGGTGCACGCCGCCGCCACCGCCGTACGCGGGACGCTCGGGCCGGACAGCGGCATGGACGTCCTCACCGGCCACGACCGCCGCCGCGCCGATCCCGACCCCGACCGCGACGCCCGGGCCCTGGTCTCCGTCAACGCGCTGCTCGGCACCGCCGCGGGCATCACCCTGTTCGTCTCCGCCGCCGTCGTGGCCTCGACGTTCTCGTTCGCCGTGGCCCAACGGCGGCGGGAGTTCGGGCTGTTGCGCACGGCCGGTGCGACGCCCGGCCAGATCCGCCGTACGGTGTGCGCCGAAGCGGTCCTCGTCGGCATCCTCGCCTCGGCGGCGGGCAGTTGGCTCGGGGCCAGGGGTGCGCCCCTGCTGGTCGGCCGGATGACCGACGCGGGTCTCGCCCCGCCCTGGTTCGCCCTCGGGCACGCGTCCTGGCCGCTGCACGCCGCCTTCTGGACCGGCGTGTTCGTCGCCACGGCGGGGGCGCTCGTCTCCTGTCACCGGGCCGGGCGGACCGTGCCCACCGAGGCGCTGCGCGAGGCGGCCGTCGACAGCCGCGTCATGCCGGTGAGCCGCTGGGCGACCGCCGCCCTGGTGCTGCTCGCCGGACTGGGCCTGCCCGCACTGGCGTTGGCGACCGACCCCGGCGATCTGCTGGGCCGCAAGTCCTACGTCACCCGGCCGATGCTGCTCATCGTCGGCTGCGCCCTCCTCGCCCCCGTCCTGGTGCGCCCGGCCGGCCGACTGCTGACCTGGCTGCCCGCGCGGCTGCCCGGCGCCATCGGCGTACTCGTCCGGGAGAACACCGCCACCGGGGTGCGCAGAACCGCCGCCGTCGCCGCGCCCGTCCTCATCACCGTCGCCCTCGCCGCCTCCCTGACGGGCACCGTCGCCACCCTGGAGGAGGCCAGGGCCACCGAGGCGCGCACCGCCACGACCGCCGACTTCGTGGTGACGTCGGGGCAGGAGGGCCGGCCGCTGGCCGCCGCCTTCGTGGAGCGGGCGCGGGCCGTCGAGGGGGCCGTGGTCAGCGTCTCGCGGTCCACGGCCGTCACCGTCCTCGAAGAGGACACGGCCCTCGTCTCCTCCCCGGCCCGCGCGGTCGACCCCGCCCGGCTGGCCGCCGTGTCCCGGCTGCCCGTGACGGCGGGCCGGCTCGCCGATCTCGACGACGGGGCGATCGTCGTCAACGAGGAGTGGCTGACTACGCGGGTCGGCGACCGGGTCACCGTCTGGCTCGGCGACGGGCGCGAGATCTCGCTGCGGATCGCCGCCGTCCTGGCCACCGGCACCGGCGACAACGGCGTCTACGTCACCGCGCGCAACGCCGGGGGCGCGGGCGTCGACCGGATCGACGTCAAGGTCGCCGAGGGCGGTGACCACCGGGCCGTCGCCGCCGCGCTGCGCACCGCCGGAGCCGCCACCGGTGCACAGGTGACGACCCGGGCCGCGTGGCAGGCCGCGAACGGTCCGGGGGCCGACGACGGCCACACCGGGACCGGGCTCCGGATGATCCTCGGCATCGCTCTCCTCTGTACGGGGATCGCCCTGGCCAACACCCTGGTCATGGCCACCTCCGACCGGGTCCGCGACCTCGCCGTGCTCCGCCTGGCCGGAGCCACCGTGCCCCAGGTCCTGCGGCTCGTCGCGGCCGAGGCGGTGGCGGCGGTCGGGGTGGGCGCCGTGCTCGGGGGCGCGGTGGCGGCGGTGAACCTGCTGGTGGTGTGGGGTGCGCTGGTGCTGCTGGGCGTTCCGTCCGTCGCCGTGGTGGTGCCGTGGGGGACGCTCGGCCTCGTCGTCGCGGCCGCCGCGCTCCTGGCCGCCGTCTCCGCCGTCCTGCCGGCCGCGCTCGCGCTGCGGACCCGGCCGGTCGAACTCGCGGGCGCCCGTGAGTAGCCGTCCGCGGTCGGGCAAGGCTCGTGATCGACCCGTCCAGGGCTTAGGCTCGCCCCATGGGCAGTCACCCGGACCACCTGCCGAACCCGACCACCCCGGCCGGCCGCGAGGGGCTCGAAGCCGTTCTCGCCCGGCCCGACCGTGCGGTCGTCGCCCTCGATTTCGACGGCACGCTCGCCGACATCGTCCCGGACCCCGAGCAGGCCCGCGCCCACCCCGGCACCGTGGCCGCGCTCGCCGCGCTCGCGCCGAAGGTCGCCGCCGTCGCCGTGATCACCGGCCGCCCGGCGGGCGTCGCGGTGCGCTACGGAGGCTTCGCGGGCGTCCCCGGTCTGGAACACCTCGTGGTGCTCGGGCACTACGGCGCCGAGCGCTGGGACGCCGTCACCGGCACCGTCCACGCCCCCGCACCGCACCCGGGCGTCACCGCCGTGCGCGCCGAACTTCCGGGCGTACTGCACGAGTTCGGGGCATGGAACGGCACCTGGATCGAGGAGAAGGGCCAGGCCGTCGCGGTGCACACCCGGCGCGCCGAGGACCCGCAGGCGGCCTTCGAGACGCTGCGCGGACCCCTCGGCGAGCTGGCCGCGAAGCACGGGCTGATCGTCGAACCGGGCCGCCTGGTCCTGGAGTTGCGCCCGCCCGGCATGGACAAGGGCGTCGCGCTCGCCACGTTCGTCGCGGAGCGGGACGCCGAGTCCGTGATCTACGCGGGCGACGACCTCGGGGACCTGGCCGCGTTCGCCGCGGTGGAGAAGCTGCGGAGCGAGGGCCCGGACGGCATCCCGGGCCTCCTGGTGTGCAGCGGCAGCGCCGAGGTGCCCGAACTGGCCGAGCGCGCGGACCTGTCGGTGCCCGGCCCGGCCGCCGTCGTCGCGTTCCTGGCGGCCCTGGCCGAGCGGATCTGAGGCGGGGCCGGGGGCCTCGGCTCGCACCAGCCGCAGCGGCGGACCCGAGCCGGGTCAGGGGATCAGCTCATACCTGCCGCAGCGGCGGATCCGAGCCGGGCCGGCGGACTCCGGCTGGCACCTGCCGCGCGGCGGATCTGAGCGGGGCCGGGGGCCTCGGCTCGCACCAGCCGCAGCGGCGGACCCGAGCCGGGTCAGGGGATCAGCTCATACCTGCCGCAGCGGCGGACCCGACCCGAGCCGGTTCAGGGGCCGGCTCACACCTGTCGCAGCGCCTCCAGCTGGTCCAGGAACCACTGCTGCGGCGGCAGCGCGGTCGCCGCCTCGGCCAGTCGCTTCGTCCGGCCGGACCGCTCGTCGCCGCTCATCGTCAGCGCCTCGTGCAGGGCCTCCGCCGTGCCCGTCACGTCGTACGGGTTCACCACGATCGCGTCCTCGCCCAGCTCCTCGTACGCCCCGGCCTCCCGCGACAGCACCAGCGCGCAGCCGTGGTCGGAGACGACGGGGATCTCCTTGGCGACCAGGTTCATACCGTCGCGGATCGGGTTGACCAGCGCCACGTCCGCCAGCCGGTACGCGGCCAGCGAGCGGGCGAAGTCGTCCTTGACGTGGAGGACGACCGGGGTCCAACTCTCCGTGCCGTACGACGCGTTGATCTCCGTGGCCAGAGTCTGCACCGCCGCCGTGTAGTCCCGGTAGACGGCGAGGTCCTGGCGGGAGGGGTAGGCGAAGGCGATGTGCACGACGCGCTCGCGCCATTCCGGGTGGGCGTCCAGCAGGGTCCGGTACGCGTGCAGGCCGCGCACGATGTTCTTGGACAGCTCGGTCCGGTCCACCCGGACGATGGTCTTCCTGTCCTCGCCCACCTGCTCCCGCAGCGCCGCCATCCGCTCGTCCACGTCCGCCTCGTGCGAGCGCCGGCGCAGGAAGTCCGCGTCGGCCCCGAGGCCGTGCACCCCGACCCTGGTCCGGCCGGTTCCGCCCAGGATCTCCGTACAGCAGCCGATGAACGCGTCCGCCCAGCGGCGGGTGTGGAACGCGGCCCGGTCCGCGCCGAGGATGCCGCGCAGCAACTGCTCGGCGATGTCGTCGGGCAGCAGCCGGAAGTAGTCGACGGGTGCCCACGGGGTGTGGCAGAAGTGGCCGATCCTGAGGTCCGGGCGCAGCTCGCGGAGCATGCCGGGCACCAGGGACAGGTGGTAGTCCTGCACGAGGACCGCCGCCCCGGGGCCCGCCTCCTCGGCCAGCGCCTCGGCGAAGGCCCGGTTGTACGTCTCGTACGAGGCCCACAGGCGGCGGAACTCGGCGTCGAAGACCGGCTCGACGGGCGTCTGGTAGAGCAGGTGGTGGACGAACCACAGCACCGAGTTGGCGATGCCGTTGTACGCGTCGGCGTGGATGCCGGCGTCGATGTCGAGCATCCGCACGCCCTCCTCGCCGACCCCGCGCCGCACCGCCTCGCGGTCGCCGTCGCCGAGGGCCGCGCAGACCCACAGCTTGTCGTCGACGGTGTTCAGCCCGGAGACGAGACCGCCCCCGCCGCGCTTGGCGTCGAGCGTCCCGTCCTCGCCGAGCGTGTACGAGACCGGGCCGCGGTTGGACGCGACGAGGACCTGGGCGGTGGCGGCGGCTGCGGACGTGGGTTCGGCGTGCTCGGAGACCATGTAGCGGAACCTAGCCCGTCAGGGAAGCCGCCAAACGCCTCAGCGCTCCATGCGGCCTCCGCGACCCCGTATCCGCGACCCCGTATCCGCGCCCCTCACGCCGCGTGGCGCTCCGCGTACTCCGCGATCTCCCGCATCGGCGGCCGCTCCTCCGTGTCGACCGCATGGGTACGGGGCACGAAGCCCTCCTCGCCGCGCTCGAACTGGGTCAGCGCGGGCCGCACCAGATGGCCCCGGGAGAGCCGCAGCTGCGCCGTGCGGTAGATCGCCGCCGCCATCCGGCCCAGCGCCTGCCCGTCCTGGTGGCGGTGTTTGCGGACGCCGACGTCGACCTGGCCCAGCGCGTCCAGGCCCACCGTGTGCAGCGCGTCGACCAGCAGGCCCAGCTCCACTCCGTAACCGACCGGGAACGGCAGCCGCTCCAGCAGGGACCGCCGTACCGCGTACTCGCCGCCCAGCGGCTGCACGAATCCGGCCAGCTGCGGCCAGTGCAGATTGAGCAGCGGGCGTGCCACCAGTTCGGTGACCCGACCACCCTGACCTGCGCTGTCGCCGAGCGGTCGGTCATACATCGCCTTGACGAACTGGACGGCCGGATCGGTGAGCAGCGGTCCGACCGTGCCCGAGACGAAGTCCGCCGAGAAGTCCTTGAGGTCGGCGTCCACGAAGCAGACGATCTCGCCGCCGGTCACCAGGAGCGACCGCCACAGCACCTCGCCCTTGCCGGGCAGGGCCGGGATCCGGGGCAGGATCGCGTCCCGGTGGACCACCCGGGCGCCCGCCGCCCGGGCCACGGCGGCGGTGGCGTCGGTGGAGCCGGAGTCGATCACCACGAGCTCGTCGACCAGCCGGACCTTCTCCATCAGCTCCCGGCGGATCGTCGCCACGATCGCGCCGACCGTGGCCTCCTCGTTCAGCGCGGGCAGCACGACGCTCACCGACGTACGGTGCGGATCGGCGTCCCGGGCGTCGGTGAGCCGGTTCAGCGGGCGGTCGCCGGACGACCAGGAACGCCTGGTCAGCCAGCGTTCCACCTCTTCGAGCACGGTCGGCACTCCCTGTGTGTGATCCATCTCGCGGTTCGGACGACTATCTCAACGGTCCGATGCTTCGGTTACAGTCTTGAACAACGCGTATGGCCGTCGCATGTCGGGGTCGGACCGCACATAAACGCCTGGATCGAAGATCCAGCGCCATAGAGCTCATCCAGAGGGACTGAGGGAACGGCCCGTTGAAGTCCCGGCAACCCTCCTGCCGACCGCGAGGTCACGGTGGGGAAGGTGCCAATTCCGTCTTGTGGCGAAATGCGTCGCAAGGAAGATGAGGAGAAAGGGCCTCCGCCATCATGGCTGTTCAGACCGTTGCAGGTAATGCCACCACCGCCCCCGTGGACCTCGGTCCCGCCGCGGCGCTTTCCTGCCGCGAGTGCGGCGAGCGTTTCGAGCTCGGCCCCCTTTTCGCCTGTGCGTCCTGTTTCGGACCGCTGGAAGTGGCCTACGACCTGCCCACCGGCTCCCCGGAGGAGCTGCGGAAGCGCATCGAGGCCGGTCCGAACAACATCTGGCGTTACGCACCGCTGCTGCCGGTGCCCTCCGACGTCGCGGAGAAGCCCAACATCAACCCCGGCTTCACCAAGCTGGTCAAGGCCGACAACCTCGCCCGTGAGCTGGGCGTCACCGGCGGCCTGTACGTGAAGGACGACTCCGGCAACCCGACGCACTCCTTCAAGGACCGCGTCGTCGCGATCGCCGTCGAGGCCGCCCGCGCCTTCGGCTTCACCACCCTCTCCTGCTCCTCCACGGGCAACCTGGCCGGAGCCGTCGGCGCCGCCGCCGCCCGGGCCGGACTGCGCTCCTGCGTGTTCATCCCGCACGACCTGGAGCAGGGCAAGGTCGTCATGGCCGCGGTGTACGGCGGTGAACTGGTCGGCATCGAGGGCAATTACGACGACGTCAACCGCTTCTGCTCCGAGCTCATCGGCGACCCGCTCGGCGAGGGCTGGGGCTTCGTCAACGTCAACCTCCGCCCGTACTACGGCGAGGGCTCCAAGACGCTGGCGTACGAGATCTGCGAGCAGCTCGGCTGGCGGCTGCCCGACCAGATCGTCATCCCGATCGCGTCCGGCTCCCAGCTCACGAAGATCGACAAGGGGCTCCAGGAGCTGATCAAGCTCGGCCTCGTCGAGGACAAGCCCTACAAGATCTTCGGCGCCCAGGCCGAGGGCTGCTCCCCGGTCTCCGCCGCCTTCAAGGCCGGCCACGACGTCGTACGGCCCCAGAAGCCGAACACCATCGCCAAGTCGCTGGCCATCGGCAACCCGGCCGACGGCCCGTACGTCCTGGACATCGCCCGCCGCACCGGCGGCGCGGTGGAGGACGTGAACGACGAGCAGGTCGTCGACGCGATCAAGCTGCTGGCGCGCACCGAGGGCATCTTCGGCGAGACGGCGGGCGGGGTGACGCTCGGTGTGACGAAGAAGCTGATCGAGGCCGGCGTCATCGACCCGACGCTCACCACGGTCGTCCTGAACACCGGCGACGGGCTCAAGACGCTCGACGCGGTCTCCGCGACCTCGCAGGCCACGGCGACCATCAAGCCGAGCCTGGACGCGTTCCGCGCCGCGGGCCTCGCCTCCGCCTGACCACCCCCGACAGCAGGAAGAGAAGGGCACCCACCATGAGCGTCAAGGTCCGCATCCCCACCATCCTCCGCACGTACACGGGCGGCCAGGCCGAGGTCCCGGCGGAGGGCGCGAAGCTCTCCGAGGTCATCGAGTCCCTGGAGAAGGACCACCCGGGCATCGCCGCCCGCGTCCTGGACGACCAGGGCAAGCTGCGCCGCTTCGTGAACGTGTACGTCAACGACGACGACGTGCGCTTCGAGGGCGGCCTGGACGCGGCCACGCCGGACGGCGCGGGCGTCTCGATCATCCCCGCGGTCGCCGGCGGCTGCTGAACCGCCCGGGGCCGCTCCACGGCGGCCTCCACCGCACCTCTGTGTGACCACAGTTGCCCCCTCCGCGAGAGAAGCGGAGGGGGCAATTCTGCATGGTTGAGCACGGTACAGTTGGGGAAGCCCCATCCGCTGCCCGTGCCGCCCGCATATGAGAATGCGCCCGGCCCCGATAAGAAGCAGCCAAAGTGCGTGAACCTCTTGCGGCATAAGTGCCCTTTGCCTGGCCCGACTTGCCCGTAAATCTCAGCAAACCCGCATATTCGCGTGTTCTCCCGCGCCCAGAATTCTCGTCCGACTGACCTGTTGCAGAGGGCAGTTGGGCGGATACATTCGGCCGCGGTCGACGCGCTGCGGCGCCGCACACCCTCTCCTGTCGGAGGGTGAGTTCCGACCCGGGTCCGCGAAGTGCGGTCCCGTGCAAGGGCCAGTAATAGGGGAGTTAGGCATGGCTCAGGGCACCGTCAAGTGGTTCAACGCGGAGAAGGGGTACGGCTTCATCGCGGTCGACGGTGGTGCGGATGTTTTCGTCCACTACAGCGCGATCCAGATGGACGGGTACCGCACCCTCGAAGAGGGTCAGCGAGTTGAATTCGAGATCTCGCAGGGCCAGAAGGGGCCCCAGGCCGACATGGTCAAGCTCGCCGTCGGCTGAGCTCGGCGCGGTCGTCCGACGACACCACTCACGCACGTAGGGCCCGAACCCCGGATCAGGGGTTCGGGCCCTACGCGCGTCCGGTGGCCCGGTCCGGTGGCCGGTGGCCCGGCCCGGGGGGCGCGCCGCCGACCCGTATCCGGGGCGCGCCGCCGTCCACATCCGATGGCCGCCGCTGTCCACATCCGACGAGGGACGCTTGCACTCGCAGGGGTCGAGTGCTAATCATTGGCATTAGCACTCTCCAGGTGAGAGTGACAGAAACTTGGACCGGGCCGGTGAGGCCCGCAGGCGCGGTGGGGCAAGGAACCACCACGCAGGCAGGCCGTCCGTCGCGGGCGCCTCTCGGTCCGGAGAAATCCACCCCTGTCCGGGAGGACCACTTCACATGGCCAAGATCATCGCGTTCGACGAGGAGGCACGGCGCGGTCTCGAGCGCGGGATGAACCAGCTCGCCGACGCCGTCAAGGTCACCCTCGGCCCCAAGGGCCGTAACGTCGTCCTCGAGAAGAAGTGGGGCGCGCCCACGATCACCAACGATGGTGTTTCCATCGCCAAGGAGATCGAGCTCGAGGACCCGTACGAGAAGATCGGTGCGGAGCTGGTCAAGGAGGTCGCCAAGAAGACGGACGACGTCGCCGGCGACGGTACGACCACCGCCACCGTTCTGGCTCAGGCTCTCGTCCGCGAGGGTCTGCGCAACGTCGCCGCAGGCGCCAACCCGATGGCCCTCAAGCGGGGCATCGAGAAGGCCGTCGAGGCCGTCTCCGCCGCTCTGCTGGAGCAGGCCAAGGACGTGGAGACCAAGGAGCAGATCGCTTCGACCGCCTCCATCTCCGCCGCCGACACCGAGATCGGCGCCAAGATCGCCGAGGCGATGGACAAGGTCGGCAAGGAAGGCGTCATCACCGTCGAGGAGTCCCAGACCTTCGGTCTGGAGCTTGAGCTCACCGAGGGTATGCGCTTCGACAAGGGCTACATCTCGGCGTACTTCGCGACCGACATGGAGCGTATGGAGGCGTCGCTCGACGACCCGTACATCCTGATCGTCAACTCGAAGATCGGCAGCGTCAAGGACCTGATCCCGCTGCTGGAGAAGGTCATGCAGTCGGGCAAGCCCCTGCTGATCATCGCCGAGGACGTCGAGGGCGAGGCGCTCTCCACCCTGGTCGTCAACAAGATCAAGGGCACGTTCAAGTCCGTCGCCGTCAAGGCTCCGGGCTTCGGCGACCGCCGCAAGGCCATGCTCGCGGACATCGCCATCCTCACCGGTGGCACCGTGATCTCCGAGGAGGTCGGTCTCAAGCTGGAGAACGCCGGCCTGGACCTGCTCGGCCGTGCCCGCAAGGTCGTCATCACCAAGGACGAGACGACGATCGTCGACGGCGCCGGTGACAGCGACCAGGTTCAGGGTCGCGTCAACCAGATCCGTGCCGAGATCGAGAACTCCGACTCGGACTACGACCGCGAGAAGCTCCAGGAGCGTCTGGCGAAGCTGGCCGGCGGCGTGGCCGTCATCAAGGCTGGCGCCGCCACCGAGGTGGAGCTCAAGGAGCGCAAGCACCGCATCGAGGACGCGGTGCGCAACGCCAAGGCCGCCGTCGAGGAGGGCATCGTCGCCGGTGGTGGCGTGGCTCTGCTCCAGGCCTCGGCCGTCTTCGAGAAGCTCGACCTCACGGGCGACGAGGCGACCGGCGCCAACGCCGTGAAGCTCGCGCTGGAGGCCCCGCTCAAGCAGATCGCCGTCAACGGTGGTCTCGAGGGTGGCGTCGTCGTGGAGAAGGTCCGCAACCTGCCGATCGGTCACGGCCTCAACGCCGCGACCGGCGAGTACGTCGACATGATCGCCGAGGGCATTCTCGACCCGGCGAAGGTCACGCGCTCCGCTCTGCAGAACGCCGCCTCCATCGCCGCGCTCTTCCTCACCACCGAGGCCGTCATCGCCGACAAGCCCGAGAAGGCCGGCGCGGCCGCTCCGGGCGGCATGCCGGGCGGTGACATGGACTTCTGATCAGCCACGGAGGCCCCGGCCTCCCCGTCTGATCCGAAGCTCCGCGTACGTCCCCGTACGTTCGCAGTACGTCCCACAGGGGCGGTATCTCCTTCACGGAGGTGCCGCCCCTGTGGCGTTCCCGGCCGCACTGGAAGAATGCGCCGGGGACCGGTCGTACGGGAACGGGGTACGGGAATGGGGTACGCGGCCGGTCGGGCCGGTCGTACGTGAACGGGGGACGGGGACGGTATGACGAAGGACTGGAAGGGGGCCTCGTTCGTTCTGGGCGGGGCCGTGCTGTTCGCGCTGGGGCTGTTCGTCGTGGTGACCGGGACAGGGCTCTCAGGCGCCCTCGGCATGCGGGTCGAGACCTTCGGCCGGATCGACTGCCACGACACGCGTACGAAGAAGGGGCAGACCGTCTGGCACTGCTTCGGCGAGACCCCGGCCCAGCAGCGCGCCAACAAGGCGGAGCGCGAACGAGTGGCCCGGGAGGCGCTGCGCGCCCACGTGGACGGCGTGCCCCGGTCGGCGGAGATCAGGCGCACCAGGATCCTCTTCGCCGACCACGACGGCCGCACCGACCCCGAAAACGTCACCGCGACCCAGGTGTTCGACGGCGGACGGTGGTACGCCCACTCCTCGACGGTCGTCGGCTACGGCATGATCCCGCTGCTGCTGGGCGCGGGCACGGCGGCCTGGGGCGGCTACCGGCTGCGTCGGCGGTAGGCGTGTGGCCGAATGCGTACTTGTAGCGCCCGGTGCCGTGCTGCACCGCGCGTTTTCCCGGTTTCGACGATGCCGGTGGCGCGTCGGCGACCCGTGAGGTAGGGCGGGTGTGCGGGCTGCCGGGCCCTCGCCTGCCGTGGTTCCTTCATTCCGCCGGATGCGGCCGGCTCTCTTGGCAGCTCACTGCCCGGTCCGGCCGCCGCGTACAGCCATTGGTCCAGTCCACTTCGCTGTCCTGGCGGGTGGGTGTGCGACTGCACATGGTGCGGGTTCGGAGTGCCTGAGCGCGGTGAGGAGCCCTGGAGTGGCCCGGGTCCCGGGCCCGGACCCTCGCGCTATCCAGCCAACTTCGCACGGTAAGTCGGAATCATGCGTACCGGATCGGCAGCGGGACATGATGGCTCTGGTGTTCACGTGGTGAACACCAGTCGCACGAATAACTTCAGTTATGCAGCCGCCAGTTGGGCATAACGGTCGTCAACCGCACAGATGGGAAGGTGTCATGAAGCAGCAGAAGAAGGCTTACGTGAAGCCGTCGCTCTTCAAGCAGGGCGACTTTTCGAAGAAGACCGCCGGTTATTTCTACGGCTCGTACAAGGAGTACTGGGTCCGCCGCATCATCTGATCCGGCCCCCGGCTTTCTGTGCGTCGTATGAGAACTTCCGGAAGGTGAACATGCCCGGCCAACTGCGTGACTACTTCGTCGTCCTGCCGGACAGCGCGGCGGGAGCGGCGGTGGCCGGGCAACTTCCTCCGGCGGCGGGCGGGACGCCGGTGGTCGCCCACGCGTCCGGGCGGCCCTGGGTCCTCGCCCGCCCGCTGGTCCGCGAGGTGAGCCACCTCCGCCGGGGCGACGACGCCCTCGTGCTCATCGGCCCGGACCGGGTGCCCGAGGCCGTGCTCTCCGGCCTCCTGGAGGGGGCCCGTGACCGGGCCGGCCTGGAACGCCGCCTCGCCCGGCTGCCCGGCCTCCACCATGTGATCGCCCGGCTCTCCGGCGAGACCTGGATCCGGGGCACCGCCTCCGGGCTGCGCCGGATCTACCACGCCCGGCACCCGGAGGCCGGAACCATCGCATCCGACCGCCCCGCCGTCCTCGCCCGCCTGATCGGCGCACCCCTGGACGACGGCGCGCTGGCGCTGCGCATGCTCGACTTCCTGCCGCACCCCCTGAGCCGCCGCGTCGTGTGGCGCGGCGTGCACGAGACCGGCGCCGGGTACGGCCTGGCCCTGCCCGTCGCAGCACCGGGCACGGCCGCCGTCCCCGGCCCCATGGAGCACCGCTGGTGGGAGCCGCCGCCCGCCGAACTCTCCCTGGCCGAAGGGGCCCGGGCACTCGGTGACGCCGTCGCCGCCTCCGTACGGGCCCACGTCGGCGGCCTGGACCGGATCAGCTGCGAGCTGTCCGGCGGCATGGACTCCACGGCCCTCACCTTCGCCGCCCGCGAGACCGGCCCCGCCGAACTCTCCCTGCTCACCGTCGCCGCCCGCGACCGCTACAGCGAGGACGAGACCTGGGCACGAAGAGCGGTGGAGGCGGCACGTGGTGGTGAGGGGGCGCGCGGCGGCGCGGCGGCGCGAGGCGCTGGTGGGAAGCGGGACAGCGACGTGGCTCGTACGCGCGATGCGGGACGGAAGGGCGGCGGCTCCACAGGCCTGGACCACCACATCATCCCCGCCGACGACGCCCCCTACTTCTACGCCGATCTCGCCGCCACCGCCGCCGAGTTGAACGACGAACCGCTCCCCGTCGCCCCCGGCCGGGCCCGCGCGCACCTGCTCCTGAGCCGCGCCCACGCCACCGGCTCGCGCTACCACCTCACCGGCTACGGCGGCGACGAACTCTTCCTCGGCCTGCCCCACGCCTACCAGGACCTCTTCCACGGCAACCCGCTCACCGCCTGGAACCACCTCTCCGGCCTGCGCCACCAGCTCGGCTGGCCGCTCCTGCCCACGCTGAAGGCCCTGCTGAACCGCTCCACGTTCTCCCGCTGGCTCGCCGGCGCGGTCACCGCCGAACCCCAGCCGGTCACCCGTACCCCGCTGCTCTCCTGGGGCGTACGGCAGTCGCTGCGCCCGTGGTTCACCGACCACGCGAACGCCCTGATCACCGAGGAGTTCCGGGCGGCCGCCGCCGAGCACGCCGATCCGATCGACCCGTGGCGCGGACGGCACGTCGACATCGACGCCGTACGGATGGGGGCCCGGCACTTCCAGGCGATGGAGGACATCGGCATGACGATCGGGCTGCCGGTCGCCGCGCCCTTCTACGACGACCGGGTCCTGGAGGCGACCCTCGCCGTACGCCTGGCGGAGCGCATCAGCCCGTGGCGCTACAAGCCGTTGCTCGTCGAGGCGATGCGCGGTGTGGTCCCGGACGCGCTGTTGGCCCGCACGACGAAGGACCACATGTCCTCCGACGAACACCAGGGCCTGCGCCGACACGCCCCGGAGCTGGCCGACTTGTGGACCGGATCCCGGCTCGCCGAACGCGGCCTGGTCGACTCCCGCCACCTTCTCCGGCTGGCCGCCGAACCCTTCTCACCGGTCCTGGTCGAGCACTCCATCAGCTCTACCGTGGCCGGCGAGACCTGGCTCCGCACCGCCGAGAACGCCTGGCCGACGCCGACACCGACATCGTCGTCACCCCACCGCACCTCCACGACCAGCGAGGCAACCCTGTGAAGCTCAGAAAAGGCATCGCCGTCACGACCACCGAGTACGGCGGCGTCCTCCTCGACGAAAAGGACGGCAGCTACTGGCAGTTGAACGACACCAGCGTCATCATCGTCGACACCCTCGCCGCCGGACACACCCCCGACATCGCCGTGGAGCGGATCCTCGCCGCGTTCGACGTCGAGCGTGCCGAGGCGGAGTCGGACGTCGCGGAACTGACCCGGCAGCTCGTCGACGCGAAGATCCTGCGCCCATGACCACCGAGATGACGATGCCGCGCCGGGGCGCGGGAGCGGGCGGGGTGCGGCTGCGCACGGCCATCGCCGCCGCGTTCGTCCTGGCCCGCCTGAAGCCCGGACGGCTGCGCCGGGTGCTGGCCGGGTGCGCCCGGGGCGCGCGCCCGGCCTCGTACGCGGAGACGCTGGAGGTGCTGGAGGCGGTCGTCGCCACCAGCCGCCGCTGCGCGAGCCGTTACGGCTGCCTGCCCCGCTCGGTCGCCGTCGCCCTGGCCTGCCGGATGTCCGGCGTCTGGCCCGACTGGTGCGCGGGCGTGCGCTCGGCGCCGCCGTTCTCCCCGCATGCTTGGCTTCAGGCGGAGGGCCGTACGGTCGGGGAGCAGGCGGAACCGGCGGATCTGCGTCCCTTGATGGTGGTGACGGCGACGGCGGCGGCGGTCGCGGCAGGCGGAGGGGCACGGAATGAGCGCGGTGTCGGAGACGACGGGGACGACGGGGACGACGGATCCGGAAGCGGATTCGGATTCGGAAGCGGAAGCGGGCAGAGGGCCTGAGGCCGCGGGGATACCGGCTGCGGGGCCGGGGCCCGTCGGCGAGCCGACACGGCCAGGCCCGTCCCCCCTCCGCCTCCTCCTCGCCCGGGTCCGCCCCCACCGGGGCGTGCTGATCCGCGCGGGCGTCCTCTCGCTCACCGGCTCCGCGGCCGGCCTGGCGATGCCGCTGATGGCGAAGTACGCCGTCGACGCGTTCGCCGCCGACCGCTCGCCCGTGGCCCCGCTCGTCGCGCTGACCGCCCTCGTACTCGCCGGGGCCTGCCTCTCCGCGTACGGGCGCTACCTCATGGCCCGCACGGGAGAAGGCGTGGTCCTCCGCGCCCGCGACCAACTCGTGGGCCGCATCATGCGGTTGCAGGTACCGGCGGTGGACCGCCTCACCCCCGGCGACCTCCAGTCCCGGGTGACCAGCGACACCACCCTCCTTCGGACGGTCCTGTCCAGCGGCCTGGTCGAGTCGTTCAACAGTGTGCTGATGCTGCTGGGAACGATCGCGTTCATGGCGTACATGGACGTGACGCTGCTGGGCGTGACGCTGGTCGTCATCATCGGCATCGGAGCCGTAACCTCCTTGCTCATGCCGCGCATTCAGCGCGCTCAGCTCCGCGCGCAGGAGTCCGTCGGGGCGATGGGCGCGGCCCTGGACCGCGTGCTTCAGGCGTTCCGTACGGTCAAGGCGAGCGGTGCCGAGGAGCGGGAGACGACGGCGGTCGCGGCGGCGGCCCGGCACGCGCACGACCGGGGCGTCTCGGTGGCGAAGTGGTCCTCGGTCTCCGACGTCACGATGATGATGTCGATCCAACTGGCCTTCCTGGCCGTGCTGGGCGTCGGCGGAGCGCGGGTGGCGTCGGGCTCGCTGGAGATCTCCTCCCTGATCGCGTTCCTGCTCTACCTCTTCTACCTGATGGGCCCGATCGGCGGCCTGGTCGAGGGCTGGACGGGCTTGCAGAGCGGCCTCGCGGCGGTGCGCAGGATCGACGAGGTGGAGTCGCTGCCAGGTGAGACCTCCACCGGACCCGCCCCCGGCCCCGGGTCCGTACGGGGGGAGGGCACCCCGCTCGGGGTCGCTTTCCAGGACGTGACCTTCGGGTACGGGGACGAGCGCGCCCCCGCCCACAAGGGGGTGACGTTCGACGTTCCGGCCGGTGGACTCGTCGCGCTGGTGGGCCCGTCCGGGGCGGGCAAGTCGACGGTGTTCAGCCTGCTGGAACGGTTCTACGACCACGACACCGGCGTCATCACCGTGGACGGCCGGGACATCCGCGACTGGCCGCTGGCCGAGCTGCGCGCCTCGCTCGCGTACGTGGAACAGGACGCCCCGGTCCTGGCCGGGACCCTCCGCGAGAACCTCCTCTTCGCCGCCCCGGAGGCGGAGGAGAAGGCGCTGACGGCGGCGGTGGCCCGTACCCGCCTGGACACCCTGGTCGACCGGCTGCCGGACGGGCTGGACACGGCGGTCGGCCACCGGGGCGTCACGCTCTCCGGCGGCGAACGCCAGCGGATCGCCATCGCCCGCGCCCTGCTGCGCCGCCCCCGCCTGCTCCTCCTCGACGAGGTGACCTCGCAACTGGACGCGGTCAACGAGCAGGCGCTGCGCGATGTCATCCTCGAAATGGCCGAGCAGACCACGGTGTTGGTCATCGCGCACCGCCTGTCCACGGTCCGTCATGCCGACCGGATCGTGGTCCTGGAGGGGGGCCGGGTCCGTACGGCGGGTACGCACGAGGAGTTGATCGCCGGGGACGACCTGTACCGCGAGCTGGCGACGACGCAACTGGCAGCGGATGCCGCGCGATGACGGTTCGGCGGCGAATGCCATGATGGGGGACATGGGAACCGGAACCGGCACCGTCGAAAGCCCCGAAACCCCTGCGACGCCCGCGACACCCGCGACGCTTTACGGGCCCGTCTCGCTAGGCCTCGGCGTCGTCGCGCTGGTCGCCGCGTTCTTCCTCGGCATCTTCGCCATCCTGGCCGGGAGCCTGGCGGTCACCTTCGGCGTGCTGGGCCTGATCAGCGGGTACAGCCGACCCCAGTGCCTCGCGGGCCTCGTCCTGGGAGCTGCGGGCGTGCTCTACCCGCTCTCGTTCCTCTTCGTCTTCACGGGCGGCTTCTGACCGCGTCAGGACCGAGGGCAGCGGGTCAGCGGGCGTAGTCCTTGAGTTCCTCGGTGTCCAGGGTGATGTCGACGGGGTGAGGGAGGGCGGCGGCCTTGCCGTACTCGTACGTCGTCCGCTGCCGGTACCGGCCGTTCTCCGGCTCGCTGTACACGACGAGGGCATCGTGGTCGCGGTCGATCAGGAGGTACACCGGGATGCCTGCCGCGGCGTACCCGTCACGCTTCTCCGTGCGATCACGATGGTCCGTGTCGTGGTCGTGCGACGTGACTTCGACGGTCATGAGGATGCGGTCCGGGTTCGACCACTCGCCGTCACCCGCGAAGCGTCCCGCGCGGGCCAGGGTGCCGTCCGGGCGGGCGCGGCCGTTGCGGTATCCGCCGATCCGCAGTCCGCGTTCGCGGTACAGCCGCAGTTCCGGCTGCTGCTGCATGCACTGCATCGCGACCCACATGATGATCTCGTCGTGATCCCCGTCAGGCACGGGCTTGACCTCTAGCTTTCCGTTGATGAGCTCAAGCGTCACGGTCTCGGGGGCCGCGCGGGCGATCTGCTCGAAGTCCTCGACGGACATCTGGGCGTGCGCTGGGTGATCGGCGGAGCTAGGGGTCATGGCGTCGCCTCCTCCCCTCCATCGTGCCCCGTCGGATCTCCGGGCGAGCTGCACGGTCATCGGTATGTCCTTTCGGATCGAGGAATCAGCCCCGCCCGGACCGCGTTCATCCGGTCCCGTACGCCGGGCGGCTGCACGGTTCCGGGCGGGCCGACCGGCGGCTCCGGAGACGGCCCCCGGCACGGCCGGCAGAGGCCGCCGAGGAGAGCTTCGGGCGGGCCGGGGACTCCGCACTCGCCGCATTCGAGGGTGCGCAGGACGGTCCGGGGCCCCGGCAGGATCGGCTCGGGCGGCAGTTTGTCGCGCAGCCGCCGTTCGACGAGGCGGGCGGCGCAGTGGACGGGGGACGGCAGCCCGCTGGTGAGGGCGTGCAGCAACTCCGCCTCGGTCGCGCCCCGGGCGATCCACTCACCGACCTGCGGCTCCAGGCGTACGCAGTCGGCGGCGGACAGCGTCAGCGCTGGGGCCGTCCGCCCCAGGGCGGCCAGCAGGATGAACGCCCGGGAGCGGGTGGGCCGTTGGGGCTCGTCCGGCGGGGCGTCACCCCGGGTGTAGGCGTCCCACCAGGCGTCCTCGCGTGCGGTGCGGGAGAAGAAGGTACGAGTCACCCAGAGCATGACCTCATCGGTGATCACGCACTCGCTGCCGCGCCGTAAGTGTCCGGCGGCCTGGAGCCGGTTGAGGGTGGTGCGCAGGGCGCACTGCCCGTACGGGAGGTGCTTGGCCAGCGTCTTCACGGAGATGTCGGAGCCGTCGGGCAGCCGGTCGATGTAGGCGGCGACGGCGGCGTCGCGGGGGAGGAGGTGGGCGAAGTCGCGGTCGGTGCGCGGACGTTCGCCGGGCGCGGAACGCTTGCCGTAGCCGGGGTTGGCCATGGGATGCGGTGTCGCGTGCGCGAGGTCACTAAACTGGCTGTCAGCCATGGGGATCGCCTTTTCGATGCTATCGATCTTCGGTGGTTAGACCCCTGTCGGTGTTGGAGCACCGGTGGGGGTCGTCTTTTGCCTGGTCGTGGTCTTCCCGCACGCTAGAGCCTGGCGACCGTGCGTCGCAACTCGATCACAAACTGTCAACTTCGCAGCCAGGGTGGGCGGGTGGGACTACTGACCCATCCACCCCATCACTGTTAAGAGCGCTCGGATCTCGCCGCTTGAGCCCCGGGAGATGCGTGGGAAGCGTGGCGGAGGCGAGGGGAGGGCCTAGACCGTTCGGGTCCTGTGACGACCGTCACCTCGGATGTATGGCGGGTGGTGTCGACCGGATGGCGCGCGCCGGGCGTATACCCGGTGAAGCGAAAGATCCGGGAGCAACTTTTGACCGTCGAGGAGTTCGAAGAGTTCTACGCCCAGGCGGTCGCACGTCTCACAGGCCAGCTGTACGTGATGACCGGCGATCTCCAGGAGGCGCAGGACGTCGTGCAGGAGGCCTTCGTCAAGGCGTGGGTCCGGCGCGGCCGGCTGGAGCGGGATGGGCAGCCGGAGGCGTGGATTCGTACGGTCGCCTGGCGGCTGGCGGTGAGCCGTTGGCGCTTCCGGCGGCGTTCGGCGGACGCCTGGGGCCGGGGGAGCGGTGCGCCCGGGAACGTGGAGCCGCCGGACCCGGGTCATGTGGTGCTGGTCGACGCGCTCCGGGAACTGCCCGCCCAGCAGCGGCGGACGCTGACCCTGCACTACCTGTGCGACCTCACGGTCGAGCAGATCGCCGGTGAGACCGGGCTTTCCACCAGCACGATCAAGACGCATCTGGTCCGTGGACGGGCGGCGCTCGCGCACCGTCTGCACGACCCCCGCATCGAGGAGGCTCCTGATGTCTGAACCGCGGGATCCATTGCGGTCTCTATTCCGGGAGGCCGGTGACTTCGGGCAGGTCCGCTCGGTGGCGGACCCGGCGTCGAGCATCACCGAACGCGGCATGCGCGCGCAGCGCCGCCGGATGGCCGTGGTCGCGGTGGGCGTCTGCCTGGTCGTCGGCGGGGGCGGGGCGGTCGCGGTGGGCCTGCTGCCGGTACGGCCGGAACCGGTCGCCCCGGCGACGAGTCCGTCACCGAGCTACCCCTCGCCCGTACCGTCGGAGGGCCTGTCGACCGAGCAGCCGTCGCCGCCGCCCTCGCCGAGCACCACGCTGCCGGGCGGTCTGCCCACGGGTACGGGCACGGGTGCGCCTACGGGCACGAGCCCGACCACGACGAAGCCGCCGCCGACGACATCCGAGTCGGCGACGGCGACGGCGACCGACGGAGCCACGTCGACGCCCTGACCCCGTAGCTGTAGTCCATAGCCCGTACCCCACCCCACCCCTCCCCTTCCGTGCCCCGGCGGCTTCACCGGGCGATCCCGCACGCCTTCACCTCGGCACGTCCGTGAGGCGTGCCCGAAAGGTGCCCGAGTGAGTGACCTGTCCACGCTCGTACGTCCTGAGCCCCGGGCCGAGGCCCCGCCGCCCGAGCCCCGGGCGGGCCTGCTCCGCCGTGCGGCCGCGCGCCTGACCCCTGCCGACCGCAGCGTCCTGTGGCTCTACCTCCTGACCCGGATATCTCTGTGGATCACGGCCCACTCCGCCCGCTGGCTGTTCCCGGCCCGCCCCGGAACGCGGGAGGCGGGGCCCGTCCTCGCGCCCTTCCAGCACTGGGACGCGAACCACTACCTCCACATAGCGCGCGACGGCTACTTCCCGGCTGGTACGGGCCCGTGGACGAGCGGCTGGGACAACCGGGAGGCGTTCTTCCCGGGCTACCCCTTCCTCCTGCGCGCCGTGCACACGGTCGTCCCGGACTGGACGGCGGCCGGGCTGCTGATCTCGTTCGTCGCGGGCGCGGTGGCCGTGCTGGCCCTGGCCCGTATCGCGCGGGCGTATCTGCCGGAGGATGCGGCGGGCCGCCGTACGGCTGTCCTCTTCCTGCTCTCGCCGTGCGCGGTGTTCCTGGCCGCCGGTTACACGGAGGCGCTGTTCCTCGCGTTCGCCCTGCCCGCGTGGCTGGCGGCGATGAGGCACCGGTGGGCGCTCGCCGCCGTACTGACCGCGCTGGCGACGACGGTGCGCGTCAGCGGTCTGTTCCTCGCCGCCGCGATCGCGCTGCTGTTCGTCGTGTCGGCCCGGGCCGGGAAGCACTGGCGGGCGGCGGGCTGGACGCTGCTTCCGGCGCTGCCCCCGGCCGCGTACAGCTGGTATCTGCACACGCACACCGGCGACTGGATGGCGTGGAAGCACGCGCAGGAGCGGGGCTGGTACCGCACGTTCCACACCCCGTGGGAGGCGTGGACGAACACGTGGCACGGGGCGTTCGAGGGTACGCAGTCGACGGGGTACGCGGTCATGTTCCAGGCCGAGTTGGCGGCGATGCTGGTGGGCCTGGTGCTGGTGGCACTGCTGGTACGCCACCGTCGCTGGCCCGAGGCGGTGTACGTGGCGCTCAGCCTGTGGGCGCTGGGCACCTCGTACTGGTACACGTCCATTCCGCGCGCGACGCTGCTGTGGTGGCCGCTGTGGATCGGCCTTGCGGCGGTGAGCCTGCGGCGGCCGTGGTTCACGACGGCGTACCTGTGCGTGGCCGCGCCGGTGACGACGATCGTCGCGCTGACGTTCCTGACGGGGAGGTGGGCGGGGTGAGGGGACCTGCGTGTACGTCGGTGGGCGAGGCGGTATCCATCGCTTGCCTCTACGCCCCACCGCCGGTGCCGTGCGCGTCGTCGCGGGCGCGCTGCCAGAGGGCGACGACCCCGTCCCTGGTGCGCTCCCGGGCGTCGGTCGTCATCAGGCCGACGAGGGTCGTGCCGGCGCTCTGGGCGAGTGCGACCAGCTCCGCGTTCATGACGCGCGCTCTCCTTCTGCGGCGGTCGGCGGACTGTTGAAGGCGGGCGGTTCGAGCGGCACGATCTCCCGCTCGAAGAACTCCGAGAACTCCTCGCCCTGGGCGTAGAGAGTTTCGAACTCCTGGGTCGTTGTCCGGATCTGGTCGGGATCGGTGAACCGCCGGGCCCCTGCGCCCTTCAGATCGTCGTCGTAGATCACGGCGTACATCACGGAACTTCCGAGGATGACGACCTCGGGCACCGGAGCGTCCCGTTCCAGGTCGGAGATGGTGCCGACGTTCAGCACACGGATCTCTTCGCCCAGCTCCGACCTGAGCCGGAGGACGTTCATTTCCCACTGGAGGTACGGAGTTACGGGGTACTCGACGATACGGAGCCGACGGAAGGTCAGGCCGCCTTGAGAGGCGTCACGGAAGTACGTGGCGACGGATTCCCGGTCGTCCTCGATCAGGCGTAGAGCCCCCGCCCAGTCCCCGGAATCGAAGGCTTCCCAGCTGGGAGTGCCCGGCTCCTGGAAGGTCTGGCCCCGCTCAAGCTTGGCGAGGAGGTGGATGTCGCTCTCGTAGACCCGGCTGAAGTCGGCGAGGTAGTCGGGCCTCTTGAGAACTTCGCCGGCACCGCTGCGGAAGCACGCGTTCATTGATGCACTCATTGACGCACTCATTCAGACGTACTCATTCATGAGGGATGTCCGCCTTCGCTGCGATGAGCATCCTTCGGGGGATGACCACGAGGCGCTCATCGCGACTGATGGAGACACCATCGGGCAGACGTGTCCCGAGGGAGTCGGTGAGGTCGCGTCCGATCACGGCGATGTCGCCGTTCTCCAGCTCCCAGATATCCGGGCACTCGGGTCCGGTGCTGGTGGCGCCCAGCTCCAGTGCCGACTTCCCGAGACGTCTCTTGAAGCCGGTTTCAGGATCAGCTTCCCAGGGTCTGCCCATGCTGCCGCCCCTTCTCCGGTGAACAGGCCAACTTACCAGTGACTACCTGGTCAAGGCCGGTGTCAAGTAAGGGATTTGGACTGTTGGAGTGAGAGGTGGGGGGTGCTGGCGTTCTACCAGGGGGCGGGTGTTCAACCTGTGGGTTTGTCCGGCCTCGGGAAGGCTGGACGATAGCGGTTCCTGTCAGCGGTGTTGTTCTGGTGGGGCCGGTCCGGGCTGTGTTGCCCGGCCAGGGCCCGTCCGGCGGATCATTGCCTGCGGCAGGCGAGGCCGAGCGGTGACCCACCGGACGCGACCGAAACAGGCGCTTCAGGCCAAGGAGAACTTGGCGACGTACTCGTCGAAGGGCTCGATGCCGACTTCCGCACGGAGTTCGTCCATGCGCTCGGGCTCTTCACAGGGCCACGGAACCGGTGCCCCGTTCTTCACGCCGGCGATCTGAGTGCCGTAGACCTGCTTACGGCCTTCATTGACCAGTGTGCGGTCCCGTAGGAAGGCCAGCTCGCGCGGGCCGGCCGATCCTGCCGACACCGCTTGCTGCATCAACTGGAGGGCGCGCCGCTGAACGTCGAGTTGCCGGTCGGCGTGCTGAGCGATCAGCCATGCCGCGCGTGCGGCCTCCTCGCCGACCAGATCCGCCGTCGGCCAGCCGTACTCGTTCATGATCTCGCTCAGCCGGTCACCGTGCCGGGCGGTCAGCCGCCGCCAGGCCAGCTGCTCGGCGGGGGCTTCGCTGTTCGCGTGGACTGCGGACCGGTGATCGGCCGCAGCCATGTCCGTGAGTTCCTCCGTCAGCGCGGCAACGTCGTGCGCCACTCTCAACTCCCAGGTCGGATACGTGATGTGCGTACGCCGGTAAGCCTAGGTGCGCAAATCAGGCATAAAGATCATTCTGGAGAACGGTGACAACGCTTGCCCGCGCCGAGATAATGGATCTACCCCCCGAAGCTTGAGCCGGAGCCGGATCGATGTGGTCCGGCGGCGCGCCGGTGGACCCGGCAGGTGCTGGAGTCCACGCTCGGCACGGGCCGGTCGATGCGGCCCTGGGTGTCTGTGTCAGACCGCGGCGAGCCGGTCCACCAGTAGTTCCACCCTCCGCTCGCTGTCCTCCGGCGGCAGCCGTCCGGCCCGGGTGAGGGTGGCCAGCCCGTGCAGGGATGCCCAGAACAGTTCGGTGAACAGCGCTGGGTGAACGCCGCCCCCGGCCGCCTCGCCGAGGGTTTCCAGGAGGGCGGCGAAGGCGTCCTTCAGCGGCTCGGGGGTGTCCTCCTGTGCGAATGCCAGGCCGCCGTCGAGCTGGAACATGGCGTCGTAGACCGCCGGGTTGTCTGCGGCGAAATCGAGGTAGGCGCGGGCGAGGGCGACGACCCGGGCGCGAGGCCCGTCCGTGGCCGTGGCCGTGGTCGCGGCCACGGTTGCGGCCCTCAACGCCCCGGCCATCTCGGCGGCGCCTTCGAGGGCGACGGCGCCGATGATCTCGCGCTTGCCCCGGAAGTGGCTGTAGAGGACGGGCTGGCTGTATTCGATGCGCTCGGCGAGCCGGCGGGTGGTGACCGCGTCCCAGCCCTGCTGCTCGGCGAGTTCGCGGGCCGTCGCCACGATGAGTCGCTCGCGGCCCGCCCGTTCGCGCTCCTTGCGTTCCTGTACCGACATGATTCGATCCTAGCACCGCTAGACAATCGAGCGGCAGTAGGTCTAGCGTTGCCTCATCACCTAGCGCCGCTAGATTCCAGGAGGAGTCATCATGCTCAACGCACTGGAGATCGTCACCACCGTGATCGTCGGACTGCTGGTGGGGGTGGAGTTCTCCGTCGCCTTCGTCATCAACCGGATCCTCAACGCGCTCCCCGACGACAGCACTCAGCTCGGCCGAAGCCACGGGGGCCGGATGCTGGGGGCGGTGATGCCGTTCTGGTACATCGGCTCGATGGTCCTGAGCGCGATCTGGGCCATAGCTGGATGGGGAGAGGGCGGCATCGGCCTGGTCGTCGCTGCGGGCGGGCTGCTGCTTGTGAGCGTGGTCATGTCGATCCTGCTGCTCGTCCCGATCAACAACCTGAGCAAGAGGTGGACCGCCGAGACCCGGCCCGCGGACTGGAAGGAGCAGATGAACCGCTGGGACCGGTACCACTACATCCGGGTCGCCGTTCTGATCGCCGCCTTCACGCTGCTGGTTGCGGCGCTGGTTTGAGCCAGGGGGGCGGGCCGTGGCCGGGGCCGGTGTCGGTGTCGGTCGTGCGGACGGAGTCACCCTTCGTCAGCTGGGCGTGTGCTGTCCTGGGCGGGAACGTCCCCGCAGACGCGGGGCATGCGTGCACCTGGTCGTAGGTGGTGCGTGGCAGGGGAGCAACCCCGCGTGCGCGGGGGCCAGCGACGGCCGCGAGTGCCTTGACTTTCACGGCGCGGGACCATTCCCACTGGCGAGGGCGCCACCCGAAGAAGAAGGCCGCGGTGATGCCACAGCCGGGTACATCCCTGCACGCGCGGGGACTACGTGATCGTGCCCCCGCCGAAGACCGCCTGGAAGGGAACAACCCCGCAGGTGCGGGGACCACGAGGGGCGCAGGGTGCCATACATGTCGGCCCAGGGACCATCCCCGCGTGCGCGGGGGGCATGACGCGGATATTGTCGCCGACGCCTTAAAAGAGGGACCACCCCCGCAGGTGCGGGGCCGCGTCAAAGCCACGAGTGCGTGTGCGTTCATCGCGGGTACAACCCCGCGAATGCGGGGGCCAAGTGGCGGCCTACACCACCGGAAACGATGCAGCCAAGGGGCCACCTCTGCGCGGGCAGAGGCCAGTGAGCGACGCGGTCTTCGTTGGGGTTGTACGCGGGGCCATCCCCGCACGCGCGAGGACCACGACCGTAGCCCGAGCCGGCCGACCAGGTCCACGGGAGCACCCCCGCATACGCGGGGACCGAACGACCTGCACCACCGGCAACGATACGGCCGCCCCGTGTCATCGAACTATGACTGCATGCCATCGAAGTCCGGTCGCCCCCCGGTCAGTGGCTGCGAGGTCGTGCGGCTGATGCTCTGGTGGTGAGCGCGAGCGACGGGGAGGCCCGTGTCGCACACCTGGTACCGAGACGCGCGGATCATCATGTCCGTATGAGTCGATTCGTATCCCGCCGTGCCGCTCTCGCTGCCGTGATCACTGGTGCGGCCGCTGCGGGCCTGCCTTCTGATCCTGTTCTGGCGCTCGATCGTCGGGCGGCGGCCGGGCGAGACAGTTCGGCGGTCACGGAAGAGATCTATGCGCCCCTGTCAGGGGAGATCGTCCGTATCGAGGACGTTCCCGACGTGGTGTTCGCGGAGAAGATCGTCGGTGACGGCATTGCCATCAACCCGTCGGCGGGCACGGTCGTCGCACCGGCCGCCGGCATCATCGGCAAGATCTTCGAGACCAACCACGCGTTCTCCATGGAGACCGAGAGCGGCCTTGAGGTGTTCGTCCACGTCGGCATCGACACCGTCGAGCTGAAGGGTGAGGGGTTCCGGCGCGTCGCCGAGGAGGGACAGCGCGTCAGCCGGGGCGACGTCATCATCGAACTCGACCTGGAAGTGCTGAAGGAGAAGGCCAAGTCCGTTCTGACCCCGGTGGTGATCTCGAACATGGATGAGGTCGGAGAGCTGACGAAGTTCTCCGGCCAGGCAACCGCCGGCCACACGGCGATTCTGCGTGCCACCAAGGGGACCTCGGCGTGAAGTCCGGCTGCCTTGCGGGTGCTTGTCTGCCGGTCTGAGCCGGGGCTGAACACGAGGCGTGTTCCTGCGCTCCCGTGTTGGGGGCGGGGGCGAGCAGGACTGTCCCCGCACGCGCGGGGACCACGCCTCGCTCGTGAGCGCCCAGGCACCCCAGTGGGGAACACCCCCGCACACGCGGGGACCACAGTTCCTGACCTGCGGGTTTATGCAGCCCGGAGGCCGTTTTCCATGACTTCTGGGGAAGCGGACATTTCAGCTCGCCTCCCGCACTGCTTGCGCCGCCAACTGGGCATCCGACTGTGCGTGTTTCCTCAGGCTCCAACCTAACGTCGAACGCGGGTTGATCGAGATCTGATTCCGCGCACCTCGCAGTCGGGGCCCCTGCCCACCCCGGATGGACAGCCCCACCACGCCAGGCGCGGTGAGGCGGCGCTGCATCAGCTGGTCAGGCGGAGTCGAGACTGTCCGCCTGCACGTCAGCCACAAAGGTGGAGAACGCCTCCGTGGAAACGTCGATGATCGGGCCGTCCGCGCTCTTGGAGTCGCGGACCGGGACGATGCCGCGCAAGGCGGCGAGGTTGGTGGCGATCTCGATGCAGTTGCCACCGTTGTCGCTGTACGAGGACTTGAACCAACGAGGGGATTCGTTCGTCACGAGGTGTCCTTTCATAGCAGGAAGCCCCACCGTGCTTAGCACAGTGGGGCGTTGCAGGCTCGACTCGTCAGGCGGCGTCAAGCCTTCCCGCCTGTACGCCGGCGACGAACGTGGAGAACGCGTCGGCGGGGAAGCTCAGTACGGGGCTGCTGATGTCCTTCGAGTCGCGGACCGGGACGATGCCCCGCGAGGCGACCAGGTTGACGGCAACCTCGACGCAGGCACCGCCGTTCGAGCTGTACGAGGACGTGAACCAACGGGGGGATTCGGTCTTCACGGAGTGCCCTTTCGCAACTGGCTGATCTTGGCCACAGACGCCGCTTTCGAGAGCGATTCGCCCTGCATTTGATGGTAGGCCGTGAACATAGGGGCTACCAATGACGTTTCGCGTTCGACGTACCCCTGCGCCTGCGATTCGGCATAAGCGACGATGGACCGGTCGGTCATGGTCAGCAGATAGACCGGTAGGTCGAACGCCCTGCGCGCGCCGAGACTGAACGGCGCCACCTGGATGATCCAGTTGGGCAGCGCTGCCATCTCCTCCAGCCGTTGGAGCTGGGCAGCCATGACCTCCGGGCCGCCGACGGCTTGGTGGAGACAGCTCTCGTCCATGACGACAAACACCATGGGTGGCCGTGACCGCACCAGTGCTGCTTGTCGCTGCGCCAGGAACGCGACGCGTTCGTTGGCCTGTTCAGCCGTGATGGACCCGCGTTCGACGTCCCCGTAGGCAACGGCCCGCGCGTACTCCGGCGTCTGTAACAGCCCAGGAACGAGGCCGACCTCGAACAACCTGATCTCCACCGCCCGCCCCTCGTACCCCACGTACTCCGGGAAGCCCTCCAGCAGCGAGCCGTTCCGCATCTCCGACCACTCGCGCTCGAAGGAGTCGGCCGTTCCGGTCGTACCAAATGCCTGGTCGGACTTCCTCGAAAAGCGCAGAGTTGGCGGCTTGCGAACAGTTTCCACGGCCGAGATGTGCTGACTGGAGTACCCGATCTTCGGGGCCAGTTCGTCCTGGCTCCACCCCCGTGCCTCCCGATACTTGCGGATACGGGCACCGTAGGCCGCCTGCGGGCTGCTGGCGGGGTTCAGCTGCTTGATGTTGACCATGCCGCGCTCCCTACTCTTCCTTCGAGAACAGTCAGTTGAAGGGTTCTTCACGTTAGGTCACGCTGAATCGCCCCGGTAGCCGAACAGCTACGGAGAGGAGCGATAGGTGTACGAAGTGCACGCTCGTCCGAATCCCGAAGAGCCACCCCCTGACCTCCCTGCCCCCGGAACCTTCCTGGTCGATACCAGCCGCGGCGACCGCGTGGGCGAGTTCCGAGGGGCCGCCGGCCCCTACTGGTCTCTCCGCCCCATCGGCGGCGGAACCGAGTGGGAGGCCGAGCCTCGCTCCGTACGCCTCGCGCTCCCCATAGAGCAGCTTCGTGCCCGTACCGCGCGGGCCAACGCCCGTAGCCGGGGTGAGGTGTTGTGAGCTCTCCGACCCGGTTACGCGTACGGCTCCTCCTCGCCCTCGGAGCGGCGGAGGTTCACCTGCGGCTCAGCTTCTCCGGGCTTATGCGGGTGCTCGCCCGGCGTCCGACACGGCCCGTCGCACCGTTCGTCGAACTCGTACGCATCGAGTCCGATCCGGCCTACCGGGCCCTGTTCTTCGCCGAGTTGGAAGCGGCGATCGAGAGCAGATATGCGACGCGCATGGCGGTGGTGGAGGAGGTCGAGGTCGCGGCGGAACGGCTCCGGCGCCTGATCCGTACCCCTGACTCCCGTACCGACGCCGACGAGCGTGCCGCGTGAGGCGCGCGGGCTATGCCGCCGAGGTCACCGTGACGGACGGGCGGCGGATCGCCTCGCTCGGCGGCGTGACCGTACGGAACCGGCGGCTGGTGCTTCTGTGGCTGCGGGGCCAGGCGCTCCGCCTGGCCAACGGACACGGGCGCTCGGTTGCCTCCGCCCCGCCGTGGCTGTCGACCGGTGATGTACGGCCGGTCCGATTCCACGGCTCCGGCGCTCCGCAGGGATTGCGGGCCTGGGCCACTGATGGTGAGCGCCAGGACCATGCGATACGTGCGCTGGAGGCGGGTTTTCCCGTGGTGTTCACCGTGGTTGACCCTGCGGTCGGGTTGAGCCTGACGCTCGCAGGGTGGCGAGGTTCCCTGGCCGATTTCTAGGCCCCGTCGACAGAAGGGACCGACGTGCTGCAATGCACTGCTGTGACCCAGACCCCTCTTGACGACGTCCTGCACGCCGTCGTCGCTGCGGACGGCGGGGCCGACACCCCGCCGGGCTCTCTCACCCTCGACCACTTCCTTCTCTGCGAACTCGCCGAGCACGACGCCCGCACCGAGCACGCCGCACACCTTTGGTCCGCGTCGGCCGAGCCGCCGAATACCCCGGCCCTGTGGTTCTTCTGGACCGGAGCCGGCTCGGAATGCGCCCACCGGGTGGCCACCGTGCCGTGGTGCCCGGCCATCCTGCGCCACCTCGACACAGGCGTTGTGCGGATGTGCACGTTCTTCGACCACCACCCTGCGCCCCATTCCTGGAGCGTGACGGACCCGCTCGGTGACCTGCTGGCCGAACGCCTCGTATCCGGCGACGGTCCCGACAACGTATGAGGACAGCCATAACCATGAACCAGTGCACGGAAGTTGTGCTGTTGCGCCCTCCGGACTTCCTGCTCGCCCTGTCCGTCCCCGGAGACCGACCGGAACCCGGCTACGTACTCTGCGAACTGGGCGAGGACCACGATGATGATCACGCGGCAATGCTGTGGGACGAGGGCGGGCGGCCCGGAAGCGCGGTCTGGGCCCGATGGAACGCGGAGCGGGCCCGCCCGGTGTCGCTGCCGTGGTGTTCTGCGCTCGACGCGCGGAGGGAAGCGTGCGAGTTTTTCGCCGAGCACGGTTCTGAGCACAGCTGGCACGTCACGGATCCAACCGACGAGGCGATCACTGGGGCGCTCGCAGCGGAGCACCCTCGCCTCTTCCCTGATTAGAGGACGGGGTGCATCCGGACCACCCCCGCACGCGCGGGGACCACACGGCGTCGATGACATCTCGCTGGAGCTGGTCGGGACCACCCCCGCACGCGCGGGGACCACTCGTCCCCCAGCGACCAGGAGCCGAATCGGGCGGGACCACCCCCGCACGCGCGGGGACCACTCGTCCCCCAGCGACCAGGAGCCGAATCGGGCGGGACCACCCCCGCACGCGCGGGGACCACAGTTCCTGACCTGGGGGTTTATGTGGCCGGGAGGCTACTTTTCATCGCTTCTTGAGAAACGGACATTTCTACCTCAAGTCGCAGGCGCCTGCATCGCGAGCGCTCACTGTCCCATTGTGCCAACCGAGGCCCGACCGTTCACCCTCCTACGGCGGGCGTCGCCCCTCATCCAACCCCGCCCAACCGTTCCAACTCCAGCCGCACCGGTGGTGGGACCGACCGGCTGAGGATGCGGCCCAGAACGACTCCAGCAGGTACCCACCAGCTGCCGGGACGCGGCAGCGGGCCCCAGGCTCGCCATGATCGGCACGACGCTCAGTTCAGCTTCCCGCAGAGGCGTCTCAGGAACGCGGGGCTTCGGCTTCTGGCACAGGTTCGTGGCCACTCGCTCGGCCGGAGCGATACCGGCTCGCAGGTCGATGAGCCCTGCTCATGGAACCGTGTCGTGTTTCTCGAACGCCGGGCTACGGTCGGTCGCACCTGGCCAACCCGGTCGGGTGCGACGAGAGGGGACGCACATGGCCCGCACGCTGCGGATGCTCGGCACCAACTCGAAGACCGGCGAGTGCCCGACGCTCTACGAGGATGTCGACACGGGCGAGATCCTGGTCCAGGGCTATACGGTCACCGACCCCGAGGTCCTCGCTCAGATGGCCAACCCGTTAGAGGGGGAATCGCTGGTCGTGGTCGACCGTGCCCTCCTCGTCAACTTCGCCCCCAAGGAGTGACGTTGCAGGACGCAGTCCCCGCCGGCCGGATTCTTGACTTCTTCCGGACCGGCTTCGAGCACACAGCTTGGCGGCTGGAAACCCGCCGAGGGTACGCCGCCGATCAGGAGACCGAGGAGTACCAGCGGTTCCTGCAGGGCATCGCCCCGCCGGCGGACGAGAACGGTCCGTGGTTCGTCAACGCCCGCGCGCAGACGGCGACCGGGCGACGTATCGAGCGCGTCCGTGTCGTCGACGAGCCCGCGACGGACAACCAGCGGTACCTGTTGGCCACGACTCCTGACAATCTTGCCGCCGGAGAGGACATCCGTTACCTGCACCGTTCGGTGGCTGACAGCATTGGCATCACGGCACAGGGGGACTTCTGGCTGTTCGACTCCCGGCTCCTGGCTCGCTTCAACTGGGAGGACGCGGATCGGCGTATGGAGCTGACCACCGAGCCGGAACAGGTTGTCCGGGCTTGTCAGGTGCGTGACGCCGCATGGCACTACGCGTGCACATACGAAGAGTTCATCCAGCGGGTACCTACTCCCATGTGAGCACCGACTACCACCGATCCCGGTGGCGCCAATTGGCGGGCGGTCACCGCGCCGTGCAGGATGCGCTCGGTGACCAGCACGAGAGGACCACGACGTTCCGGGGATTCAGCGCAGCTGTTGTTCCCGGCGTCCCCAGACGCCTGAGTACGCACGCAGCGTCCTGTCCCGGCACGCCGATCTGCACGGCGTGATGCGTGACGCCGAGGAGGCCGATCAGCTGGACAGGCTGATGTCCGTGAACGGACTGACCTCCGTGGAGTTGGGCATCATCCCTCTCGCGGCTGAGGTACGGATCGCCACAGGTGACGACTTCCAGGCCATGGTCTTTGGAGAGTTAAGGCCCGAAATGCTTGCTATGGAATCTCTCCCCCATTCCTCCAGGGCCGTGCGGCTGCCCGTCCCGCCGGTTCAGTGCCGATGTATCTTCTCCGCCGCCCGGACGCGCTCCGGCGGGGTTTTGCTCATGTACCAGCCGTCCACCCGGAGCCCGGCGCAGTCGGCCGGCCAGCCCGCCAGGTCCACGGCCGCCTGGTAGACGGCATCGCCGAACGCCACGATCGACCGGTGCGGGTCGGCCGTCTCGCCGAGCCTGTCCCACGGTAGGCGGACCAGACCGGCGTCGGGGTGCCAGGCCGCGCCCTCCACACTCCAGGAACGGCCCTCGAGCCCGGCCGGCGCCGGCCAGATGTAGGCGTACAACCCGGCCTGCGGTGCCGAGGCGTCCCCGAAGGCGAAGCCCACCGACACGTACGCCGAGAGCTGGGCGTTCCGCTGGAACGCCGGGCGGCCGGGCGGCGGCTCCGTGGGCCGTGTGCTGTGCCGCGTCGCCGACAGGTCGAAGCCGCCCCACATCACGCCGACGCGGGGATGGTTCCCGCGGAAGGGCGCCTGCCACGCCTCCAGCCCGCCGGCGGCGATGTTCCAGGCTTCCCACATCAGCCGCGCCGCGCGGGGATCCCAGGTGCGTTCGGTGCGGTCGCCCTGGAAGGTCGGCGCGCAGTCCGGGATTTCGCAGACCAGTGTCGTACGCGGCCGGTCCACGCCCAGTTCGGCCGTCGCGTCGCAGAACTCCTCGAAGAACGAGGCGACGGTCCTCTTGGTCAGCGACACGGTCCGCGAGCCCGTATCGGCCTCGATGACGACGTCACCGTCGAGCAGACGGTAGTGCACGGTGAAAGTTACCCCCGGCTGGCGGAATGTCGGCGTCCTCAGCCCGCGGGGGGTGACGTCGAGGACGATGTTCCCCCAGCCGACCTCGAAGGGCGCGTCGAGGGTGTATTTGCCCGCGACCTGTACGACCCGGTTCACATACCCGACCATGTGCGCCAGTTCGTCGTGGTCCAGCGTGCGCCACGCATGGGGCCGTTCGCTCATCGGGAAAGCCTCCCCAGGTGGCGCGCGATTGGTGGAACGCCCTTGAATGCACCATTTTCGCCCCCTGTGTGAAGCGGGGCAAGCGGAGTTGTCGCCGAGACTCTGGCCAGGCTTGACCATGGCGAAGGAGCCCGTGTGCGGTGGAGGTGTCGAATCTTCACCGCACGGAGGCCTTCGTGTCCCACCGTGATGCCCGGTTGATCGTTCACGGCAGGCGACTGCTCGTCGAGCTTGTCTGCTCCAGCCGTCCCGTTGTGTCCCGTTGTGCATGTGGCGGCTGAGATGGGGATACCGCGAGCGAGCGACGGCCCACATGTGGCTGAGGCGGTGGCGATCCGAAGGTGAGGCGGGCTGTTGCGGACCGCTCCAGCAAGCTTTGAGGGAACCGCACAGGACCCGGCGGACATCAAGGCCGACGTCTGTCGGCTGCGCACCGGCCACACGCTCCTACCGGCCCGGATCGGCCCGACCTCTGGGGTCGCCCGCCTTGACCGTCCACCGGATCCTGACCCGCCACCGAGTGAACCGCCTGTCCTGGCTCGACCGCCCCACCGGCGCAGTGATCCGCCGCTATGAACGCGACCGCCCCGGCGGGCTGATTCACATCGACGTGAAGAAGCTCGACCGGATCCCCGGCGGCGGCCACAAGACCTTCGGACGCCAAGCCGGCCGGACCACCCGCAGCAACATGGGCTTCGACTGGGAGCAAGCCCTGCACGCGCGGGGACCACGCGACCTACTCCACTGGCAACGAATCGGCCAAGGGGACAACCCCGCATGCGCGGGGACCACGCCGCAAACGATCGCAATCAGGCGCGAATGGTGGGAGCACCCCCACACACGTGGGGACCGTCGGTCAACTCCCAGGCCCATGCCGGACATCACTGGAGCACCCCGCACGCGCAGGGGGCACTCCGCCAGGTTTCTACGGCAAGAGTTCTTCGAGGGGACACCCCCGCACGCGCGGGATCAAAGTTCCTGAACTATGGGCTATGCGGGCGGGAAGGCCTACGTGCCGAGCAGACCCATTGTGCCGACCGAAGCTCGACTGCCCACTCCTCTTTGCGGAATCTCACCCCGCCCCGCCCAACCGCTCCAACTCCAGCCGCACCGGCGGCGGGAGCGGCCCGGCGGACGGTGTGGCGCGGAATGACTCCAGCAGGTAGCCCACCAGTCGGCGGGACGCGGCAGCGGCGTCCGGGCCCGCCCCCGTCGCCACGCCGTTGTTCGCCAGCAGGGCCAGCACCACGTCCGAGACGTCGAAGTCCGGGCGCAGCGCTCCCGCCTCCTTCGCCCGGCGGACCAGCAGGGCCAGGCCCTCCTCCGCCCGGTCGCGCTCCCCGGCGTACGCCGTGTCGCCCGGGAAGCGGGCCAGGAACGCGTGGGTGAAGCCCCGGTCGGCGGCCTGCATCGCGCACACCTTCCCGAGTGCCGTGCAGAGGCCGCGCCAGGGGTCCGGGTCCTCCAGGGCCTCGTCCAGTGCGCCCGCGCACTCGGTCAGCTGCTCCGTGAACGCCTCGGTGATCAGCGCGTCGCGGGTGGGGAAGCGGCGGTAGAGGGTCGCCACGCCGACCCCGGCCCGGCGGGCGATGGCGCTGATCGGTACGTCGATGCCGTGCAGCGCGTACGCCTCGCGGGCGGCCCGCAGGATGCGTTCCCGGTTCTCCCGGGCGTCCGCCCGCAGCGCCTCGGGGCCGGGGTCCGGGGTGGCTGGGGGCGGGTTGTGAGAGGGCTGAGCTGGCATGTCTCTCACTTTACGGTAAATGGAGGGGGTCTTCCGTTTATCTGTCTACCGTGGAGTGAGGGCGGGGCTTCCCCCTTCCCCGTACCCACGGAACAGACAGGACCACTCCACCGTGAACGACGACATGCGCGCCGCGCTCTACGACAGCTACGGACCGCCCGAGGTCCTCTACGAGGGCCGGGTGCCGGTGCCGGTGCGCAAGCCCGGTGAGGTGCTGGTCCGGGTCCACGCGGCGAGCGTCAACGGCGGTGAGCTGTACGGGCGCGCCGGGCGGGTCCGGTTCGTCACCGGCCGCCGGTTCCCGCAGCGGACCGGGCTCGACTTCGCGGGCGAGGTCGCCGAGGTGGACCCCGACGTCACCGGGCTCCGCGTCGGCGACCGGGTGTGGGGCATCCTGGGGCGTACCTTCGGCAGTGCGGCCGAGTACGTCTCCGTCCGGCCGCGCCAGATCGCGTACGCCCCCGAGAACGTCACCCTCACCGAGGCCGCCTCGCTGCCCGCCGGGGGCACCACCGCCCTCACCGCCCTGCGCGACAAGGCCGGTCTGCGGGCGGGCGAACGCCTGCTCGTGCGCGGGGCGTCCGGTGGCGTCGGCAGTGTCGCCGTCCAGCTCGGCAAGGCCCTCGGCGCGCATGTCACCGGGCTCGCGGGGGCCAAGAATGCCGACTTCGTGCGGGAGTTGGGGGCTGACGAGGTGCTGGACCACCGGGCCACCGCCCTGGCGGACCTGGACCGCTACGACGTCATCATGGACACCGTCGGCACCGAACACCGCGCGCTGCGGCGGCGGTTGGCGCCCGGCGGCCGTCTGGTCTCCATCGCCTTCGACATCGACCATCCGGTCCGGAGCATCGGCTATCTGCTGGGCTCGGCCGTGCACGGCCGGCAGCGGGTCCGCTTCTTCAGCGGCAACCCGAAGCACGATCTGTTCGCCGAACTGACCGCGTACGTGGAGCGTGGTGACCTGCGGCCCGTCGTCGACACGGTCCACCCGCTGTCGGACATCGCCGCCGCCCACCGCGCCCTGGAGGCGGGTGGAGTGCGGGGCAAGCATGTGATCCGGGTGGTGTGAGGCCGCTGCTCGTCGCGCGTCAGACGATGCGCGGAATGACCTCGTTGCGCTTGGTCGACCAGTTGGTCACGATCGGCTTGTCCACGGTGGCCGCGTCGGGCAGCTCGACCTGGGCGGGGTTCGGGTCTTCCTCGGAGGTGGCGATGATGACGTGCTCGAACTGCTTGCCGCCGTCACCCTCGGTGGTCTTGACGTTGATACCGGCGTACGCGACGGAGGAGCCGGAGAGCTTGATCGGGTCCTCGCCGCCCTGCCCGACGGGCGATGCGACGCCGTCGGCGGCCGAACCGAAGGACACGCTGGGCGTGTTGACGTCCAGGTAGCACGTGATGCCGGACTTGGCCTTGGCGGTGACGAGGTAGTGGCTGATCGGCTGGGCCTCCCATGTGACCGTGAAGTCCAGGTCGTTGGTGCCGCAGGACTGCCCGTAGCCGCTCTTGTCGCCGGTCGAGGAGTCGCCCTTGTCGCCTGCCCCGCCGGTGGAGTTGGAGCCGTTCGTCGATGTGCTCCCGCCGGTCGATGCGCTGTCGCCGGAGGATGTTTCGCCCTTGCTGTCGCCGCCCCCTGCGGAGGGCGACGAGGAGGAGGGGGCGGCGGCGCCGGACTCCGTGGGGTCCTCGGGGCCGCAGGCGGTGGTCGCGGCGGCGAGCGCTGTCACGACCGCGGCGGCCAGGACGAGACGGGCGGAACGGGTGGCGAGACGCGAGCGCATCATGATCTCCAACGGCTGTCGTGTGCGGTGCTTCCTGCTGACAACGACGACGTTAGGGGCGGGCCGATCTTCAAACGATTGCGTGAATGTCCAGGTTCTGTCTCAGCGAATCCGTTCCATCGGAGCGGCAATATTTTGCGCCAAGTACCAGCTCACGGGGCTTGTTCGGGGCCAGGAGGCGGACTCTGAGGGGCCCCGCACACGCAGGGGTGAACCCGTACCCCTCAAGTTGGAGCCAGGTGTACGCGGGAACAATCCCGCACACGCGGGGACCACCGGGCCCGCTCCTCCGTCGCCCGCCTGGGTCTGGGAACAACCCCGCACACGCGGGGACAGCATCATCGCTCCATCGAACCCGTCGAGGAACGCGGGAACAACCCCGCATGCGCGGGGAGAGTCACGCCGTTCTGTGAGCCGGATCACGGTCCTCCGTGGTCCGGACCGGTCGGCGGGCCGTGGTTAGGATGGATGTGCTCGGCCCCGTGGTCGAGGTGGTCAGACCCGGCCGTCCGGTGTCTGGTCCGAGGCTTGAAACCTCCGGCGCTCGTTAGACAGAACCCCGGAGGTTTTTTCGTGTCTGTCCTCCTGCCGTCCCGGCCCACCGATCCTGACCCCCGCCGCTGGTGGGCGCTGGCCGTGATCGCCCTGACCCAGCTGGTCGTCGTGCTCGACGCGACGATCGTCAACGTGGCCCTGCCCCAGGCCCAGCGCGAGCTGGAGCTGAGCGACACCGAGCGGCAGTGGGTCATCACCGCGTACGTCCTCGCCTTCGGCGCGCTGTTGCTGCTCGGCGGACGCGTCGCCGACTACTGGGGGCGCAAGCGCAGCTACATGGTCGGGATGCTCGGCTTCGGGGCCGCCTCCGCGTGGGGCGGTCTCGCGCAGAGCGGGACCGAGCTGATCGCGGCGCGCGGCCTGCAGGGCGTGTTCGCGGCGCTGCTGGCGCCCGCGGCGCTCGCGTTGCTGACCGTCACGTTTCCGGCCGGGCGTGAGCGCGGAACGGCGTTCGCCGTCTTCGGCACCGTCGCCGGTACCGGTGCCGCCGTCGGCCTGGCGCTCGGCGGTGTCCTGACCGAGTTCGCCGACTGGCGCTGGTGCCTGCTGGTCAACATCGTCTTCGCCGTCGTCGGCCTGGTCGGCGCCCTGATGTTCGTCTCCGAGAGCCGGGTCGAGGGCGGCGACGGCTACGACATCTGGGGCACCCTGGCCGTCACCCTCGGCCTGGCCGCCCTGGTCTACGGGTTCACCCTCGCCGAGTCCGGATGGACCGAGCCGGACACCATCGGCTTCCTCGCCGGCGGTCTGGTGCTGCTGGCGGCGTTCGTGTGGATCGAGGCCCGTGCCGCGCAGCCGTTGCTGCCGCTGCGGATCGTGCGGGACCGGGCCCGCGCCGGGGCGTTCCTCATCCAGGCGACGATCGGCGCCGTCTACATCGGGATGACCCTCTACCTGATGTTCCACCTGCAGATCGTGCTCGGGCTCTCCCCGCTGCTCGCCGGGCTCGCGAGCCTCGCGATGACCTTCGCCACCATGGTCACCGCGCCCGTGGCCGCCAGGCTGCTGCCCACCCGGGGCCCGCGTGTGCTGATGACCGGTGGGCCTCTGATCGCCGCGTCCGGGATGCTGTGGCTGACCTTCATCACCGCCGACGGGAGCTACTGGACCGAGGTCTTCGGCGGCCTGGTCGTCGTCGGCATCGGGATCGCCTTCGTGATCATCCCGGTGCAGAACGTCGCCCTCGTCGGCGTCGACCACCACGATGCCGGTGCCGCATCGGCCCTGGTCAACTCCGCCATGCAGATCGGTGGTTGCGTCGGGCTGTCGGTGTTCACCACGATCTACCTCGGCGCCGTCGAACGTTCCGCCGCGGCCGGCGGCGGCCAGGCGGACGCCCTCACGGACGGCTACTCCGCGGTCTTCCTCGCCACCGCCGTCACCCTGGTGGTCGCGGCGGTCATCGCCGCGACCATGCTCCGGGGCCGCCGCCTCGCGGCCACCCCGCACCAGTCCGCCGAGGTGCCGGCCCACGTGGGCTGATGCCCGTACCGGCCCCGGCCCGCTCGCGCCGCCGTTGCTCAGGCTGTCCGGTCCGGCCTCCGTGAACGGGGGCCGGGCCGGGGGCCGGACCGGGTTCCTGGCCGGGGACGGTGCCGGGGTCCGGACCCGGACCCGCGTGCCCACGCGTCGGCGGCGACTACCAGGCACACGGCCACCAGGACCACGTTCTTGACGACGTACTGCCCCTCCATGGTCGGCGCGGGGGAGTGGGGCTGCCACATCGCGTCGGGGAGAAGCAAGAGGGTCGAGAACACGCCGCCCATGTGGAGGAAGAACGCCACGAGCGCCGGGCGCAGCAGGCGGCGGCCCACGATCAGGCCGATCCCGATGGCCGTCTCCAGCGTCGCGAGCGAGAGGAGCAGTACCGTCTCCGGCACCAGGTCCAGGGTCATCTTCGTCGCCGCGTCCACGGCCAGCTGCTCCGCCGGACTGGCCGAGGGGAACAGCTTCAGTACGCCGAAGCCGACGAAGACGATGCCTACCGTCGCCCTCAGCAGGGTCAGGGCGTGGGTGTCGACCAGCCTGGCCAGTTCGGTCAGTCTGCCCCCAACTCGCAGTCCTGGAACGGTTGTTGAGTTCGTCGTGGTGCGTGGGGGAAGGGTCGGCTCTACGGTGCGGCTTGTCATGTGCGATCTCCCGCTGTCTGTGGGGGGTGGGAAAACGTGCATGGGTGGCCCGCGCGGCTCGTCGGGCGCGTGGGGCGCCCGGGGCCGGTGCGGGGTGGTGCGCGCCTGGAGGTGGGGGCGGGGAAGCGGGTGTGGGGAGCGGTGCTGGATCCGTGGATGGGGCGGGGCGGAGTCGGTACGTGATCGACGGGCCGACCGCCCTCGCTTCTTGGTCTAGACCATAGGGACGGAGGGCGGGAGGTCGTCAAGGGGCTTGTCCCGCGGTGCCCGCCGGAAGGGGCGTATTCGCGCCATGTTGCTTCCGGGAAGGGAAGCGGTTGCCGCGCGGTCGTCGTACGGGGGCCGCGCGCACCCTTCGCAGGACCGGAGGGGTCCACCTCCCCCGTTCACCGGGCCGGATGGGCGTCCGGCAGGCCCGGCGATCCGTCGCTCACCGGGCCCATCCCCCGCTCGTCCGCCGCCCATCGTCGATCTTTCATCCGGCCGAAAGCAGCCCGAAAGCAGCCCGGCCGAATCCGGGAGGCATCGGGCATCGGGCATCGGACGTCGGGCCCGACGGTGCCGAGCGTCGGGCATCGCCCGCCGTCGCGGTCCGGGCACACCAAAGGGCCCCGGGGTGTGCTGCACCCCGGAGCCCCGGATGGAATCGCGAACCTCAGCCGTGAGCCCTCAGCCCCGCAGGCGGCTCAACCCCTCACCCCTCCAGCCCGCCCCGCGCGATCAGCTCCGCGTACCACCGCGCGCTGTCCTTCGCCGTACGCCGCTGCGACGCGAAGTCCACGTGCACGATGCCGAACCGCTTGCTGTAGCCGTACGCCCACTCGAAGTTGTCCAGCAGCGACCACAGGAAGTACCCGCGTACGTCCACCCCGTCCGCGATCGCCCGGTGCACGGCCGTCAGATGGGCTTCCAGGTACGCCACCCGCTCCGGGTCGTGCACCTCGCCCTCCGGGTCGGCGTAGTCGTCGTACGCCGCGCCGTTCTCCGTCACCAGCACCGGTACGGACGGGAGTTCGTCGCGCAGGCGGGTCAGCAGCTCGTACAGGCCGTTCGCGTCCACCGGCCAGTCCATCGCCGTGCGCGGGCCCGCCGCCGGGGTGAACGCCACGTGCTGTTCCGCGCCCGCCCACGGCGAGGGCGACTCCGACGTGCCCGCCGAAACCACGCTGGGCGAGTAGTAGTTGATGCCCAGCGAGTCGATCGGCGTCGACGTGACCTCCAGGTCGCCCTCCTTCACGAACGACCAGTCCGTCACCGCCGCCGTGTCCTCGACCAGGTCCTGCGGCAGCCGGCCGTGGAAGACCGGGTCCAGGAAGATCCGGTTCGCCACCGCGTCGATCCGGCGCACCGCGTCCCGGTCCGCCTCCGTGTCGGTCAGCGGGCGCAGGGCGTGGAGGTTGAGGGTCAGGGAGATCTCGGCCGTCTCCGGGAGGCGGTCCCGCAGGACCCTCGCGCCCGCGCCGTGCGCCAGGTTCAGGTGGTGGGCGGCGCGCAGGGCCGCGAGGTCGCTGGTCCGGCCCGGGGCGTGGACCCCGTTCCCGTACCCGAGAAACGCCGCGCACCAGGGCTCGTTGAGCGTTGTCCAGGTCGGCACCCGGTCGCCCAGAGCGCCCGCCACCAGGCCCGCGTACTCCGCGAACCGGTGCGCCGTGTCCCGCTCCGGCCAGCCGCCCGCGTCCTCCAACTCCTGCGGCAGGTCCCAGTGGTAGAGCGTCGCCACCGGTCTGATGCCGGCCGCCAGCAGCTCGTCGACCAGTCGGCGGTAGAAGTCCAGGCCGCGCTCCACGGCCGGGCCCCGGCCGGTCGGCTGGACCCGGGGCCAGGAGACGGAGAACCGGTAGTCGGTGACGCCGAGTTCCTTCATCAGGCGTACGTCGTCCGGCATCCGGTGCAGATGGTCGGCGGCGATGTCGCCGGTGTCGCCGTTGCGCACCTTGCCGGGCGTCCGGCTGAAGGTGTCCCAGATGGACGGCGTACGGCCGTCCTCGGTCGCCCCGCCCTCGATCTGGTAGGCGGCGGTGGCCGTCCCCCAGCGGAAGGCGGTGGGGAAGCGGAGGCCTGCCACGGTCTCGGGGCGGGGGCTCGCGGAGCTCGCCGGACGGGCATCGACAGCGGTCATGAGACGGACACTCCAGGAAGTGAGGGGGCGAGCAGATGGGGCGAGCAGAGGGGGGAGCGCGGGTCAGCCCTTGACCGCGCCCTGCATGATGCCGCCGACGATCTGCCGGCCCAGCAGGCCGAAGACCAGCAGCACGGGCAGCGTGCCGAGCAGCGTGCCGGCCATGATCACCGACTGATCGTTGACGTAACCGCCGCCGAGCTGACGCAGCGCGACCTGCACGGTCGGCTCCTGCGAGGACAGCGCGATGATCGGCCAGAAGAAGTCGTTCCAGGCCGTCATGAACGTGAGCATCCCGAGCACCGCCATCCCCGGCCGCGCGATCGGGACCACGATCGACCAGAAGATGCGGGCCGTGGACGCGCCGTCCACCCGGGCCGCCTCGATCAGCTCGTCCGGCAGCGACTGCACCAGGTACTGGCGCATGAAGAAGACGCCGAAGGCGGAGACCAGGCCCGGCAGGATGACCGCCTGGAGCTGGTTCACCCACTGGAGTTCGGCGATCAGCATGAAGAGCGGGATCACACCGAGCTGCGGCGGGATCATCATCGTCCCGATCGTCAGCGTCAGCAGGGCGTTGCGGCCCTTGAACTTCAGCTTGGCGAAGGCGAATCCGGCCAGCGTGCAGCACAGCACCGTGCCGATCGTGATCGAACCCGACACGATCAGCGAGTTCAGCAGCGCCTTGCCGATGTCCGCCTCTTCGAGGACCTGCTCGAAGTTCTTGATCAGGTTCGGTCCTGGCAGCAGGCTCGGCGGGACCTTCGCCATGTCCGCGTTGGACCGGCTGGCAGTGACGATCGTCCAGTAGAACGGGAACGCCGAGATGAGGAGGGCGAAGCCGAGGATCAGGTACGAGAGCCAGCCGCCCTTCATCGTGCGGCCCGCGCCTCCCTTGCCGATGCGCCGGCCCGACGGCGGGCTCTGCGGCGGATCGCCCTTCTCGGGCGCGGTCGGCGGTGCGGCGAGCGCGGTCATCGGCCGGCCTCCTTGCGTGCGCGGCGGCGCACGAGCAGGGCGTTGACCCCGACGAGCACCACGATCAGGACGAACATCACCCAGGCGATGGCCGCGGCCCGGCCCAGGTGGAAGAAGCCCCAGCCCTGCTCGTACATGTACAGGCCGAGGGTCTGGTACTGGTGCGAGATACCGCCGGAGATCGACCCTTCGAACAGCAGCGGCTCGCCGAAGAGTTGGGTCGCGCCGATCGTCGAGATGATGACGGTGAAGATGATCGTGGGGCGCAGGCCGGGAAGGGTCACGTGGATGAACTGCCGCCAGCGCGAGGCCCCGTCCATCTCCGCCGCCTCGTACAGCTCGTGCGGGATCGACTGCATGCCCGCCAGGTAGATCAGCGCGTTGTACCCCGTCCACCGCCAGATCACGATCGTCGAGACCGCGATCTGCGAGGCGACCGTGCCCGTCTGCCAGTCCACCGGGTCGAAGCCGACCAGCCCGATCACGTAGTTGATCAGCCCGAAGTCCTTGCCGAAGAGCTGCGCGAAGACGAGGGTCGCGGCGGCGACGGAGGTCGCGTACGGGAGCAGGATCGCGGTGCGGATGAAGGTCCGGCCGCGCAGCTTGTAGTTGAGCAGGTGCGCGAGACCCAGCGCCATCGCCAGCTGCGGGACCGTGGACAGCACGCCGATGGTGAACGTGTTGCGCAGCGAGGTCCAGAAGTACTCGTCGGTGAACAGCGCCGTGTAGTTGGCGATGCCCCGCCACGCCATCTCGCCGCTCGTCTGGAGCTCGACCCGGTAGAGCGAGACGAACGCGGTGTAGAGGAGCGGGAAGAGGCCGAAGGCCAGGAAGAGCGTGAAGAACGGGGCGATGTAGGCGTACGGGGAGGCCTTGCGCCAGGTGCGCCGGAGCGCGGCGGCCCGGCCGTCGTCGGGGCCGGGCCCGGTTCCGGCGGGGCCGGGGGGCCCGGCCTTCGCGGTGGCGGTGAGGGACACGGTGCGGCCCTTCGGGATCGGGGGCGGTCTGTTGCGGAGGTACGGAGATGCGGAGATGCGGAGGTGCGGAGGTGCAGGGCTACGGGGGTACGGGGGTGGGGCCGGGCCACCGTGGTGTGCACCGGTGGGCCGGCCCCAGGGGCGGGCGGGGGAGGAGCTGGACCGTGCGGACCGGCGGGTCAGCCGATCCGAGGTGCTGGACCGTGCGGACCGGGGGTCAGCCGATCACGTTGTCCACGCCCTTCTTCGCCGTCTCCCATGCCTTGTCCGCCGGCTTGCCCTTGCGCTCGACCTCGCTCAGCCCGTTCGTGATCTGCTGCATCACGTTCTGATCGTGCACACCCAGCACCTGCACCGGCGCATCCTTGGCCGCGTCACCGAAGATCTGGCCGATCGGAGCGCCCGAGAAGTAGTCGTCCTCGGCGTCCGCGATCGTCTCGATGGCGCCCGTCGAGGACGGGAAGTTGCCCTGCTTCTGGAAGACCTTCGCCTGCTGCTCGGGGGCGGTCAGCCACTCGATGAGGGCGTAGGCCTCCTTCTTGTGCTTGGCAGCGCGCGGGATGGAGAGGTACGAGCCGCCCCAGTTGCCCGCGCCGCCGGGCAGCTTGGCGATGTCCCACTTGCCCTTGCCCGCGTCACCGGCCTGGCCCTTGACGTAGCCGAGCATCCAGGCCGGGCACGGGATCGTCGCGAACGAACCGGCCGCGAACGCCTGGTTCCACTGCGGCGACCACTGGTCGAGCTTGGCGCTCAGGCCCGCCTCGGCCGCTTCCACGGAGCTGTCCCAGGCCTTCTTGACCGCCGGGTTCTTGTCGTAGATCAGCTCGCCGGAGGCGTCGTAGTAACGCTCCTTCTCCTGGCCGATCATGATCCCGTAGAGCGAGGCGACGCTGTCTATCCAGGCGCTCTTGGCGGGGGCCTTCTTCTTGTACTCCTTGCCCAGCTCCAGGTAGCCGTCCCAGGTGGCCCACTTCTTCGCGAGCTCCTCGCGGTCCGTGGGCAGCCCGGCCTGCTTGAAGAGGTCGGTGCGGTAGCACATCGCCTCCGGGCCGACGTCCGTGCCGAGGCCGAGGATCTTGCCGTCCTTGGTGGTCGCCGCCGACCACTTGGCCTCGGCGAACTCGTCCTTGAGCTTGTCGGCCCCGAATTCCTTCAGATCCTGGAACTTGTCGGCCTGCTGCTGGGTGACCGACGCGATACGGCCGACCTCCACGCCCTGCACGTCCGCGAGGCCGCCGCCGCCCGCGAGGCGGGTCTGGAGCGACTTCCAGTAGTCCGCCTCGTCCTGGGTGTCGCTCTGCTTGATCGTCACGTTCGGGTTGAGCTTCTGGTACTCCTCGTACAGCCCGGCCTCCTTGAAGCCGAACGACCCGAAGAGGTCGACGTTGAGCGTGACCTTCCCGCCCGCGCTGTCGGACGAGTCCGACGAGTCGCCGGATCCACAGGCGGCGAGGAGGGCCCCGGCGAGCACGACCGCGCCGAGGCGGACGGTGGCTCTCTTGGCGGCTCGGGCGATGGGCATGGGAAGCCTCCCTTGGCTTCGGGATGAACCGAGCGCCTTGAGAGCGCTCTCAAAACCTGCGTCTGGAGCGTCCCCCACCACCCCCGCCCCGTCAAGACTCGAACGCATAACAGCTTGGGGTTACACCGGACTACCGCCCAACTGCCGCCCGTGTGCGTTCTCTTGACACTTACGTTTCAGGAGTTTTACGTTCCTTGACACTTGAGAGCGCTCTCGAACGCGCTCTTCGCCCCCCATGATCGAGGTGCTGCTCGTGCTGACCTCCCTCTCCGGACTCGTTTCCCGAGTCACCCCCAGACCCGCCGCGGCGGCACTCCTCGCCGTCGCCGTGGCCGCTGTGGGCCTGGGCCCCGCCGCATCGCCCGCTGCCGCCGCCACCATCCCCGCCGGCGCCGGCAGCTACACCGACAGCCGCCCCGCCGGCACCTCGGGCCCGACCACCAACACCGGCGCGCCCGTCACCCCCAAGCTCACCAGCGCCGCCCGGGACCAGCCGGTCCCGACCAACGACTGGTGGTCCTCGCTCGCCTTCCAGCGCTACGGCGACAACCCGTACAGCACCCCCATGTACGGCCACCCGCTCACCTACCAGGCGACCTCCGGCGGACTGGAGGTCGGCTACCCGACCACGCCCGCGATCGTCGGCGACGGCCGGCAGTACGAGTACGCCCACAAGGCCGACCTCACCGTCGGCCTCTCCGGACTGAACTCACCCGACACCAAGGCCGACGCCTGGTCCGACTGGACGGTCACGCCGTACTGGGCCGACGGCACCCGCACCTTCCGGGCCACCATCGGCCACGGCATGCCCTTCGTGTACGCCAAGGGCTCCGGCGGCGACGCCCGCGTCACGACCGCCTCCGCGCCCACCGTCTTCGCCGACGACGGCAACGTCCTCGGCATCACCGTCGCCGGACACCACTACGCGCTGTTCGCCCCGACCGGCAGCGACTGGAACGTCTCCGGCTCCACGATCACCGCGGGCCTCGGCTCCAAGGACTACTTCTCGCTCGCCGTCCTGCCCGCCACGGACGCGCTGGCGACCTACCGCAAGTACGCCTTCAGCTTCGTCACCGGCTCGCAGGTGGCCTGGCAGACCACCGGCGGCAACGTACGCGCGACCTACAGTCTGACCACCGAGGCGAAGGAGGGCACCGAGCGCGGCACGCTCCAGGCCCTGTACCGCCACCAGTGGCTGCACACCACCGACGCACTGACCCCGTACACGTACGTATCGCCGCGCGGCACGATGAAGGTGCGCGAGTCCGCCACCTTCACCACCAGCCAGAAGAACAACGGCGTCGTGCCCGCGCTGCCCGCCTCCAGCGGCGTCGACAAGGCCCGGCTGACCGGCTACATCAACGAGGTCGCCAACGCCTCGGACCCGTTCTCCGGGGCCTCGGACACCTACTGGACCGGCAAGGCGCTCGGCCGCCTCGCCCAGCTGGTGCCCGTCGCCGACCAGATCGGCGAGACCGCCACCCGCGACAAGCTCCTCGGCCTGATGAAGGGCCGGCTCCAGGAGTGGTTCACGGCGGGCGGGGCCAGCGAGTTCAGCTACGACAAGGACTGGAAGACCCTCACCGGCTACCCGGCCTCGTACGGCAGCGACACCGAGCTCAACGACCACCACTTCCACTACAGCTACTACGTCTACGCGGCGGCGATCATCGCCCAGTACGACCAGGCCTGGGCGGCCGACTCGGCCTGGGGCACGATGATCAAGCACCTGATCCGCGACACCGCCAACCCCAGCCGCACCGACTCCGCCTACCCCTTCCTGCGCGGCTTCGACGTGTACGCCGGCCACAGCTGGGCCTCCGGCCACCAGGGCTTCGCGGCGGGCAACAACCAGGAGTCGTCATCGGAGTCCATCAACCTCAGCGCCGGGCTCGTCCTCTGGGGCGCGGCCACCGGTGACAACGCGCTGCGGGACCTCGGCAGTTACCTGCTGACGACGGAGTCCGAGGCCATCACCCAGTACTGGTTCGACGCCAACGAGCAGGTCTTCCCCGCCTCCTTCGGCCACGACACGGTCGGCATGGTCTGGGGCAGCGGCGGCGCGTACTCCACCTGGTGGACGGCGAACCCGGAGGAGATCCACGGCATCAACGTCCTCCCGGTGACCGGCGGTTCACTCCACCTCGCCCGCGAGAAGGCGGCCATCAAGCGCAACATCGCCGAGATGGAGCGCGAGAACGGCGGACCCGCCCAGGAGTGGCGCGACCTGCTCTGGGAGTTCGAGTCGCTGGCCGACCCGGCGGCCGCCAAGGCCAAGTGGGACGGGGTGAACGGGAATTACGAGCCGGAGCAGGGTGAGTCCAAGGCGCACACCTACCACTGGATCAACACCCTGAACACGGTCGGCGCGCCCGACATGACGGTCAGCGGCGACATCCCGACCTCCGCCGTCTTCTCCAAGGACGGCACCCGCACCTACACCGCGCACAACCACGGCTCGACCGCCCGCACGGTGACCTTCTCCGACGGCAAGACCCTTTCCGTACCGGCCCGTTCGACGGCCACGAGCACCGGACCCGGCGGCAGCAACCCCGACCCGGAGGAGCCGGGGCCGTCCACCGGCAACACCTTCCGCCTCAAGACCGGCGGCGTCCTCACCACCGCCACCACGGACCCGGCGGGCGCGGACACCATCGCCTCGGCCGACGGCGTCAACCGGGACGGCACCCCGTACCGTCCGACCGTCTACGAGGTGAAGAAGGTCAACGGCAAGGTCTCCGCCGGGGCCGCCACCGCGTTCCGCCTCCGGGTGGACGCGGGCACGAAAGTCGGGCTCGCCCCGCAGGTCCGGGTCAGCTACGACCTCACCGGCGACGGCACGTTCGACCGGGCCGAGACCTTCCGCTACTTCGCGACCGACCCGGTCGCTGGCTGGGAGGAGTACACGCAGGCGGCGGGCGTCCAGGCGGCCACCGGCAGCCTGGGCGAGCTGAAGAACGGCACGGTCCGGCTGGAGGTCTGGAACGCGCTCGGCAACGGCACGTCCCAGGTGCAGACCGGGACGGACGCGGCGGTGCTGCGGATTCCGTACCAGTGACCGCTGCCGGTCGACGACCGGCACCGGTGACGTAGGGCGCGGCGGGTCTCCGGTTCCTCAGGCGGAGGCCCGCCGTTCGCGTACCTACGCCCCCGACGCGCTCAGGCGGAGGCCCGCCGTACCAGCGTGACCGGGGTGATCACCGACTCCGGGACCTCGCCGCTGCCCGTACGGTCCCGGTCCAGCGCGCGCAGCAGCAGCCGGGCCATCAGTCGCCCCTGCCCCTCGATCTCCTGGCTGACGGTGGTCAGCGGCGGGTCGGTCTCCGAGGCCACCGAGTCCATGTCGTCGAACCCGACCAGCGCCACCTGCTCCGGCACGGCGATCCCCCGCTCGCGCAGGACCCGCAACGCACCCGACGCCATCAGGTCGTTGGCGACGAACACCGCGTCCAGATCGGGCCGCCTCTCCAGCAGCTCCGCCATCGCCCGCGCCCCGCTCTCCACGGTGAACGCCCCGGCGGCCACCAGCGTCGGGTCCACGTCCAGCAGCACGTCCCGGTAGCCGTCCAGCCGGTCCATCGCCGAGGTCTGGTCGGAGGGCCCGCCGATGTGCGCGATGTGCCGCCGTCCGAGGTCCTTCAGATACTGCACGGCCAGCCGCGCCCCGCCCCGGTTGTCCGCGTCGACGTACGGCACGGCCTGGTCGCCCGGGTCGGCGGTCCAGCTGGGCCGGCCTCCGTACACCGCCGGGATCCCGGCCCGCCGGGTGATCGCGGGCACCGGGTCGTCGGTGTGCAGCGAGAACGCGAGCGCCCCGTCCACATGCCCGCCGGACAGATACCGCGCGATCCGGTCGAAGTCGCCGGGCCCCTCCACGAGCAGCAGGACGAGCTGGGTGTCGTGGGCGGTCAGCTCCTTGCTGATGCCCCGGATCTGCTGGGAGAAGAACGGGTCCGAGAAGAACCGGGTCTCCGGCTCGGCGATGACGACGGCCACCGCGCCGGTGCGCCGCGTGACGAGGGTCCGCGCCGCGTGGTTCGGGATGTAGCCCAGCTCCTCGACCGCCTTGAGCACCTTGTCCACGAGCGGCTTGCGGACTCCGTCGCCCCCGTTGACGACCCGCGAGGCGGTGGCCCGGGACACCCCGGCACGTGCCGCGACGGCTTCCAGGGTGGGCCGGGAACCGGGGGACTGCTCGGGCAAGGCGGTCGCTCCTCGTCGACGGGGGCGGCGATACGCGGGCTGGTGCTTGAGGACGCGCGTGGGTGCGCGAGGTGCGTCGTATACGTGCTCGGTGTCGCCGCCGGATCGGCTACAGCCTAGCGCCGGGCACCGACAGGGCTGAGAGCGCTTCCAGGGCAGGGCCCGGGGAGGCGGTGGCCGGCCGGGACCGCCCGTGTCGGCGGAGCGGTTGCCGGAACTGCGCCTCTTACGGGCCAACTGCGCGTTGAACACGCTGGGTATGCATGGCCATCACTCAGAGTGGAAGGTGTGCGGCATGGAAGCGATGGAGCGGCGCAGGGCGGCGGCGGACCGGGTGCGGACGGCGGAGGAGGCCGTGGAGCGGCTGAGGGAAGGGCTCGCGGAGTACGGGGTGAAGCTGCCGTCCCTGCGGATCGATCCGGTCTCGTGCGCGGGTGACGAGCCGACGCCCCTGGTCGACCTGGGCCGCTGCAACATCGACACCGCGTTGCGGCTGTGCGAGGTGCTGGCGGAGAAGGAGAGCGGTCATGACGGGTGAGGGATGTGAGCCGGGTACGCCCGAGGCGGGCGCGTTCGCGGTGGACGGGCGGGACGGGCGGGTCGGCCGGGTGACGGGCCGGTCCGGGCCGAACGTGCGGCTGCGGCCGCCCGGCGGCGGGCCGGAGTGGGAATGCCCGCCGGAGGCGGTGCGGCCGGCGTCCCCGGGCGTGGTGCTGCGGGCCCGGGTGACGGAGATCAACCGGGAGGGCCAGCTGCCGCGTTGAGGCCGGGCGGGGTGCGGACGGCCAGGGTGGTCGGGGCGTCACGGGCGGTCGGGGCGGCCAGCTGCCGCCCGCTCGCCGGGCGAGGTGCGATCGGCACTCGTTACGCTGCCCCGATGACCGGTGACGAGGGAATGCGGGCGGGAGCGCGGGCGGCGCGCCGTCTGGCGGAGCTGGGTGTGTGCGAGCTGGGGCCGGGGCTGAGCGAGGCGGAGTTCGGCCGGATCGAGGCGGAGTACGGCATCGTCTTCGCCGACGACCACCGGGGCTTCCTGGCGGCCGGGCTGCCGGTGGGCCGGGCGGCGCCGCCGGAGGAGGGTGAGTCCCCGCGGAACCCGTGGCCGGACTGGCGCGGCGGCGACCCGGCCCTGCTCCGGGAGCGGTTGGAGTGGCCGGTGGAGGGGCTGCTGTTCTCGGTGGAGCACGGCTGGTGGCTTCCCGGCGGCGGGTGGGGGGTGCGTCCGGCGGACGCGGTGGAGGCCGTCGCGGCGGCGCGGGCCGCGCTCGCCTCCGTACCGAAGCTGATCCCGGTCTACGGGCACCGGTACCTGCCGTCGCGGGAGCCGTGCGGCAGCCCCGTGCTCTCGATGTACGGGGCCGACATCATCCACTACGGGCGGGACCTGGCGGACTGGGTGGAGCGGGAGTTCGTGGGGTGGGAGGCGGGCGCGGCGGAGGGGCCGTCCCCGGCGGACGGGAGCGGCCCGCCGTTCTGGTCGGAGCTGGTCCTCTGAGCGGCGCCGGGGGCTCAGGGGCGGGCGAACGTGCGGGACGGCGGGGCCGACCCCTCCTCGGGGCCGGGCCCGCCGCCGTTCGGGGGCGTACGCCGGGTCGCCGTCACATGATGCGGAACGCCAGGTAGTACGCGGACAGTTGCTCGTGGTAGCCCGGGTCCTCGGCCTGCCGGTGGCGGTCGAACTCCGGGGAGTCCTTGACCTGCTCCTTGGTGAGGTCGATGTAGACCTTCCGCTCCTCGGTGTCGATGCGCTTCACCGTGCCCGCGGGCAGCAGGACGTCCTTGCCGAAGATCCAGACTCCGGTGTCGACGAGCAGATAGGCCGAACCCACCTCGTCGGAGTGCTTGTCGACCTTTCCGATACCGCCGTCGGTCGCCTCGACCGAATAACCGGTCAGATCGGCGCCCGCGGTATGACCGCTCGACGGCTGGTAGCCCCACAGGGAGTCGCTCATTGTGGCTCCTTTCGCGAAGGTCGCCTGACTCATTCTTGTGGTTCATTCTTGCGGCGGATCATTTGATTCGTCATTGATATTCCGCTGACCGTCGTGTGCCCGGAGAACGATGGCCTACACCTGGTCCGGGTGCCGGAACGGAAAACGGGGCGGAAAACAGGGGCGGGACCGGGCATTTGCCCGGTCCCGCCCCTGTTTCCACAGGTCGGAGCTGCTTCGGAGCTACTACCAGCGGTACCACCGACCCCGTCGGCCACCGCTCGCGGCGGGACGGACGAAGAACCCTACGAGCCAGAGCACCAGCACGATCACGGCTATCCACCAGAGAGCCTTGACCGCGAAACCGGCACCGAAGAGAACCAGGGCGAGCAGAAGAACGAGTAGCAGGGGAACCATGATTATCAACCTCCAGGAATTCAGGTTCCCGCTGGTTTTCCGTCTACACGCGCAGGAGGCGGAATTATTTATGACCGGCGTCCGCCGGCGGTCGGGTGACCACCTTGATGTTGAACGTGTGGGAGTCCACCCCGCCCGCGATGCCCATGAAGAGGAACGCGAAGTGCTCCTGGCCGCGCGCCGTGGTGATGCCTCCGATGTCGAGCTGGGAGGACTTTGGCCAGCCGAGGTCGGTGAGCAGCCGGCCGGTGGTGCGCTTGGCCTCGGCGTCGTCGCCGGAGAGGAAGACCGTGCCCGGCTCGGTGAGTTCGCCCGGGGCGGTCATGGTGGTCGAGTCCATCGTGCAGAGCGTCTTGACGACGGGCGTCAGGGGGAAGGCCTCCTGGATCAGTTCGCCCAGGCTGCTGTTGGGGTGGGTGAGGGTGCTGAAGTCGTCGGAGAGGCCGACCCCGACGTCGATCAGCAGGGTGCCCGCCAGGGCCGGGGCCCCGATGGAGCGCAGCAGCTCCACGGAGACGCCGCCCGGGGTGGCGTTGACGAGGACCTCCGCGTGCGCGGCCGTTTCGTCGAGGCCCGCGACGGGGAGGCCGAGGTCGGTGCGTTCCTTGGGCCGACGTGATCCGAGGAGGACGTCGTGCCCTGCGGCGCGCCAGCCGTGGGCCAGGGCGCGGGCGACATTTCCGGTGCCGAGCAGTCCTATACGCATGGGTGCGACGCTAGTCAGCGGGGCTGCCGGGGCGGATCGGCCGATGGGCCCGTGCGCGGCAGGACCTATGGCGTAGTCCGCAGGGCGGGTGCGGGTGCGTGGTGTCAGTGGTGGTCGGCCGCGCGGGCGAGCTCGACCAGCCATCCGACGATGCTGAGCGGCGCCGGAGGTTCGACCTCCATGCCGAGTTCGGCCAGTCCGACGGCGTAGTCCGGCTCCTCGACGGGCAACGCGAGCAGATCATGAAGCTCTCCGGCGAGCTGGGCCACCAGTCCCGGATCCGTGCTGTCCAGATAGTCCTGGAGCGCGGCCGCGTGGTCCTCGAACTCGTCCGGCATGTCCTGCGAGTACCAGCCTCCGAGCAACTGCGCGAGCTCCGGAAAGCGGGCCCGCCACTCCCAGTGGGTCTGCGGAGGCGCGGGCGGCGGCGCCTGGCCGGTCTCGACGCTCTCCTTGAGGCGGTCCGCGAGCATCAGGAGCCAGTCCTGGATCCGCTCGTCCGGCAGCCCCACGTCCGGCACCGGATAGAACTCGCCGAGGCGGAGCCGCAGTCGGCCCGGAGGGTTCCGGGCGTACTCACGGAGCTGGAGTTCGGCGGTGGCGATGGACCACGGGCGGGTGCGCCAGGTGTGGCGCAGGTAGCCGGTGATCGCTTCTTCGTCGTCCGCGGTCCGGCCCAGGTAGGCGCGGACCACCTGATCCAGTTCGCCGTACTTGCGGTCGTGTTCGAGTGGCTTGAGGGACACGGATGCCTCTAGAGATAGATCGGTGCGGTGGAGTGGACGACGAATCCGTGCGGACGCGTGGGCTCGCGCCTGAGGACGACCCGTGCGGCGCGCACCTCGACGGCAGGACGTCCGGCCAGCATCATCGCCTGGAGCAGCACGCGGCCGACCGGCTCGGGACGGGAAGGCCAGGCCGCCTCGATGGTGAGGCGTTGCCGGGTGGACTGGGCCAGCCAATGGTGGATGGTCTGCTCGTTGGCGGTGACCACCTGCTGTGTGGCCCACTGGGCTGCTTCGCGGTCGGTGTACGTCGCGCTGCGGGTTCGCACGGTGTGCGTCACTTCCCTTTCGGCCACACGGGCGGATGGGCAGAGGCGAGGTGGTCGATGATCGACCGTGCGAGGAGAGGGAAGAATTCCGTGAAGTCGGCGTTTCCCGATCCTCCGCTGAACACCTCGGAGAAAAACCGGTCCATCGCGTCCTCGTCATTCTGGAACAGTGCCAGCGCCTCGTAGCTCTCAGCGGCCAGTCCGGGAAGGTTCCACATGCACAGAGGATGCGTCTCCTCGATGATCAGAGCGATGCTCTCCTCGATGCTCGCGGACTGCATGTCGTCGGAGATCGCCACTCCGTCCTGCCCGAAGTAAATAGGCAGGAACTGGCTGAATCGCGGAAATCTGAGCGAGATCTCCCGAGCTGTCCAACCCCGGCGCTCGTACTTTTCCTCGGTCGGAAGAGAGCGCCAGTCCAGAATGTACGAGGAGATCTCGCGATATATTTCGGGTGTTCGGTCGGACGGTGCGGCGGCGGGGATCTCCCTGAGCGACGGAGACCCGGGGTCCGCGGCGAAGGTCTCCGCGGCGGTGAGCAGCTGGGAGGCGATCTCGTAGAAGGTCCTTCCGCCGCCGCGCCGCGCGTACGACAGGGCGCGGAGGGTCGGCCCGAGGCGTCTTTGCCACTCGTCGGCGTCCGTCGGGATGCCGGTGGAGGAGAAGGGCGCCAGGAGGATGCGGGCGCCTTCCAGCTTGAATTGTTCCACCATCTCTTGTCGCCGTACGCCGCGCCTGTCGTCGCTTCGGGTCATTCTCCTTCGCCCTTCTTCACAGGTGCCGGCATGGAGGTCAGGACAGTGAAAGGTGGATCAAGGTCGGGATTGTACACCAGGCGCGTTTCGACGCCTTTCACATTGGTGGCCTTGTCCGACGGGAATGGCGAGTTCTTTATCTCCTGCTTGTCGATGCTCCGGCCGCTGTACTCATCCGGATCGGCGGTATGCGGTACTCTAATGTCGAGGCGTTTTCCGGAATCCGGCTGATCGGCGAGCCAATCCTTGATGGCTCCCTGATTCGCGTCGATGGTGTACTGCGTCATCCGTTGCGCCGAGTCGATGTCCTTGAAAGCGGATGCTCTGGCGACCATGGGCTGTCCGTGTTCCCACTCGGTTCCTGGGCGCGGCCCCTTCTTCAGGTCATCCCGCAGGCGCTGGGCGAGCTGATCATCTGTCAGGCCGATGTGCTTGTTGACGGTGTGCGAGTTCTCCAGCCACTCCGTCGACGCCAGGTCGATCTCATAGTTGCCGAGGTCCGCGTTGCCCGGTCGCGACCAGCGGTGCCGAGGCTTGAACTCGTCGAGGGCCCGTGCACCGAACGCCCGGGCGCGCGCTTCCTCCGCCGCGAACCTCGGAGCGCTCATGAGCGCCTCCGTCAGCTCGGCTTCGAGGCCGCATCCGCGGCGTCGTGGAGGGCCCGATGCAGCGTTTCGCCGGTTCGGGCGAGCACCTCGATGACGGGCCGCCGGTCGGCGGGCGAAACGGACGGGTTGGTCCGCCACTCGCGTGCGTCCGCCGCACCCCGGGCGGCCGGCTTCGCATCCGAGATCCGACGGCTCCCGCCCCAGGCCGTCGTGCCCCAGATCGACTGGCAGAAGGAGTTCATCGCCGCCTGCCACTCGTTGTTGCTGCCGTCGGTGAGATAGGCGATGCACGAGGTGAAGTTGGTGGCGGACTCCTTGGCCGCCTTGGCGGCGGCGAGCCAGGCGTTGCCTATGCCGCGCAGCTCGCCCGTGTTGGCGCCGGGAGTGATCTCCACGGTCTTGCCGAGGCGGAGCACATGTTCGACGGCCTCGTCGATCTGCTCGGCCAGCCAGTCCGGGCCGTTTCCGGCCCAGGCGAGGATCGGTCCGGAGTTGTCGCCGGTGCCGGTCCACTTGATCGAGGACACCGACTTGTACGTGGTCTTGCCGACGCTGGTCGGAGGGCTCCGGCGCGGCGGTTCCTCTCCGCGGTGCTGACGATTGGCTGCCCGCGAGGCCCAGTCCGCCTGCTGGTAGTTGTTGGCCGTCACCGTCAGGCCGACGATGACGCCCTCGATGCTCATGATGCCTCTGGCCCACAGCTTGAGGAAGCTGTCGGCGACGTCCTCGTAGGCCGCGGCGAGGGCGTCGGCGCCGTGCCCGCGCCCCGCCACCTGCGTCTGGCTCCAGCCGCCGACCGCGTCGACCAGCTGGTTCGCGGACTTGTGGAACTCGAACTGCTCGTTGCTGACGAGTCCCGAGGCGTAGTAGACGTGTCCCGGCGAGACGTCGAAGCCGCCGCCGGCGTCCGGCGGAGCCGACGGCTTGAGCTCCTCCACGTTCCTCTTGCGCTCACGCTCCGCCGAACCGGTGTCATGACGCGAGATGTCGACGCCGTTGGGGTCCTTGAGCGATCCCGGTGACGGTTCGGGCGTCGGCTGAGAGCCTCCGGAAGGACTCTTCGGTTCACCGCTGTCGGCCGGGGGCGTGGCCGAAGGAGAAGGGCCCGGGGTCGGCTCACCCATCAGGCCGCGCCCCATCCGCGCAGCACGGCCTGGTGGGCCGCCGCGTAATTGGTGTGGCCGGTGGTGACGACGTCGTGCAGCCACGCCTGTGCGGCTTGGAGGTCCTGCATCTGACGATCCCACTTGTCGAGCTCGTCCACGAACGTGTCCCGTGCCTCGCCCTCCCACGTGAGGACGACCTTCTCCGTCCTGCCGTAGAGCGTTTCGAGCTTTTCGTTGAGCTGCTTGAGGATGTCTTCGAGTTCTCCGGCCAGATCCCGCAGAGTGGAAAAGGAGACACCTATGTGGTCGTCGGTCACGCGAGGGTTTCCTTCGGTGCGTGTGAGAGCGCGAGAGATTCGGCGCGAGAGTCAGAGGTCGTTGATCCTGCTGTGCGGCTGGGGCCCCTCGGAGAGGTGTCGTGCCTCCGCCGCCACGTCCACGTTGGACCGGACCGACCGCATGGCCTGGAGCACATCGAGCTCCTGCTCCGTGAAACCGTCCCGGCCCATGCGCATGGCCGTCTCAAGGACCTTGAGGATCTCCCGGATGCGCACCGCGTCCTCGGCTGCTCCTCGGTGGAGTGCGCGATAGCCCTTGGCCGCCTCGCCGCGCCAGCCGGACTCGATACGGTCCACGACGGCATCCATCCGTCGCACCTGGGTGTCCAGATGACGCTGCATCTCGTCCAAGTCGCCTGCGAGCCGCGTGAGATCGGCGGCCGACACGGCGAGGTTCGGTGGCTGGGTCACCGTTGCATCCTTCCCCCGTGAACACTCCACGCACCTTAACAACGCGGCCGCACCGTCGATCGGCGACCACCTGGGCCTTGAGGACTTTTTGACGTCAGGAGACTCCGGCTCACTCCGCGGCAGCCGGCCCCGGCACGTACGACGACGGCTCCGGCCGCCGCACGTGCGGCGGCCGGAGCCGTGGTGGAAGGACTGCGCGCAGACGTTCGCCGGTCGTTCTCCGGCAGTCAGACTCCGGCCGGCGCCTTGGACGGGGAGGAGCCGGGGCCGTCCGGGGTGTCCGGTGCGCCGGAGGGCGTCGTGGGGTGGGGCTGCGGGCCGCCCGTGGCGGCGACCGTGGACGGGGTCGGTTCCTGGGAGACGTTGAACTCGGCCAGCAGGTCCTTGCCGAAGCCGAAGAAGTACGTCGCGACGAATCCGGCGACATAGCCCACCAGCAGGCCGCCCGCGTAGATCGCGATCGTCGAGCCCAGTCCGTGGTTGCCGTCCAGGAGCGGGAACAGGGCCCAGCCGGACGGGCCGATGGCCGTCGAGCCGACCGTGTCGCCGAGCTGGTTGAACAGGCCGACGAAGCCGCCGCCGAACGCTCCGCCGACGCACGCCGTGATGAACGGGCGGCCCAGCGGCAGCGAGACGCCGTAGATCAGGGGTTCGCCGACGCCCAGCAGGCCCGCCGGGAGCGCGGACTTGATGGTGCGGCGGATCGACTCGTTGCGGGGGAGGCGGAAGTAGACGGCCATGGCCGCGCCGACCTGGCCGGCTCCCGCCATCGCCAGGATCGGGAGCAGGACCGTGTAGCCCTGCTGCTCGATGAGCGTGGTGTGGATCGGGATCAGCGCCTGGTGCAGACCCAGCATGACGAGGGGCAGGAACAGGCCGCCGAGCACGAAGCCCGCGCCCGCGCCGCCGTTGGACAGCAGCCAGTCGGCGAACGTGCCGATGGCCGAGGACACCTCACCGGCCACGTACATCAGGCCGAAGATCGTCACCAGGCCGGAGATCAGCACCGTCAGGGTCGGGGTGACCAGGACGTCCAGCGCCTCCGGCACCCACCGGCGGCACCACTTCTCCACGTACACGGCGAGGACCGCCGCGCCCAGGGCGCCGAGCACACCGCCCTGGCCCGGCGAGAGGGTCTGGCCGAAGGCGTCGATGTTCGCGACGCCCGGGAAGACGATGATCGCCGCCACCGCACCGCCCAGGATCGGCGTACCGCCGAACTCCTTCGCCGTGTTGTAGCCCACGAACACCGCGATCAGCGCCATGAAGCCGGACGCCATCGCCGCCAGCGCGGGCGTCACGGCGGGCAGCCACTCCAGGTTCACCAGCAGACCGTTGAGGCCCGCGATGATCCCGCAGCCGATGAGCGCCGGGATCAGCGGCACGAAGATGTTGGCGATCTTGCGCAGGAACAGCTTGAACGGGGTGGCGTTCTTCGCCTTCCGCTGCGCCTTGATCGCCGCGCCCTGGGCCGCCAGCTCCTCGGCGGAGACGGCCCCCGGGGCCGGTTCCGGAGCCGGCTCCGGGGCGGCCTCGCGGGCCTCCTCGACCAGCTGCTCGAACTCCGGGGTGACCCGGGCGACCGTGCCCGGACCCAGCACGATCTGGTACGTGTCGTCCTCGACGACGCCCATCACGGCGGGCAGGGCCTTCAGCGCCTCGTCGTCGACGAGGGACCGGTCGTGCAGCCCGAGGCGGAGCCGGGTCATGCAGTGGGCGATGGAGGCGACGTTCGCGGCACCGCCGACGAGCGGCAGGATCGCGGCGGCGGTGGCGCGGTTCTTGTCTTCTGTGGCCATGGTGCTCGGTGCCTTGCTGTGCGGGGGGTGGGGCGGGGTACCCGGGTGGGTCAGGTGGTGCGTACGGCCGCGAGGGCGGCGCGCAGGTGGCCGTCGGACTCGGTGAGGAGCCCGGTGGCGGTGGGGCCGTCGACCTGGCCGAGGATGACCAGGATCGCGTTCTTGACCTCGCCGTCGGTGGCGGTGAGGGCGGCCTCGATCTCGGCGTCGGACGCGCCGGTGGCCAGGGAGACGATGTGCCGGGAGCGGGCGCGCAGCTTCTCGTTGGAAGCGCGTACGTCGACCATGAGATTCCCGTACGTCTTGCCGAGCCGGATCATCGTGATCGTCGAGATCATGTTGAGGACCAGCTTCTGCGCCGTGCCCGCCTTCAGCCGGGTCGAGCCGGTGAGCAGCTCGGGTCCTGTGACGATCTCCAGGCCGTGTTCGGCCGCCGCGGCGAGCGCGGAGTCCGCGTTGCAGGAGAGCCCGATGGTCAGGGCGCCCTGCGCGCGGGCGTGCTCGACCGCGCCGATCGCGTACGGCGTGCGGCCGGAGGCGGAGATGCCGACCACCGTGTCGTCCGCGCCCAGCTTCAGCGCGTCCAGGTCGGCGGCGGCCAGCTCCTTGCTGTCCTCCGCGCCCTCGACGGCCGTGACCATGGCGGAGGGGCCGCCCGCGATCAGGCCGACGACCTCGGACGGGTCGGTGTTGAAGGTGGGCGGGCACTCGCTGGCGTCCAGCACCCCGAGGCGGCCCGCGGTGCCCGCGCCCGCGTAGATCAGCCGGCCGCCACGGGCCATGCGCGCGGCGGTGGCGTCGATCGCCGCGGCGATCTGGGGCAGCCGCTCGGCGACGGCGGCCGGGACGGTGGCGTCCTCGCCGTTCATGATCCGGGCGATCTCCTGCGTGGCCAGCCGGTCGATCTCGGCCAGCTCGGGGCGGAACGCCTCGGTGGTGAGGGTGGCCAGCTGGGCGCGGAGCGCGTCGTAGCTCTCGGTGGAGCCGGTGGAGCCGGTCGATCCGGTGGCGTCGGTGTTCGCGTCGGTGGTGGAGGTCATGGGGTGCGGCTCTGCTTTCTCGAACTCGGTCTCGTACGCGTACGGGTGGTGCGTGGCCGGTGGCCCGCGGTCCGTGGTCGGCGGTCCGGGGCGGTCAGCGGGTGCGGGGGTTGTGGCGGTGGGCGAGGGCCTCGTAGGAGGCGGCCAGGGCGGGCGCGGCGGTCTCGTACGTCCGCTGCGCTACGCCTATGAACAGGCAGTCCACGACGAGCAGCTGGCTGGTCCGGCTCGACATCGCGGCGGGGCGCAGCTCGCTCTCGCGCGCGGTGGACGTGGTCAGCACATGGTCCGCGTACTGCGATACGGGCCCGTCGGGCCGCCCGGTGATCGCGATCGTGGTCGCCCCGCGGTCGAAGGCGACCCGCAGCGGCTCGATGACGTCGCCGGTGGAGCCGGAGTGCGTGATCGCGATGGCCACGTCACCGCTGCGCAGCTGCACGGCGTTGGTCACCGCGAGGTGCGGGTCCATGTGGGCGTGGGCGATCAGGCCGATCCGGAGCAGCTTCTGCGCCAGGTCCTGGCCGACGAGGGAGGACGCCCCGACGCCGTAGATGTCGATGCGGCGGGCGGTCGACGCGGCGGCGACGGCGGCCCCCAGCTGTACGGTGTCGAGCCCGGCGGCGGTGTCGGCGAGGGTCTGCTGCTCGTCGTAGGCCAGCTTGGCGACCACGTCGGCGATCGGGTCGTCCACCGCGATGTCGGCGGTGACGGCGGGGGCCCGGCCGGACTCCTGGTGCGCGGCGAGGCCGGCCAGCGCGAGCCGCAGATCCCGGTAGCCCGGGTAGCCGAGGAGACGCGCGGTGCGGACGACGGTGGCTTCACTGGTGCCGGTGAGCTCGGCGAGACCGGTGACGGTGAGGGCGGCGCAACCGGCCGGGTCGCCCGCCACGGCTTCGGCGACCAGCTGCATCGAGCGGGTCATGGAGGGGGCGAGGGTCCGGACCTTGGCGGCGAGGGCCGCGGGGGCCGGCGGGGAATCGCCGCTGAAAATTTCCTTCACATCACTGGTCACATCTGAAAGATATTTTCAACCTCGTGCTCCGTCAACCCCTCTTTGGTCCCTACCTCTGGCGGCGGCCGCGGTGGCTCCTCGCGCACAATGGGTGCATGGAGTTGAACCCCCTTGAGCAGTCCCTGCACACCGCCCGCGCGCTCGTCATGGCCGATCTGGCGGCGGGCGACGTCGCCGAGGCGGACATCGTCTCGCTGGTCGAGGACGCGGTGACCCACCGGCGGTGGTGGGTGGAGCAGTGGCCCGAGGGCGCGGAGTTCGTGGCCGGGCTGGTCGCCCAGGACGTGCAGGACGCGCTGCTGGAACGGTACGGGCGGTGGCCGCTGTGCCCCGTCTGCACCGAGGAGGAGCCGCACGCGCTGGACGTGGAGCCGGAGCTCGGACCCGACCCGCACTGGGTGTGCACCAAGGCGGCCGTGGCGGTCGCGCCGGTGGGGGCGCTGGGCGGGGCGCTGCGGCGGTGACGGTCTACATCGACCCGCCCACCTGGCCCGGACACGGCCGCCTCTGGTCGCACCTGGTCAGCGATGTGTCGTTCGAGGAGCTGCACGCCTTCGCCGCCGCGATCGGCTGCCCGCCGCGCGCCTTCGAGCGCGATCACTACGACGTGCCGGAGGCGCACTACGCGGACGCCGTACGGGCCGGGGCGCGGGAGGTCGGCTCCAAGGAGCTGGTCCGGCGGCTCACGGCGGCGGGCCTCCGGAGGCCCAAGGGGCGGCCGACGCCCTAGCGGCGGGCCGCCCCTCTCGTACGGACTGGGCGGGGCCGCCCCTCTCGTCCGGACTAGGAGAGCTTGCCGTCCGGACTAGGAGAGCTTGCCGTCGTAGTCCGGGAGCTTGAAGCCGCGTTCGGCGTGGCCGCCGACGATGTCGGTGGTGTTGTTCCCGATGTTGGCGATGATCTTGTACCCCTTCGCCTCGATCGCGGCCCGCTGCTCGGTCTTGTAGGCGCTGACCTCCTCGAAGAGGTCGGGCAGGCTGCGTACGTACAGCCCGTCGACCGGGTAGCCGGCCTTCTTCAGGTTCCAGTCCGTGAGGGAGTGGATGATGCCCGGCCGGGCGGTGACGAAGAAGACGGCCACGCCGCGCGAGTCGGCGTAACGGGCCAGCTCGCGGACGTCCCCGACGGCCGGGGTGGGCAGCTCCCAGAACGGGTGGAAGTGCGTCTCCAGCGCGGTGTTGTCGATGTCGAGGACGATCGCCTGCTTCTCGCTCCCGGCGCTCTCCGTCCGGGCCTCGATCCAGGGGCGCGCCTCGGCGACGACCGCCGCGACGTCCCGCCGCCAGGTGCCGTAGTCGACGTCCGCGGCGAGGGTGGAGGTGGAGGTCGCGGGGGCGGTACGGGCCGGGGTCCGCGTCTCCGTCGCGCCGGCCGAGGCGACGGGGACCGCGACGAGGGCGAAGGTCGCGGCCAGCGCCGCAGCGGTGCGCTGGATGGTGGCGCCTGCATGCATGGGGACTCCTGGGTGGGGAACCTGCCAATGGCCCGTACGCCGCGATCGGACGCCGGGTTGTCATGCTCGCGCTCAATAATGAAGGGCGGGTGGACAACTCACTACTGGTCGGTAGCGTCTTTTTCGGCTGCTGTTCGACCGGAGGGTCCCGGGGGTCAGGGCTGGGTGGGGTACGGCCCCTGTGCCCCCGCCACGCAGTCGGCCGTACCGGTCCGCTCGGCGGCGGGCACCCGTGCCTGCGGGGCGGCCTCCGTCGTACGCCCCCGACCGGCCGCCGCGCTCTTCGCGATCAGCCGCGAGCGCGACCGGCCGCCCTCGCCGTCGCCGCGCTGGAGGTGCAGCGCCACCCCCACCGCCGCCAGGGCCACGACCGTCATCGCCGCGCCCGCCCAGGCCGTGGAGGCGAAGCCGAAGTCCAGGTCGATCACCGTGCCGCCGAGCCACGGGCCGCTCGTGTTGCCCAGATTGAACGCCGCCGTCGTGGTGGCTCCGGCCAGCGTCGGGGCGGCCCCGGCCACGTTGAACATCCGGGCGTTCAGCGCGGGGGCCGTGAAGAAGGCGGACAGGCCCAGCAGGAACGCCAGCGCGACGACCGCGACCTGGCTGGAGGCGAACAGGGCCAGCGCCACCAGGAACACCGTGGACGCCGTGATGCCGCTCAGCAGCACCCCGAAGAGGTGCGCGTCCGCGACCCGGCCGCCGATCACCGTGCCGATCAGCGCGCCCACGCCGAACAGGCCGAGGATCCACGGCACCCAGCCCGAGTCGAGGCCCGCCACGTCCGTGAGCAGCGGCGCCAGGTAGCTGAACGCGCAGAACACCCCGCCCGCCGCGAGCGCGGTGATCACGATGGCCAGCCAGACCTGCCGGTCCCGGTAGATCGCCAGCTCCCGCTTCAGCTCGGGCTTCTTCTCGGGCAGCGGGATGTGCGGGATGCGGGTGGCGACGCCGACCAGGGCCACCGCCGAGGCCGCGCCGACCGCCCAGAACGCCGAACGCCAGCCGAGGTGCTCGCCGAGGAAGGCCCCCAGCGGCACGCCCAGTACGTTCGCGACGGACAGGCCGCCGATCATCACGGCCATCGCCCGCGCCCGCGCGTTCACCGGGACCATCGCGATGGCCACGGCCGCGCCGACCGCCCAGAAGCCCGCACAGGCGAGCGCGCTCACCACCCGGGAGACGAAGAGGATCTCGTACGTCGGGGCCAGCGCACCGGCGATCTGGCCGAGGCCGAACACCGAGATCAGCGCGATCAGCGTGGTGCGGCGCGGCAGCCGGAGCGTGGCGACGGCCAGCAGCGGGGCGCCGACCACCATGCCGATCGCGAACGCGGATATGAGGAGTCCGGCCTGCGGAATCGACACGTCCATGTCGTCGGCGATCGGCGGGAGCAGGCCCGACAGCATGAACTCGCTGGTGCCGAGTGCGAAGACCGAGAGGCCGAGAATGTATACGGCCAGCGGCATGGGTGCGCGGCGGGAGAGAGAGTCGGGCATGACTCGTCCCAACGCCGGGGAACGCCTCCGCATTCCCCGGCGCCGGGAGGAGGGCGCGCTTGTTCACGCGCCCGTCACGCTTGTTCGTGCCCCCGTCACGCGGGAAGGGCGTGCAGCTTCTTCCCGTGCAGGGCGAAGACGTGCTTGCCGTCGGTGGCCACCAGCCACGCGTGGTAGTCGCCGGACTTGTCGTTGAACGTCCAGCGCAGGGCGCCGGTCTTCGCGTCGAAGGCGTGGACGCCGCCCTGCTTGTCGAGGTCGGTGGCTCCGTAGAGGGCGCCGCCCGCCTTCACGAACTGCCGCGGCACCTGTGCGCCCGAGTCCTTGAGGGCCGTGGACTGCCAGACCTTCTTGCCGGTGCCCGGCTCGAGGGCCCACAGCGTGCGGCCGCTGTCCGCGATGTAGAGCACGTCCTCCACGAGGCTCGGCTCCCGGAAGGTGGTGAACTTCTCGGTCTCCACGGACCACTTCTCGGACCCGTCGGACAGGGCGAACGCCTGGAGCCGCTGACCCTGCGGGACGATCACCAGATCCTGGTGGACGACGAACGGCCCGTAGCTCGTCTTCGTCGTCTTCTGCGTCCACACCTGGCGGCCGGTGGCGGTGTCGCGGACCGTGAGGTTCTTCTTGAAGTCGGTGTAGACGAGGTAGCGGCCCCGCACGACGGCGTGCACGCCGTTCTGCTCGGTGCCGAGGTCGCGCTGTTCCTTCCAGACGACCTTGCCGGTGCTGCTGTTCAGCGCGGCGATCACGTTGGTGTGGGACGAGTTGTCGGGTTCGAGGATCTCGGCGATGACGTACACCTGGCCCGCGTCCACCGCGACCGGCCTCGGCTGCCGGTACTCCTTGCCCAGGTGGCTGCGCCAGGCCTCCTTGCCGGACCCCGGTACGTAGCCGATGACGTTGCCGTCGTACTTGCCGCTGGCCAGGTAGAGGGTGCCGTCGCCGAGCAGCAGCGGGGCACCGGGGACCGCGCCGCCCGGCAGCGACCACCGCTCCTCGCCGCTCGCCGCGTCGAGGGCGGCGAGCGGATCGCCGCTCGCGATCACCACGCCGTCCACGGCCACCAGTTCGTCGTTGTCGCCGTAGGTCTGCGCCGAGGTCGTCCTCGTCCACAGCGGCGCGGGGGCCTGCCCGTCCTTCGGCGCCTTGCCCTCCTCGGGAGAGGCGCTGCGCGGCGGCGGCGTGCTGCCTTCGCCGCCGGTCGCCGACTCGTCCTCGCAACCGGTCAGCCCGGCCCCGAGCACCGCCATCGTGAGGCCGCCCCCGGCCAACCGCAGTACTCGTCGCCGCGAAGATCTGCCGACCGTCGTGCTGCCGTATCCCTTGGACATTTCGCCGTACCCCCGTGGAGTCGTATGAGCGGAAATCTGAGCGGAAAGATGAACGAACTGCCTTTGCAGAGTGTGTGCATCTGCGATGCGAGACGTTAGCGCTCGCCGGGGTTCACCGGTCGGGCCAGGGCTCTACCGGGACGACACCGTGAACGAACCGGAACATTCGCGGGCTCCGGCCGCCCCGCACGCGGTCAGCCCGTGCTCGTGCCGGCCGAAGTCAGCAGCTCCAGCTCCGTCGTCAGGTTGTGCCGCGCCCGCGCCTCCCACTCCGCCGCACCGTACGGCGTACGGAACAGCCGGGGCAGGTCGAGGAGTTGCCGCAGCACCGCCGCCCGGCCCGCCCGGAACGCCTCGTCGGGCACGAAGCCGTACTCCTCCCGGACCTGGGCCGCGTAGATCCCGTACGCCTGCGGGCCGCCGGCCAGGATCGCGAGGTCGGCGTCGCACAGCACCTCGCCGTTGCGGTCGCCCTCCGCCGGGTCGTGCGTGACGGTGAGGCGGACCAGCCGGGCGACCTCCGCGGTCACCGCGTCCGGCACCCCCGCCTCGGGCAGCGCCCGCTCGGCGAGGGCGGCGCTGCGCTCCTCGTTCTCGCTGCGGTCGGGCCGGTACACCGCGTCGTGGAACCAGGCGGCGAGGCGTACCGCGTGCACATCGTCGGCGTGGCCGGCCAGGGCGTCGATGCCGTCCAGGACGGTGATCAGGTGGGCGGTCGTGTGGTAGCGGCGCTGCGGCTCGGCCCAGCGGGCGAGGAGGTTCTCGGCGTACGGGAGCGGGTCGGGTCCGTCCGCCCCGGCACGCGCGGCCAGCAGTGTGTCGTGCCAGCGGCGCCGGAGGCCGGCGTCGTCACGGGAAGCGGCTTCGTGCGGGCGGGGGCTGTCCGTCATGGGGGCGACTTTAGACGCCCTCCGGGGGCGGGCGAGCCGGGCCCGTGGCGTCACCGGTACCGCCCCCGTACCGCCCTCGTACCGGCCCGTACCGCCCTCCGGACCGCCCCTTGTCGCTCCGCTGAACTGTCATTACCGTGCGCCCGTGATGATGGATCTCAACGCGGACCTCGGCGAGGGCTTCGGCAACTGGACCCTGACCGACGACGACGCGCTCCTCGCCTGTGTCACGAGCGCCAACGTGGCCTGCGGCTTCCACGCGGGCGACGCCTCCGTCATGCGGCGGGTCTGCGATGCGGCGGCGGCCGGCGGGGTACGGATCGGGGCGCAGGTCTCCTACCGGGACCTGGCCGGGTTCGGCCGCCGGTCGATGGATGTGCCGGCCGCCGAGCTGACCGCCGAGATCGCCTACCAGATAGGCGCGTTGCGGGTCTTCGCGGAGTCCGCCGGGTCCGTCGTCTCGTACGTCAAACCGCACGGCGCGCTCTACAACCGGGCCGTCTGGGACGACGACCAGGCCGCCGCCGTCGTCGCGGGCGTCCGGCTCGCGGGCGGGAACCTGGCGATGCTCGGGCTGCCCGGGTCGCGGCTGCTCGCCCACGCGGCCGACGCCGGACTGCCCGCCGTGGAGGAGGCCTTCGCCGACCGCGCGTACACCCCGCAGGGCACCCTCGTACCGCGCGGTGAACCGGGTGCGGTGGTGCACGACGCGGACGACGTCGTACGCCGGAGCGTCGGCATGGCCGTCGAGCGGGCCGTGACCGGGTCCGACGGCAGCCGGATACCCGTCTCGGCGCGCTCGCTCTGCGTCCACGGCGACACCCCGGGCGCGGCGGCCCTCGCGCGCCGGGTGCGGGCCGCGCTGGAGGAAGCGGGCGTCGCGGTACGGGCGTTCGTGTGAACGGCCCGGGCGGTACGGGGACGAGTAGGGGTACGGGTTCGGGGGCGGGGACGAGCAGGGGTACGGGTTCGGGCGGCGTACGCGTCCTGCCCGCCGGGCCGCACGCGCTGCTCGTCGAGCTGGCCGACGGCGAGCACGCCGAGGCCTTCCACGCCGAACTGCTCCGCCGCCGCGAGCGCGGTGAACTCCCCGCCGTACGCGAGATCGTCCCGGCCGCCCGGACCGTCCTGCTCGACGGGATCGAGGAGAGTACGCCCGGAGCGCGGGACCGGTTCGCCCGGGAGCTGGTCTCCTGGCGGATACCGCCGCCGCGTCGGGCGGGCGGCGACACGGTGGAGATCCCCGTCGTCTACGACGGCCCCGATCTGGACGAGGTCGCCGCGCTCTGGGGCGTCCCGGCCGCCGAGGTGGGCGTCGTGCACTCCCGCACCGCGTTCCGGGTGGCGTTCTGCGGGTTCGCCCCCGGGTTCGGCTACCTCACCGGGCTGCCCGAGCCGTTGCACGTGCCCCGGCGCACGACCCCGCGCACCCGGGTCCCGGCCGGGGCGGTGGCCCTCGCCGGGCCCTACACCGGGGTGTACCCGCGCCCCTCGCCCGGCGGCTGGCAGATCATCGGGCGGACGCCGGACCCGGGCGCGCTGTGGAACCCGGGCCGGGAACGGGCGGCGCTGCTGGAGCCGGGTGCGCCGGTGAGGTTCGTGGCGGTGGAGGAGGGCGCCGGTGGTGTGGTGCCGAGTCCTCGGGCGGCGGGCGGGGGCGGTGTGGTGCCGAGTCCTCCGGCGGCGGGCGGGACCGGCGGGTTCCCGAGCTCTCCAGCAACCGGCGGGTTCCCGAGTCCTCCGGCGGCGGGCGCATGAGGCCGCCCCACGCCACCGGAATGCCCCACGCCACCGGCGCGCCCCACGCCACCGGCGCGCCCCACGCCACCGGCGCGCCCCACGCCACCGGCCGCTCGCCCGTCTCCTCCCGCCTGTACGTCGTCCGGGCCGGGGCGTTGACCACCGTGCAGGACGCGGGCCGGCCCGGCTGGGCGCATCTCGGGGTCGGGCGTGCCGGGTTTCTGGACGCGCCCGCCGCCCGGCTGGCCAACCGGCTGCTGGGCAATCCGCCGGACGCCGCCGTCCTGGAGACCACGCTCACCGGGTGCGCGGTCCGCCCGGACCGGCCGGTCGTGGCCGTCGTCGGCGGGGCGGGCTGCCGGGTGACGGTCGACGGGCGGCCGGTGGCGTGGGGCGCGCCGGTGCGGGTGCCCGCGGGTGCGGTGCTGGACGCGGGCCCCGCCGGGACCGGACTCCGGAGCTACCTGGCGTTCGCGGGCGGGCTGGTGCCGGAAGCGGTGCTGGGCAGCCGTTCGGCGGACCTTCTCTCGGGGCTCGGCCCCGCCCCGCTGAGCGAGGGCGACGAACTCCCGCTGGGCGAACAGGCGTCGGGCGCTCCGCCGCCGCCCGCCGGGCCCGTTCCCTGGCCGGGCGCCCCCACCGAGCTGGTGCTCCCGGTCCACCCCGGGCCCCGGCACGACTGGTTCACCGAGGCCGCGCTCCGTACGCTCCTCACCGCCGCCTACCGGGTCTCGCCGGACAGCAACCGCATCGGGCTGCGGACGGAGGGCCCGGCGCTGGAGCGGTCCCGTACGGGCGAACTGCCCAGCGAGGGCATGGTGCTGGGCGCGATCCAGGTGCCTCCGGACGGCCGGCCCGTGGTCTTCCTCAACGACCATCCGACGACCGGCGGTTACCCGGTCGTCGGCGTCGTCCCCGAACCGTCCCTCGCCGCGGCGGCGCAGGCGGTGCCGGGAACCGGGCTGCGTTTCGTACGTGCCTGAGCGCGGCGGGACCGAGTGGCCCCCGCCGCGCTCAGGTTCCGCACCCAGGGCCTCACGCGCCCTTGAAGGTGCGCAGCCGCAGGGAGTTGCCGACCACGAAGACGGAGGAGAACGCCATCGCGGCCCCGGCGATCATCGGGTTGAGGAGTCCGGCGGCGGCCAGCGGGAGGGCGGCGACGTTGTAGGCGAAGGCCCAGAAGAGGTTGGTACGGATGGTGGAGAGGGTGCGGCGGGAGAGGCGGATCGCGTCGGCGGCGGCGTTGAGGTCGCCACGGACGAGAGTCAGGTCGCTCGCCTCGATGGCGGCGTCGGTGCCCGTGCCCATCGCGAGGCCCAGGTCGGCCTGGGCGAGGGCGGCGGCGTCGTTGACCCCGTCCCCGACCATCGCGACCGAACGGCCCTCTGCCTGAAGGCGCTTGACCACATCGACCTTGTCCTGCGGCATGACCTCCGCGTACACCTCGTCGATGCCGACCTCGGCGGCCACGGCCTCCGCCACGGCCCGGTTGTCGCCGGTGAGGAGGATCGGGGTGAGGCCGAGGTCACGGAGCCGGCGGACGGCCTCGGCGCTGGTGTCCTTCACCGCGTCGGCGACCTCCAGCACCGCGCGCGCCTCGCCGTCCCAGGCGACGGTGATCGCGGTACGCCCGGCCGCCTCGGCGGCCTTCTTCGCCTCGGCGAGGTGGGCGGGGAGCCGGATCTCCCACTCGGCCAGCAGCTGTTCGCGCCCGACGAGGACGGCGTGGCCCTCGACGATGCCCTGGACGCCGAGTCCGGGGACGTTCTGGAAGTCCTCGGGGGTGGGCAGCGGGCCGGTGGCGTCGGTCGCGGCGGTGGCCACGGCCTGGGCGATGGGGTGTTCGGAGGAGTTCTCCAACGCGCCCGCCAGCCGCAGCACTTCGGCCTCGGTGGTGGTGTCCGCGGTGTGGGTGGTCTGGAGGGTCATGCGGCCGGTGGTGACGGTGCCGGTCTTGTCGAGGACGATGGTGTCGGCTCGGCGGGTGGTCTCCAGGACCTCAGGACCTTTGATGAGGATGCCGAGTTGGGCGCCGCGGCCGGTGCCGACCATGAGGGCGGTGGGTGTGGCGAGGCCGAGGGCGCAGGGGCAGGCGATGATGAGGACGGCGACGGCTGCGGTGAAGGCTGCGGTGAGTCCGGCGTTGTTGCCGAGCCAGAAGCCGAGGGTGGCGAGGGCGAGGGCGATGACGATGGGGACGAAGACGGCGGAGATGCGGTCGGCGAGGCGCTGGGCCGACGCCTTTCCGTTCTGGGCGTCTTCGACGAGGCGGGCCATGCGGGCGAGTTGGGTGTCGGAGCCGACGCGGGTGGCTTCGACGAGGAGGCGTCCGCCGGCGTTGAGGGTGGCGCCGGTGACGGTGTCGCCGGTGGTGACCTCGATGGGTACGGACTCGCCGGTGAGCATCGAGGCGTCCACGGCGGAGGAGCCCTCGACCACGGTCCCGTCCGTCGCGATCTTCTCCCCGGGACGGACCAGGAAGCGGTCTCCGACCTGCAACGCGGCGGTCGGGATCGTCGTCTCGACGCCGTCGCGCAGGACCGTGACCTCCTTCGCCCCCAGCTCCATCAGCGCCTTCAGCGCCGCCCCGGCCTTCCGCTTGGAACGTGCCTCGAAGTAGCGCCCGGCGAGGATGAACGCCGTCACCCCGGCCGCGGCCTCCAGGTAGATGTTCCCGGCGCCGTCGCTGCGGGCGATGGTCAGCTCGAAGGGGTGCGTCATCCCGACCATGCCCGCGGTCCCGAAGAACAGCGCCCACAACGACCACAGGAACGCGGCCGACGTGCCGACGGAGATCAGCGTGTCCATCGTCGCCGCGCCGTGCTTCGCGTTGGTCCAGGCGGCCCGGTGGAACGGCCAGGCAGCGTAGGTGACGACTGGTGCGGCCAGCGTCAGGGAGAGCCACTGCCAGTAGTCGAACTGGAGCGCCGGGACCATCGCCATCGCGATCACCGGGACGGACAGGAGTACGGCGGTGACCAGGCGCTGGCGCAGGGTGGTGAGCCCGTCGTCGTCCGCGCCCTCCGCCGCCGAACCCGCCAGGCCGGCCGCGCCCGCCGTCTCCGTACCGTTGCTCCCGGAGGAGGCGGGCGGCGCGGGTGGTGCGGGTGGCCGGGCGGTGTAGCCGGTGGCCTCGACGGTCGCGATCAGGTCGTCGACGGACACGTCGGCGCCCAGGTAGGTGACCTTCGCCTTCTCGGTGGCGTAGTTCACGGTGGCCTCGACGCCGTCCATCCGGTTGAGCTTCTTCTCGATACGGGCCGCGCACGAAGCGCAGGTCATCCCGCCGATCGCGAGCTCGACCGCGGTGGCGCCGGCGTCGGAGCCGGCGGCGGTACTGGCGGTGGTGGCGGAGTGCGCGGACACGGGGTCCTCCCTGGAGCCGTCCTAATACCCCTAGGGGGTATCTCTTTCTCTCCCCATATATACCCCCCGCCCCTATGAAGTGCAAGGTGTGACGGAAGGGGTTGCCGCAGGGATGTCGAAGGGCTGTCGAAGGGGCGGGTCACTCGTTCGCGGGGTCGGCTCGCGCGCCGCCGCGGTCGTGCGTTGAGATAGAGGGCTGGGCTGTCCGTCTACCGACCCGTAGGCTGGCCATTGGACTAGACCTATAGCTGTGTATCGGAGGAATGGGGACCCATGAGCAACCGTGCAGTCCTGGAGGTGATCGCTCTCGACGCGGAGGACGCGGTCGCTGCCCAGGCCGGTGGTGCAGACCGCCTCGAACTGGTCACCGACATGGCCGCCGACGGTCTGACACCGTCACGGGAGACCTTCACGGCGATCAGGTCCGCCGTGGACATCCCGCTGCGCGTGATGCTCAGGGTGGCGGACGGCTTCGCCGCCGGTGACATCGATGTACTGGTCGGCAAGGCCCGCGAGATGCGGGAGGCGGGGGCCGACGAGTTCGTGCTCGGCTTCCTCGACGAGGAGGGCCACCCCGACCTCGTCGCCGTCGAACGGCTCGTCGCCGAACTGGACGGCTGCCGGTGGACGTTCCACCGGGCGATCGACCGGGCCGCCGACCGCGACGCCCTGCGCAAGCAGCTCGCGGACCTGCCCGGGCTCGACACGTTCCTCACGGCGGGTTCGGCGGCCGGGGTGGACGCCGGCATCCCGACGCTCCTGGCCGAGGCGGCCCGTACCGGCGAGCCCGGATACGAGGCGCAGGTCCTGGTCGGCGGCGGGCTCCACCTGCACCACCTGCCGCAGCTGCTCGCGGCGGGGATCGACGCGTTCCACATCGGCGGCGCGGCCCGGCCCCGGGGCTGGTCGGCGCCGGTGGACGCGGCAGCGGTACGGGAGTGGCGCGAGGCGCTGGACGCCTGAGGCCTGATCGGGGGCGGGGGTGATTGGAAACAATTGTTTCCACTCCCCGCCCCCGGGCCCTACGCCTGAACCAGCACCTCCGGCAACGGGGCCGCGTGCAGCACGGTCAGCCCCGACACCGCACGGGTCAGCGCCACGTACAGCCGCCGCAGCCCGGTCCGCTCATCCGGTTCGCCGTCGACCACGGCCGCCGGTTCGTCGAGCACCACGTAGTCGTACTCCAGGCCCTTGGCGAGCGACGCGGGCACCAGCGTCAGCCGGGACGCGGCGGTCGTCTCCTCACCGGGGGAGAGATACGCGTGGCCCGCCGCCGTCAGGGCCGCGCCCAGCGCCGGGATCCGGGCGTCGGCGGCGATCAGCCCGATCGACCCCTCGTGGCCGAGCGACTCCTCGCAGGCGGCGACGACGGCGGAATCCAGCACATCGGCCGCGTTCAGCCCCTCCGCCGACGCCACCTCCCGTACGACCAGGGAGCCCGGCGACTCACGCACCGACTCCACCGCCGCAAGACCCGGCGAGATCGCGGGCAGCAGCCGGGAGGCGTACGCGATGACCTCGCGCGGCACACGGAAACCGGCCGTCAGCTCCTCCACCACCGCGTCCGCCTTGCCCAGGTGGAACAGCGCCTCGCCCCAGCTCTCCGTGGACCACGGCGTCGTCCCCTGCGCGAGGTCGCCGAGGACGGTGGCCGAACCGGTCGAGCAGCGCCGCCCCACCGCCCGGTACTGCATGGGGGAGAGGTCCTGCGCCTCGTCGAGCACGACATGGCCGAGCGAGTGCGTACGGGCGATCAGGTCGCCCGCCTCGTCGATCAGCACGGCGTCCGCCGCCGACCACTTCGCGGACTTCACACTGCGGGCGGGCTTCGCCCACAGCAGCCGCTTCTGCTCGTCCTCGCTCAGCAGGCCTTCCGCGTGCGCGGCCAGGAACTCCGCGTCGGAGAGCAGCCGCAGCACCAGCTTCGCCGGGTCCACGGCGGGCCAGACCGCCTTGACGGCCGCCTTCACGGCGGGGTTGCGGGCCACGGCGTTCTGCACCCGGTCGTCGGGCGCCTCCCCGGCCTCCTCCATCCGTACGAGGACGGCGTGCGCGATCCGCTGCGGCAGCGCCTCGTGCGCCGCCCCGTACCGCATGTCGCGGGCCAGCAGCTCGTCGACCATCTCCTGGATCTCGTACACCGGCACCCGCCAGCGCCGGGACCCGCGCACCACGACGACGGGCTCGGCGGGGGCGGTCACATGGGAGCGGATGGCCCGCCGCAGCACCTCGGCCATGCGGGCGTCGCCCTTGACGACGGCGGTGGCCGCCTCGTCCTCGCCCCGGACCTCGACGCCGGTGCGCACCAGGTCGTCGACGGTGGCCTGCTTCACCTCCAGCTCGCCGAGGGCGGGCAGGACCTGCTCGATGTAGTGCAGGAAGGAACGGTTCGGCCCGATGACGAGGGTGCCGGTGCGGGCGAGCCGCTCGCGGTGCGCGTAGAGGAGGAACGCGACGCGGTGCAGACCGACGGCGGTCTTCCCGGTGCCGGGCCCGCCCTGCACGCAGACGGTGCCGCCGAGGCCGCTGCGGACGATCTCGTCCTGCTCGGGCTGGATGGTGGCGACGATGTCGCGCATCGGGCCGACGCGCGGCCGCTCGATCTCCGCCTGGAGGAGCCGGCTGGTGTGCTCGGCCCCGGGGCCGTCCTCGGCGGGGTCGGTGAGGTGCTCGTCCTCGTACGCGGTCAGCTCGCCGGCCGTGTAGCCGAAGCGGCGGCGGAGCCCGACGTCCTGGGGGTTCTTCCGGGACGCCTGGTAGTACGGCTGGGAGACCGGCGCACGCCAGTCGATGACCATCGGGTCGCCGGCGGCGTCGTGGACATGGCGGCGGCCGATGTAGAACCGCTCGCCGTCCGCCCCCTCGGCCAGCTCGCCGCCGACGGCGTGCAGATAGTCGAGGCGGCCGAAGAACAGCGGGGTGTGCGAGAGATCGGCGAGCGCCTTGATGCGGTCGTCGATCTGGGACTGGAGCACTTCGGCGTTGACCCAGTTCGCGGTGACATCGCGGATGTCGAGGGCCTGGACGTCCTCGCGCATCCCGCGCAGTGCGGCGCGGGACGCGGCGAGATGGGCGCGTTCGTGCGCCAGGGGATCGAGGGTGGAATCGCTTTCTGCTACGTGCGCGGGCACGGTGATGCCTCCGGCTCTTCAACGCAGGACGGCGGACCGCGCGCCGGTACCGGCTGGGGCCGGAGCAGGGCGGTCCGCTCGGAAGGTTGGTTCGCGTGGTTGTCGGCCGGTTTCCGTCCGGCCGGCGGCGCTCCCCCGGCTGCCGGCAACGAAAGGCCGGTACCACGGTTCGGGAGGCGGGCAGACCGGCGATTGTAGCCACAGGGCGGGGCGCGGTCGAAACGGAATACGGGCTCCGCCGGAGGTGGCGGTGCCAGGGGTACCCGTAGGGGACGTCGGGCCCCGGCATGGCACCGCAGACCTACGCGCCCGCTCACGGGGTTCCGTCTGCGGGCCGACGCGCCCGAACGGGTGACGGGAGCACCATGGATACATGAGCACAGCCACCCTGAACCCACGCACGACCGGCCCCGCGCACGGCGCGACCGCGGCGACCGGTGACCACCGACCCCACCGCGTCGGCGACGCGCTGCGCGCCGTGAAGGTGTTCGTGACGACGGCGTTCGGCGTCGTCGTCCTGGGGGAGTACGCGGAAGAGGCGGGCGTCGTCGGCCGCGGCCGCTGACCGTCCCGCGAACCGCCGGGCCGCCGCCCGGGCTGCCCCCGCCCCGGGCTCCTTGTCACCGCCGCCGGACCTCAGCCGCGTCCGATGAGCACGGCGCCCCGCACCCGCTCCTGCCCGAGCAGCGACATCGCGTCGAGCGACGCGTCGGGAACGGGCAGCAGATGGGCGTCGACCCAGGTCTCTCCCGCCGCCGCGTTGAACCACGGATCCTCCAGCACCACCGCACCCGGGACCACCCCGTGGCACAGCACCCAGTGCGGTACGTCGAACCCCTGCATGGTGGTCAGCGAGACGAGCAGCAGCACGTGCTGCCGCCGCCGGCCGATCGCCTCCCGCAGCCCGGTCAGGGACAGCCGCCGACTGCTGACCGGCACCCCGGACCGCCGCGCGTCCGACCGTGACGCCCGCTGGAGCACCGCCCGCCACTCCCGCTCGCTCCCGGACAGATGGTCCAGCAGCACGGGCTCGTCCGTGTCGAGGAAGACCTCGACCGACGCCGTCGGCCACCGGCGGCGGACCGCGACCCCGAGCCCCACGGGCTCGCACGCGGGGAAGTTGGTCGCGTCCCGCCAGAGCGTCAGCTCCGCCTCGCGGTCGAGGGCATGCCAGGGCTCCACGCCTGCCCGGACCTGGGCGAGCAGGGCGGTGACGGCCCCGCAGGTGAAGTGGGTGCTCTGCCGGTAGTACGGCGGCGGCTCCGCGATGCCGTCCCCGGCCGTCCACCGCACATACCCGGACCCGGGCCCGGCCGGCTCGTCCGCCTCCTCCCGCCCGTGCGTGAGCGGCAGCCGCAGCGGAGCGAACCCGGCGGCCGCCGCGTCCTCGGCGCTCACCGTCCAGCCCTCCCAGGCGACCTGGGCGAGGCCCTGCTCGTCCGCGTACGAGACGACCGCGTCGACCGCCGCGGGTATGTCCCCCACGGCATCGACGATCTTCACGTAGGCGGTGCCGGGCCGCGCGGTCACCAGCGCGGCAGCCGACCAGCCGTCGCGGTCACCGCCGCCGTCGCCGCTGTCGGGAACGGCCACCAGGCGCGGAGCGTGCGGTGACCGGTCCACCGCGCCCCAGCGCTCCAGGATGTCGGGGCGGGCGATCCGCCGCAGCGCCTGTGGCCACGAGGTGGGGTCGTACGGGAGCACGGCGTACGCCGACGTCATGCGCGGGACCTCCGCAGCAGCCAGACGAAGTAGGGGGCGCCGACCAGGGCGACCATCAGCCCGGCGGGCACCTGGGCCGGGGCGACGACCGTGCGGCCCAGGGTGTCGGCCACACAGACCAGCACCCCGCCCAGCAGCATCGAGACCGGTATCGCGCGGCCGTGCCGGGCACCGACCAGGGACCGGGCGAGGTGCGGGGCGACCAGCCCGACGAAGCCGACGACGCCGATCGCGATCACGCCCAGCGCCGCGAGCACCGCGGCGATCGTGAGCGCGGCGAACCGGGTGCGGGCCGGGCTGACGCCGAGAATGCGCGGGGTGTCCTCGTCGACGGCGAGGAGATCGAGCTGACGGTGCATCGCGAGGAGCAGCGGCAGGGCGAGCAGCAGCCCCACCGCGACCGGTACGACGTCGGAGAACGCGCGCCCGTAGGTCGTGCCCGAGAGCCAGGTGAAGATCTGCGGGGTGTTCCACGGGTCGGCGCGCAGCAGCAGGAAGGTGGAGACGGCGCTGAGCCCGTAACCGCAGCCGATGCCGATCAGGACGAACCGGTCGGGCAGGAAGCCGCCGCGCCAGGCCAGCAGGGCGATCAGCGCGAAGGTGGCGAGCCCGGTCGCGACGGCGGCGGCGATGAGCACCGGCTGTCCGCCGGGCAGGTCCGACGTCACCACGACCACCGCGCCGAGCCCGGCGCCCGAGGTGATGCCGAGCACGCCGGGTTCCGCCAGCGGATTGCGTACCGCGCTCTGCACGGCGCAGCCGGCCAGCCCGAGGGCCGCGCCCGCGAGCACCGCCGCGGCCACCCGGGGCATCCGGTCGTCGAGCGCGCGCCCGACCAGGTCCGGTGCGGTGCCCTGGACCCAGAGCACCAGGTCGCCGGTGCGCAGCCAGAGGCTCCCGGCGAGGATCCCGACGAGCACGGCCCCGGCCAGGAGCACCACCGCGGCGCTCACGACGAGGAGGAACGACCGGCGCGACCGGCTCGCGGCCCGCGCCTGTGGAGGCTGCCGGACCGGCCCCGCGTCCCGGAGGCGGAGCGCGAGGGCCACGATCACGGCGGCCCCGAGCAGCGCGGTCGGCACACCCGTGGGTACGGAGGCGGCCCCCTCCGCGCCGAGCAGCGCGCGCAGCGACGCGTCCGCGAGCAGCACGAGGAGTGCGCCGAGCAGCCCGGCCCCCGGGACGAGCAGGGCGTGCCGGTGCAGTCCCCGGACGCGTACGGCGATCAGCCGGGCCAGCACCGGAGCGCCGAGCCCGACGAAGGCGATGGGGCCCGCGAGCGTCACGGCCGTGCTGGTCAGGAGGACGGCGCAGAGCACGGCGGTCACCCGGGTCGCCCGGATCGGCACGCCGAGGGAGGACGCGGTGTCCTCGCCGAGGCGCAGCACGTCCAGCTTCCGGGAGAGCGCGAGGGCCACGCACAGGACGACGGCGACGAGCGGAAGCGCCCGCGTGGAGGCGTCGATGTTGAGCTGGGCGAGGGAGCCGCTGCCCCAGGCGAAGAGGCCGGTGGTGTTGCGGTCGAACAGGATGAGCAGCATCGCGGTCGCCGCGTCCAGCGCCATCGCCGTCGCCGAACCGGCCAGGACGAGACGGGTGCCGGAGGTGCCCGCCGTACGGCCGGTGAGGGCCAGCACGAGGACCGCCGCGAGCAGCCCGCCCGCGAAGGCGACGGCGCCCGAGGCCCACAGCGGCACGGTGAGCCCGAAGGCGGCGACGCACGACAGCGTGAAGTAGGCCCCGGCGGTGACGGCGAGGGTGTCGGGGGAGGCGAGCGCGTTACGGGTGACGGACTGGAGCAGCGCCCCGGCCGCGCCGAGGGCGAAGCCCACCGCCACGCCCGCGAGCAGCCGGGGCAGCCGGGATCCGGCGACGATGTCCCCGACCGGCACACCGCCGACGTTCTCCCGGGCCCCGCCGACGTACCGGACGATGTCCCACATGCCCGCGCCGGAGGTGCCCTGCGTCAGGTGCCAGAGGCCCACCAGCACGATCGCGGCGGCGAGGAGCACGAGGACGGCGGCCCCGGCGAACGCGCCGCCGGGGCCGGGAGCGGGAGCGGTCCCGGGGGCAGGGGCGGCGGCCGGGGCCGGCGGCGCGTCGGCCGCCGGCCCCGGGAGGGACGCCTTTCCCCGCTCGTGCACACCTGTCGGCGGTGCGCTCACTTCTCGGTGATGGCGTCGACGTACGCGTCGATCGCCTGCTCGCACGAGCGCGGTCCGCCGGCGCCCCAGACCCGCGCGGGGAAGCTGTGCGCGCGGCCTTCCTTCACTGCCGGGAGCGACTTCCAGACCGGGTTCTTCTGCAGCGCCTTCACATAACCGCCCGCGCCTTCGTCGTTGGCGTAGAAGAGGTTGGCCTTGCCCACGCCGGTCAGCCCTTCGACGTCGGTCTGGGCGAGACCGTAGGCGGGGTCGACGCCTCCGTCGCCGTACGCCTTGTTGATGTCGTCGGTCCAGGCGGACTTCATGCCCAGCTCCTCGCCGATCGCGGTGAACAGGGCGCCTTCGCCGTACGGGCGGACGGTGAGGTTGCCGCCCTGGAGCCAGCCGTCGAAGAACAGGAAGTCCTGCGTGGGGAGCTCGGCGTCGGCCACCTTCTTCTTGGCCTCGGCGAGGTGGTCGTCGAACTGCCCGATCACCTGCGCGGCCCGCTCGGTGCGGCCGGTCGCCTCGCCGATCAGGTTGAAGACGTCCCGCACGTTGCCGATCGGGTCCTTGGGGTCGGCTCCGCGGGTGGCGATGACCGGTATGCCCCGCTTCTCCAGCGCGGCCAGGGTCTTGTCCTTGGCGTCGAACGCCTCCACGACGACGAGGTCGGGGTCGGCGGCGGCGAGGGTGTCGAGGTCGGGCTCCTCGCGGGTCCCGATGTCCGTCACGCCCTCGGGCAGCTTCTCCGCGCTGACCCAGGTCCGGTAGCCCTTGGCGTCGGAGACCGCGGCGGGCGTGACGCAGAGCGTGAGGGCGTCCTCGACCTGCTGCCACTCCAGGACCGCGACGCGCTTCGCGGGCTTGTCGAGCTTCACCTTCCGGCCGAGGCTGTCGGTGAGGGTCACCGGCTTCGTCGACGTCGCCGTGGTGTCGTCGGCGCAGTCCTTCGACGCCGGGGCGGCCGAGGACGCCTTGGCGCCGGTCGTGGAGGAGACGTCGGTGGTGCCGCAGGCCGTGGCGGCGAGGGCGAGGGCGAGCCCAGTGGCGGCTGAAGCCGTCAGACGGCGGACGCGGGTCATGAAAGGTCCTCTCGGTCACTGCTGTTCGAGCTGTAGCTCAAGCTGTTGTTCACGCTGCTGTTCAAGCGGGTGCTCACGTTGCTGTGGTCGTTGGCGGGGACGCGGCCGGGGCGGGGTGCCGTCCGACGGGGTCGATGCGGACCCGGCCGGTGCGCGGGTCGACGCCCGCCTCGACGCGGATGTCGTAGACCTCGTGGATGTTCCGCGCGGTGAGGACGTCGGCTGGCGGGCCAGCGGCGTGCACCCGGCCCGCGCGCATGAGGACCAGCGTGTCCGCGACGCGCGCGGCGTGGTCGAGGTCGTGCAGGACGACCCCCACCGCGATCCCGTGGTCCTCGACGAGGTCGCGCACCAGGTCGAGCGTCTCGATCTGGTAGCGCAGGTCGAGGTGGTTCGTGGGCTCGTCGAGCAGCACGACACCGGTGTTCTGGGCCAGGCAGGCGGCGAGCCAGACGCGCTGCATCTCGCCGCCGGAGAGCTCCCCGGCGGGCCGGTCTGCCATGTCCCGTACGCCGGTGGCGTCCATCGCGTACGCGACCGCCGCGCGGTCCTCGGCGGACAGCCCGGCGAACCCGCGCCGGTAGGGGTGACGGCCGAACGCCACGACCTCGGCCACGGTCAGGCCCTGCGGTGCGGCCCTGGACTGGGAGAAGAGGGTGACCTCGCGGGCGAACTCCCGGGCGCTGAGCAGGGACGCGGCGCGCTCGGGCCCGCCGGCCCGGCCGCCGAGCGCCACCTCGCCGTCGTCGACCGGGTGCAGCCGGGCGAGCGACCGGAGCAGCGTCGATTTCCCGCTGCCGTTCGGGCCCACCAGAGCGGTCGCGCGACCGGGCTCCAGGGAGAGCGAGACGCCGTGCACGACCGGTGTCTTTCCGTACCGCAGCACCAGTCGGCGCCCGCTCAGGGAGGTGGCGTCGGCGGATTCGGCCGCGGCGGGGGAAGGGCTGCTGAACATGGAAAGGTCCGGTCCGGTCGCATCGAGGGCGGGGGCGGGGCGCACGGCACCCCGGACGCCGCGCGTCACCGACAGGCCCTGGGACCTGTTGCCGACCACCTGCGGCGGGCAACAACTAAGGGTTGCCTAAGTCCCTGGAAGGCTATATTCCGCCCGGGATGTCGGCAATCAGGAGTTGGCGACAGCCGATACGGCGTTCCGGACACCGGGAATGCCGAGGGGCGCGGCATCGACGGCCGGGGACTCCGCACGCGTAAGGGAGAACGCCCCCGGCGTGGTCCCCATGACCCGCCGGAACGCGGCGATGAAGGTGCTGGTCTGCGCATAGCCCAGCAACAGGGCGACGGTCTGTACGTCGAAGCCCTCGGCGAGCAGCGTCAACGCCCGGTGGACGCGCAGCGCCTGCCGCCACTGGGCGAAGGACAGCCCGGTGGAGCGGCGGAACGCGCGGGCGATCGTACGGTCGCTGGTGCCGAGCGCCCGCGCCCACTCCTCCAGCGACCGGGCGTCGGAGGGGTCCTCCAGCAGGGCCTCGGCGATCATGTCGATCCGGGCGTCACCGGGCAGCTGGAGCGCGAGCTGGCGCTCCGAGGGCAGCAGGACGTCGAAGACGACGGACTCCGCACGCGCCCGGGCCGCCGCGTCGAGATCCGTACGCGCGAGATGGGTCAGCAACGACTCCAGCAGCGGGGTCATGTCGATGGCCGTCGGCCCGTCGAACGCGACCGGCGTGCGCTCGGGCGCGAAGAAGGCGTCGTGGAACGCGACGCCCGCCGTCAGCCGCCCCCCGTGCACCACCCCGGCGGGCATCCACAGCCCCTGCCCCTCGGAGACGGTGAAGACCCGGTCCGCGACCCGGGACATCAGGGTTCCGCCGCGCACCCAGACCAGCTCGTGCAGGGGGTGGGTGTGCGGCTCCCACTCGGTGGGGACACCGGAGACATGGGACTCGGAGATGATCACGAACGGAGCCGAGGCCCCCGCCGGAACGGCCGAGGCCCGGCGCGTCTCGGTGCCGGGCTCACGCGGCCAGGTCCCGAAGCCGGTGACGCCGGCGTCGACGTCAGGAGGGCGCGGGGACATGCGAACGACTGTATCCCGCGCCCTCAGGAGGCCCCTCCGCGCGCCTCTCCGTGCTCGCTAGCTCTCCGCGAGCAGCTCGTCCGCGTCGACGATGCGGTACGCGTACCCCTGCTCGGCCAGGAACCGCTGGCGGTGCGCCGCGAAGTCCTGGTCGATGGTGTCCCGGGCGACGACCGAGTAGAACCGGGCCTCGTGCCCGTCGGCCTTCGGCCGCAGGACGCGGCCCAGCCGCTGCGCCTCCTCCTGGCGTGACCCGAAGGTTCCGGAGACCTGGATGGCCACGGTGGCTTCCGGCAGGTCGATGGAGAAGTTGGCGACCTTGGAGACGACGAGGACGCTGATCTCGCCCTGGCGGAACGCCTCGAAGAGCTTCTCGCGCTGGGCGTTGCTGGTCTCGCCCTTGATGACGGGCGCGTCCAGGTGTTCCCCCAGCTCGTCGAGCTGGTCGATGTACTGCCCGATGACGAGGGTCTGCTCGCCCTGGTGCTTGCGTACCAGCGCCTCGGTGACCTTCCGCTTGGTCGCGGTGGTCGCGCAGAACCGGTACTTCTCCTCCGTCTCGGCGGTCGCGTACGCGAGCCGCTCGGAGTCGGTGAGGTTGACCCGCACCTCCACGCAGTCGGCGGGCGCGATGTAGCCCTGCGCCTCGATCTCCTTCCACGGGGCGTCGAACCGCTTCGGGCCGATGAGCGAGAACACATCCGACTCCCGCCCGTCCTCCCGCACCAGGGTCGCGGTGAGACCCAGCCGCCGCCGGGCCTGGAGGTCGGCGGTGAACTTGAAGACGGGCGCGGGCAGCAGGTGCACCTCGTCGTAGACGACGAGCCCCCAGTCGCGGGAGTCGAAGAGCTCCAGGTGCGGGTAGACGCCCTTACGCCGGGTGGTCAGCACCTGGTAGGTGGCGATGGTGACCGGCCGGATCTCCTTGCGGGTCCCGCTGTACTCGCCGATCTCGTCCTCGGTCAGCGAGGTCCGCTTCACCAGCTCGTGCTTCCACTGCCGGGCGGAGACGGTGTTGGTGACGAGGATCAGCGTGGTGGCCTTGGCCTCGGCCATGGCACCGGCCCCCACCAGCGTCTTCCCGGCCCCGCAGGGCAGCACCACAACGCCCGACCCACCGTGCCAGAAGCCCTCAACGGCCTGCTTCTGGTACGGCCGCAGTGCCCAGCCGTCCTCGGCGAGCTCGATCGGATGGGCCTCGCCGTCGACGTAACCGGCAAGGTCCTCGGCGGGCCACCCCAGCTTGAGCAGGGTCTGCTTGACCTGCCCGCGCTCGGAGGGGTGGACGGCCACGGTGTCCGGATCGATGCGGGCCCCGACCAGCGGCTGGACCTTCTTCGACCGGAGGATCTCCTCCAGCACGGGCCGGTCGGTGCTGGTGAGCACGAGCCCGTGCACGGGGTGCTTGGACAGGGTGAGCCGCCCGTACCGCGCCATCGTCTCGGCGATGTCGACCAGGAGCGCGTGCGGCACGGGGTAGCGGGAGTACTCGACCAGGGCGTCGACGACCTGCTCGGCGTCGTGCCCGGCGGCGCGGGCGTTCCACAGCCCGAGCGGGGTGACCCGGTACGTGTGGATGTGCTCGGGCGCACGCTCCAGCTCCGCGAACGGCGCGATGGCACGACGGCAGGCGTCCGCCTGGTCGTGGTCGACCTCGAGGAGCAGCGTCTTGTCGCTCTGGACGATGAGGGGTCCGGTCACGCGCTTCGGCCCTTTCTGCGGGGTGCGGCCACGGATGCGGCCAAACGTCCAGTGTGCCGCATCGCGGGGCGGGGCGGGGTGGTCGTGCGCGGAGGAGGGCAGCGGAGGCGAGCAGGGGAGGGTGGCAGGGGGACGGCAGGAGGCGAGCAGGGGGGTGGCAGGGGCGGCAGGGAGGCCGGATGTGGCCGGTGCCGGGAGACCGGTGGCTGATACAAAGAGGTGGCGTGCCGGCAGGGGGCCGGTACGGGGGAGGGTTACGCGTGTCCCAGCCGTACGACGAGCAGCAGCCGCCGACGCCATCGGGGGCTCAGCCACCGCAGCCCTTCGGTGCACCACCGCCTCCACCGCTGCCCCCGCAGCCGGGGTACGGCCCACAGCAGCCGGGACCACAGCAGCCGGGTCCGGGGAGCGGTCAGCAGCCGGCCGCCGGAACCGGACACCAGCAGCCGGTCGCCGGGAACCCGTACGCGCAGCCGGTCCAGGACGCACCCCCGCAGGGGTACGGATACGGCGGCGCGCAGCCCGCTCCGTACGGCAGCGGCCAGGCGTACGGGAGCGGCCAACCGCCCCACGGCCCGTACGGAACCCCCGGGGCCGGAGGCTTCCCGCCGCCGCTGCCGGGCCCGCCCCCACCACGCAAGAAGGCGGGGCTCATCGCGGTCGCCGCCGTGCTGGCCGTGGCGGTCATCGGCGGTGGGGTCTGGTTCGCCGTCGACCGGGACAGCGGCGGCGACGAAGCCAAGTCGCCGACGACCGTGGGGACTCCGAGCGCGTCCGGGGCCGACGGGAGCACCGGGGAGAGCCCGGAGGCGACGGACCCGACGGCGGACCCGGCCGAAGAGCCGTCCGTCTCGCCGCCCGCCCGCTCGGACAACCCGCTCGTGCCCCAGCCCACCGGCACCGGGCTCCAGGCGGTGTGGAAGATGCCGGACTCCACGATGCTCGGGCTCGGCGAGGCGTACACCGACGAGCCCGCGAGGATCAACGCGATCTACAGCGTTCGCGACGGGATGGAGTGCAAGGGCCGCTGGCAGGAGGACGAGAGCGGCGACTTCCTGGAGATGGCTCTGCTGTGCGAAGAGGACGGCGTCCGGGTCAAGAGCAAGGACCGGGTCGGCAACCTGCGGCAGAACGGCGACACGTTGACCGTCACATGGAAGAAGGGCGCCACGGGGACGGACACGTTCGAGCGGTTCTCGGACATGAACCCCGACTGACGCCGGTACGGGCCGGGGACCTGGGGCGGCGCGGGCCTCAGGCCCCGCGCCGCTGCGGCCCGAAGCGCACCGGTACGCCCGGCGAGTAGAGCACGCTCACCGGATCGCCGACCGGCGCGGGCAGTCCGCCGGAGGCCACCAGGTCCTCGTCGCACTCGACCAACTCCGCCTGGTGCAGGGGCCACCGGGGATGGGCGTTGGGCAGGTAGGCGGTCCGCCCGAAGAACGAGCTGTGCAGGGCCCAACGGGCGGTCAGGAAGTGCTCCAGGGGCGTGGGTTCGCCGATCGCGTCCCCGACCCGCAGCACGATCCGGCTCCGCGCACCGCGCGGCCCGGGCCAGCGCCGCGTACTCGTGTACGTGAGGGTGTCGCCGGAGCGCTCGATGTCCATGCGGGACCACACGTACGGCAACCGGACGGCGGCCCGCGCCACGAGGACCGGGATGAGCCGCGAGGCGTCGAGGGACCGGAAGACGACGCCGCGCCGGCCGCGTCCGTCCACCGAGTACAGCCGGACATTGGTCTCGGGGAAGGTCCCGAGATACGGAAGGCCCGGCAGCCCGAGCCCGCCCACCCGGTACATCCGGAACGCCACGAGACCCACGTACGTCGTCGTTCCGTCGAAGGTGTCGGGCACGGTGCCGCGCGGCAACAGCGGTGCCACGTCCGCCGGATCGACGGCCCAGTGCAGGAACGCCAGATCCAGCCAGGACTGCGTGAGCAGCGGAGGCATCGGCGCGGCGGGCGGACGCGGCGACACGGGCTCGGGGGCGCGACGGGCGATGGACATGTCCGCAGCATTGCAGACGTTGGTACGAGGGCCGGCCCGGAACGATGAAGTGCTCGCGGGTCCAAGCCTCAGCCACCGTTCCGGCCCGGGGCGCACCTGGCGGCCGAAGCGCACCGGGGACACCGGGCACGGACGCCGGGCAGGTGGGCGGCCCGGCACCGTTCTCGCTCGCCACCGTCTCGGGAGCCGTTGTGCTCTCAGCCACTGGCCGGCAGGGGCTGTGAACCGCACCTCGGCGCGCTGATAGAACTGGGGTCCAAGGTGACACCAGTTCGATGTCTGACACGGGGGAAGTAACGATGGGGTTCGACGAGGAATGGGCCGAACTGCGCGGCGAGGCGGCCGCGCGCCAAGACGTCCGCATGCGCCTGAATCAGCTGGCCCCGGGGAGCGGCGGGGGCGGTGGGTCCAACTTCGGTACGGACTCGGCGCAGAAGAAGGCAGCTTCCGGCAAGCTGGCCGGCGAGATCAAGACCCAGACCGAGAACGCGGGAAAGAAGAGCGACGAGGGGACGGCCGCCGCGATCACCGCCTTCGCGGGATGGGACACGGCGGCGGGGCTGAAGACGGCCGAGGAGACCTGGAACAAGCAGGTCAAGAACCTGCTGGGCCGCCTGGCCACGGAGTCCCACAACCTGGGCATCGTGCGGAGTATGTACCTGGAGCGTGAGCTCGAAGTCTACGAAGAATTCCAGCTACTGAAGAGGCAGCCCCCCTTCAATGGCGCGAACGGCTGGCAGGGGCAGTAGGACATGGGGCTCACGTACAAGAAGATCATGACGACCAGCTACGGCAAGCTCACCGCTGCTGCCAAGGCCTGGGACGACATGGCCGCCGAATTCAAGAAGGCGGAGTCGGCCTACGCGGCCGCGACCGGGGGACTCGCGAGCGGCAACAGCTGGCAGGGCGAAGGCCAGCGCAGCGCTTACACGAATTTCGCGGGCACGCAGTACGAATACGCGGCGGCCCAGACGCAGGCGAAGGCCATCGCGAGTCTGCTGCGGGACGCGCACGGACAGTTCACCGAGCTGAAGCAGCGACTCGAGTCGTTGGTGGCGGACGCCCGCAAGGACGACATGGCCGTCGACGATGAGGGGAACGTCCGCCCCGACCTGACCGATAAGGAACGTTTCAGGTACGTCCACGACCCCGACGGCCAAGCGGCGCTCGCGCAATACAACAAGGCGGCGGACAGCTGGGCCGCGCAGATCAAGAAGTACGTCACGGCGTTCGAGGACGCCGATGCCGGTGTGAAGCTGGCCCTCCAGGCCGCCGTGAAGGACAGCAACAAGGATGCCGGCACGGGCCAGGACGCCACACGCAATGGCTTCAACGCGGGTGCCAAGAGCGACATCGAGCAGTACGAGCTGGAGTACGTCAAGGACGTGTCCACCCGGCTCAACAACGGCCAGGGGGTCTCGAACGCCGACGTTGAGGGATTCGCGCGCATCATGCGTGACAACAACAACCCGGCCTTCGCCCACCGTACGGAGTTCGGCCGCGACTTCATCTCCAGCCTGGGAGCCGACGGCACGATCAAGCTCGCCAACACGCTCAACAACGTGGCGCATTCCGGTGACGCCAGTCGTAGGGGCCTGTACGGCGAGACGAACAAGATGCTGGCGAACACCCTGTCCACCGCGACGCAGATGGTCTTCGTCGAAGGGAAAAAGAACCCTGCTTACGGGACCAAGGAGTACCAGGATGCGTTCGCGAAGTGGTCGAAGACCGAGGACGCGAAGTTCTACAACGACTTCATGACCGACCTGAAGAAGACGGGCCTCGACAGGTTCGAGCTTGATGTCGCGGCCGACAAGGCTCCCATGACGCGGGGCCTGGGCCAGGAGATCCGCGGCTACCAGGGACTGGCCACCCTCATGCAGCAGGGCAGCGGCTACTCGCCGCAGTTCCTCGGCGACCTCACGGACCAGATGATCGAAGCCGAGTCGAAGGACAAAGATGTCTGGGACCTCTACGGCAGGTTCGAGGGCAAGAGCGACGGCTGGTTCGCCAACGACCCCGTCGACGGTGCACTGGAGATCATGAGCCGCGATCCCGGGACGGCGACCGGTTACCTCGACCCGGCGGCGGACGGCGACAGGAACCGCCTGGAGTACTTGCTGACGAAGCGCGACTGGGAAACCACCAACACCCCGGACTGGCGAGGCAACCTCGAGATCTCCGGCAAGGACACCTTCGACGGGGACGTCCGGGCCGGACTGGGCCTCGCCCTCGAAGCCGCCACCACAGGGCGCCCGCCGGGCTCGCCGGGCGAGGAGCTCGGCCGACACACCGAGGCCGAGGCCCGCATCATGCACGACACGATCAACCTGCTCGACTACGGCGACGCCGAGGGCAAGGAGGGCAAGGAGGACCGCACCGGCAAGGCCGACGAAGTGCTCAAGAAGGAGGAGTTCGCCAACATGCGGGATCCGCTGGCCAACGCGCTGCTCACCTACACGCAGGACACGGGGGACATCCTGGCGGGCAACGGCACCGGTGGCCGAGTCGGGAGGAGCGACGAGTACGCTCACGGAGACGATTCGAGGATCCAGAACAGCCAGACCAGCGTTCTGCGCCTCATGCGAGGGATCTGCGACGTCCCTGAGGGCGAAGAGCCCGAGAACTTCACCAAGCTGTACCAGGGGCAACTCGGCTACATGGCGGAGCAGCTCGCGTCCGACACGTATGCCGACGGCGACGCGATCACTCCTCGTGCGGCGAAGATCGGCGAGGTCTTCGGCAGCATGACCGCGCTCGGCGGAGACCTCCGTATCGGGCAGCTTGAGCAGGCGAACTCGGATGCCGCCGACATGAGGTTCTACGGCTACCACGTCGGAGGCGGTCTGATCACCGGGATCCCCGTCATCGGCGATATTGCGCAGCGCGCGGTCGACATCGGAGCCAACCAGTGGCTCACCGCGGTCACGAATGAGAACGGAATGGTGGCGCGGGAAGACCGGTCGACACGGAACGCCGCGTCCATGGACGCGCTCGACGCCTTTTTCGACAACTGGCACCAGGAGCAGCCGGGTGCAGCGTCCAACGCCGTGACGGAGGTCGCCAAGACCGAGGCCCAGCAGAGCTACAACTCCGGCCGCGGCATCACCATCGACGCGCTCAAGTCGAAGGTCTAGAACTGGAATCCGGCCCGGAAGCAGGATCAAGGCAATGAAGAACAAGAAGGCGATCGCCGCCGTCGCGAGCGGCACGGGCCTGTCGGTCCTCGCCGGGCTGTTCCTGTGGTGGGACACGAACGTGTTCGCCGCCACGGAACTGTGCGCGGGAAAGCTGACCGGCGAGCAGGCTGAGTCGCTTCTCGACACCCGGGGCCGTATCTCGGACGTGACGGAAGGCATCAGCGACGACGTGTCGTTCCGCTGCACGGTGAGCCGCACCAGCAGGATCACGGGGGCCGAGGAGCTGGAGATGGTGATGAACACCGCCGTCTACACACCGGATTTTCCGTTCAGCACGTACACCTGGGACAACTCCTCAAGCAGGTCCTTCCTGTCAGGGGAAGTCACCGGGGCGGTCTCCGGGAGCCGCGGCTGGGTCATGCTGCCCGAAAAGTGCGGGTACAAGGTCCGCGGAGTTCTGGAGCGCGGCGTGAAGCTGGCCCCGGCACCCGACAACGCTCAGGTCGTCCAGGTGGAACTGAAAAAGGGAACCGTGGACCCCCAGAAGCTCACACGCGTGCTCGTGGACGCCGCGCAGAAGGTCGCCGCCGCTGCCGGGTGCTCCAACGACACTCCGTTGCAGACCCCCAAGGTGCAGGCGCCCACGAGCCCGGAGGCGATCACAGCCGATTCGCTGTGCGGGATCCCCGGATTCCATCTGCCGGACAGCGCCGTGGCCAAGGGCGATGCCAAGCTCGAAGTGCAGCGCACCAGCGGAGCACCCGCAGACTCCTGGGCCTGCGACCTCTACCGGTCCGGCGGTCAGGACGAACCACGGTTGTCGTTCGGTTCCAGCTTCGACCCGAACATCGTCAACGAACGTCTCAGGTCAAGCGCCGGCTTCGAGGACCTGGCGGACGGCACGGGTGTGGTGGACGGAAACAGCCGGGCCATCCTGAAGTGCGGAGGCAAGGATCTTTACCTCGGCGTCCACTGGGACGATCGCTACCTGAGAGCGTTGTACCGCTCGGATCCGTCGGACTCGGCCTCCCGGGACGTCTTCCAATCCTTCTTCGACGCCGCCGGCAAGCAACACGGCTGCCCCTCCGTGAAGCTCCCGTCCGACTCGTCCGGCTGACCGGTCCCATGCCGCCCCGCGCCTACCCCTTCCCGTCCTCCGCCAGTTCCGCCACCCCCGTGATCCGGTGCAGCGGGTACGTGCGGACCTCGTCGGCGGTGTGGTCGTACGCCGTGACGAAGCCGCCCTCCACGCGGACCGGGGCGATCACGCGCTGGCTGGCCGCGCCGTCCGCGTTGACGTAGCCGATCCAGACCGCGGAGCCCGTCATCGCGGCCGCCTGGACGGTGGCCAGGGTCTCGGCGGGGGTGGTGCGGGGGAGGGAGCCGGAGGGGGCATCGGCGGAAGGGGCATCCGCCGGTTCCTTGCGGACCGCCGTGGCGGCCGTGTCGCCCGCGCGGATGGCCCGTACCGCCGCACCGAGCAGCGTGTCGTCCGGGACCGGCGGGCCCTCGGGGACCGGGGCGGGAGGGGTGCGGGGCGGGGTGCGGCGGGCGCCGGCGCGGGTGATCAGGACGTCGCCCTCGGCGGATTCGGCGGCCGGTGCGTAGCCCATGTCGCGCAGGGCTTCGAGGAGGGAGCCGGGGTCGGACTGGGAGGCCAGGACCGTGGGGGCGAGGCGGCGGAGCCGGAGGCCGGTGGAGCGGCGGTCGGCCAGGATCTCGTTGAGGACCGCCTCGTCGTCGCAGCGTACGTACGCGGACGCCGCCCCGATCCGCAGGTGGCCGTGGCGGCGGGCCACGTCGTCGATCAGGTAGCTCAGCGGCTGCGGCACCGGCGTACGGCTGTGCGCGGCCAGGAACGCGTGCAGGTCGGTCGCCGCCTGCCCGGCGTCCAGGGCGCGGCGCACCGAACCGGGCGTGAAGCGGTAGACCGTCGCCCCGCCCTTCGACTCCACGTCGGCCAGGACGGACAGGGTTTCCGCGAGCGGGCGTTCCAGCGGGCCCGGCGCCACCGCCGTCAGGTCGGCCTGAAGCAGGACGTGGTCCAGGGGGTCGGGGATCAGCGGGGAGAGCAGGGCCGCCGCCGCGTCCGGGCCCTCCTCCAGCAGCGCGCGGGCCTGTGCGGAGAGCGCGCCCCGGCCCGTGATGCCCAGCAGCTCCGCCTCGTTGAGCGTCCACAGGGCGAGGCGCGAGCGGAGGTCCGTCCCCTCCGTCGGGGCCGGTCCCGGACCGGTGGTCGACGAGGCCGCACCGCCGCGCAGCGGGCGTTCCCAGCGCAGCCGCCGCAGCAGCGTCTCGGCGTCCGGCGCGGTGCCCGGCGGGAGTTCGGCGAAGAGGGCCAGGACCCGGCGGCGTACGTCGGGGGCGGCCGAGCGGTCCAGCTCCGGGCCGAGCGCGGACAGGGCCCGGCCCTTGGCGTCCTGGCCGCCGACCAGGCCCGGGGTCCGGGTGGCGGCGAGCCAGGCGGTGGCGAGGTGCGTCCAGCGGTCCTCGGCGGGCAGGTCGAGCCACTCGTCGGAGGCGGGCGTCGGCGCGTACCGTTCGTCCGTCTCGCCGTCGGTGGCCAACAGGCCCGCACCGTAGGCCAGTTCGATCCAGAAGGCGGCGATCGGCTCCGTCACGTCCAGGGCGTTCGCGGCGCGCTTCAGCTCCCGTACGCTCAGCCCGCCCGCGCGCAGGATCGCGGGGCCGCCGCCGTTCCAGAGCTTCAGCAGCTCCTCGACGGTCGACAGCGCGGTGAACGCCTGGCCGGCCGCCGCTCTGTCCACAGCCTGTGGATCGCGTTCGGCGGCCGCCGCGACGGCCGGGGGGACCGGTTCGGGTACGCGGTGCGCGCGCCCGGCGCGCAGATGGAGGGCCGCCTCGCGCGGCAGGACCACCGTGCGGGTGGAGACCGGCAGCAACAGGCCCCGGTCGCGCAGCCACTTCACGGGGGGAGTGGGGTTGGGCGTGACCTCGCCGTACGGCGGGCCCCACACCAGCCGGTCCAGGACCGACAACGCCTCCACCGGGGCGGTGTCCAGCAGCTCCGCCATCCGCGTCCGGTCCGTGAAGAGGGCCGAGAGCGCCGCCACCGCCGAGACCGGGTCGTGCGTGGCGGGCAGTCCGGTCGCCGCCAGGATCTCCTGGAGCCGGCCCGGCGACATGCCCGCCGTGGCCTCGGCGACCGTGGGGCCCAGGCCCGTGGGCGAGGGGTGCTGCGGGGACGGGGCGAGCAGTTCGCGGGCGGTGCGCACCAGCCGCAGCCGGTCGTCCTCGCCCCAGACGAGGGCCTGTTCGCGCAGCCTCGCCAGCGCGGCCGGCAGCGCGGCGGTGATCGCCGCGCCCGCGTCGTCGCGCTGTTCGCCGTCGTCGAGCCCGTCGCCGGTGAGCAGCGAGAGGAGTGTGTCGTACGGGGCCGGGTCCGGGGCCACCGCCAGCGCCTCGGCGGTCTGCAGCGCGAACCGGTCCAGGTGTTCCAGCGCGCGGACGACGGACGCCCGGGTGCCGGCCCGCGTGGCGAGCTGGGTGATGTCGTTCGGCACCGGGTTGAGGAGGTCGGGGCGGGCACGCAGCAGCCCGGCCAGCGATTCGTCGCCCCGGGCGCGCAGGGCTTCGGCGAGCGTGCGCGGTGGTGTGGTCGTCCCCATCCGTCCCACGGTAGCCGCTGGAACGCTACCGTCGGGGCAGGGCCGGTAGAGGGGATGCACCGCGTGGGGATCGAGAGCGACCAGCTCGTCTACGACTACCTGAGCCGGGTCGGCGACCTGGCTCAGCAACAACAGCTGTCGTCGGGCGCCCGGATGCGCCTGGTATCGACGCTCCGGGGCGAGATCGACCGGCAGCGCGGCACGGAGGGCGCGGACTCCCCAGCTGCCGTGCGGCGCATCATCGGCAGGCTGGGCAGCCCGGACGAACTGGTCGCCGCGGCCGCCGGGTCGGCCGACGGCACGGTCCCGCTGCCGTCCGCCCGGCCCGGTTCGGGGACCGGCGAGCAGCAGCGGCGCTCCCTGCCCCGGCCCCGGAGCGGACTCCTCCGCAAAGAGCCGAGAGAACCCAAGAAGCCCGCGCCCCGGGCGGGCGAAAGCCGGCAGTCCAAGGTCCTCGGGAAGCCGAAAGCCGGTTTCGGGCGGGGCGCGTCGCACCGCGATCCCGAGGACGCGCCGAAGAGCCGTACGGATGCCGCCGCCGACACGGCCGCCGTACCCCGCCCCGGACCGGCCCCGGACGACGTACCGGCCCCCGACGACGACGTACCGGCCCAGGCCTGGCCCGACCCCTCCGCCCCGCACATGCTCGGCCAGGACCAGCAGGGGGACACGGACGGCGCGACCGACTGGTGGCGCCTGGAGCCGGGCCCCTTCGACGAGGGCACCGCCATCCCCGGGTTCTTCGGCGGCATCGAGGCCCCGGAGCTGCTGGGCCGATGGCCGAAGCCCCTGGAAAAGGACGAGAAGGCCGGGAAGGAAGAAGACGGGGAGGAAGCCGAGGGCGGGGAAGCGGCGGAGGACGGGACCGCCGGAGCCACCGGGACCGCCCGGCGCCGCCGCGCCCTGCGCCTCGTGAAGCTCCGCCGCCGCAAGGCCGTTCCCGTCGCCGCCGAGCCCGAAGCCGCCTCCGGCCCCCGCGGCGGCTTCGCGCACCCGCTGCTGGTCCTGGCCGCCGTCCTGCTCGTCGCGGGCGTGGTCACCGGCTCCTGGCTGCCGCTGGCGGGCGGCTGGCTGATCGCGTACAGCTCGCGCACCCTCTCCCGTGCGGAGGCGAAGTGGGCGGCGCTGGGCCTGCCGGGCGTGGTGGCGGCCGGGGCGCTTGTATGGGTCTGGGGGCGGCTGGAGGGGCGCTGGGGCGAGCCGATCCGCGAGGGCGCGATGCGGGACGTCCTGCTGGGGACCTGGCCGGTGGTCGTCCGCGTCGCCGCCGTCGCCTCCGCGCTCTACCTGCTGTGGCGGGCGCGGAGGCGTAGGGGGTGAGAGGCGGGCTCCGCCGGCCGGAGCGCCCGTGCCGCTCCGGGGCCCCGTGCCGCCCCGGCGGCTACTTCGTCAGGTCCTTGTGGAGTTCGCCGAGGATCTTGTCGGCCGCCGTGTAGCCGATGCCCTGGATCCACAGCTGGTCGTCGACCGCGAAGACCTTGCCGTTCTTCACCGCGTCCATGTTCTTCCACAGGCCGCTGCCGGTGGTCTCCGTCTCCTTGGACTTCTTCGGGTCGCCGTACGTCGAGTGGAAGACCACGTCCGCGTCCGCGAGGTCGATCTTCTCGGGGCTGACGTCGTAGGAGAAGCCGTCCTTGGCCTTGTCCGTGATCGCGGGGCGGCCCAGGCCCACGTCGGCCAGGATCGTGGCGATGTAGTTCTTCTTGCCGTAGATCCGGATGTCCGCGCCCTCGACGAAGCGGACCATGTTGACCTCGGTCGCGGCGACCTTGTCCTTGCCGCCGAGCGCCTTGGTCACGTCCGCCACGTGGTTCGCGTAGTCGTCGGCGACCATCTTCGCCTCGGTCTGCTTGCCCAGGGCCTCCGCGTGGAGCTGGAAGTTCTCCTTCCAGGGGTAGCCGGTGTTCTCCGTCATCACGGTCGGCGCGATCTTCGACAGCTCGGCGTACTTGTCGCCGTGCCGGATCTTGCTGGTGAGGATGAGGTCGGGCTTCAGCGCAGCGATGGCCTCCAGGTTCGGGGTCATCATCTGGCCGACGTCCTTGATGCCCGAGAGCTGGTCCTTCGGCAGGTAGTTCAGGAAGCCGGACGTCACGTCCGCGTGGGTCGCGCCGACCGGCTTCACGCCGAGGGTGAGGGCCGAGTCCAGTTCGGCGGTGTCCAGGACGACCACCCGCTCGGGGGCCTCCTTGACCTTCACGTCGCCCATCGCCGTCTTGACCGTACGGGTGGAGCCGGAGGAAGCGGAGTCGGAGCCGGAGTCGTCGGAACCGCCGCAGGCGGCCAGGGTCAGAGCGGCGACCGTGGTCAGGGACACGGCGGCCAGGGCGCGGGGGCGGAAGCTGCGCTGGGTCATGGGTCAGAGGACCTTTCCGGGAGTCGGGTCGGAGGCTGGGACGGACGGGGCGGGCGACGCGGTGGGCGCCGGGGTCCAGGGGGCGCTCGGGACGACCAGCGGCGAGCCCGTCACCGGGTCCGGGACGATCACCGCCTCCAGGCCGAAGACCTCGCGGACGAGCTCGGCCGTGACGACGTCCCCGGGTGCGCCCTCCGCGACGATCCTGCCCTCCTTCATGGCGACCAGGCGGTCCGCGTACCGGGCGGCCTGGTTGAGGTCGTGCAGCACCGTGACGACCGTACGGCCCCGGGTGCCGTCCGCGGCAGGGGACGCCAACTGCCGTACCAGGTCCAGGACTTCCACCTGGTGCGCGATGTCCAGATACGTCGTCGGCTCGTCGAGCAGCAGCAGGTCCGTGTCCTGGGCCAGGGCCATCGCGATCCACACCCGCTGGCGCTGACCGCCCGACAGCTCGTCCACCGACCGGTCGGCCAGCGCCGTCACATCCGTACGGGACATGGCCTCGGTCACCGCGCGCTCGTCCTCGTCCGACCACTGCTGCCACCAGCTCTGGTGCGGCTGGCGGCCCCGGGCGACCAGGTCGGAGACGGTGATGGCCTCCGGTGCGACCGGGGTCTGCGGGAGCAGTCCGATGGACCGGGCGATCTGCTTCGTCGGTATCCGCGCCAGCTCCGTGCCGTCCAGCAGGACCGCCCCGCCGCGCGGCTTCAGCAGCCGGCCGAGCGCCCGCAGGGTGGTGGACTTGCCGCAGGCGTTCGGGCCGACGATGACGGTGACCTGCCCGTCGGGCACGGTGAGGTCCAGCTCGTGGACCACGGTGCGGTCCTCGTACGCGAGCGTCAGGGCGCGGGCCGCGAGGCGGCCGGTCCGCCGCGCTGCGTCGGATGTCGTCGGGCTCGGGCCCGTGCTCGTGTTCGTGCTTCGGCTCGGGCTCATGCGGTGCCTCCACTGCGGCCGCGGTGACCGCGGATGATCAGCCAGATCAGGTAAGGGGCGCCGACCGCCGCCGTGAGGACGCCCACCGGCAGTTCGGTGGGCGAGAACAGTCTGCGGGCGAGCAGGTCGCCGAGGACGACGATCACCGCGCCCAGCAGCGCCGAGGACAGCAGCGGGATCTGCGCGGTCCGGGTCATCCGGCGGGCGACCTGCGGGGCGAGCAGCGCCACGAAGTCCACCGGGCCCGCCGTGCCCGTCGCCACCGACGCCAGGACCACGCCGAGCGCGACGAGCCCGAGCCGTACGCGCCCCAGGCGTACGCCCAGCGCGGTGGCGGTGTCGTCGTCCATGGTGACGGTGCGCTGCGCGCGGGCCGCCCAGGCGATGGCGGGCAGCAGCACGAGCAGCGTCCAGCCGATCGGTGCGGCCTCCGACCAGCCGCGCCCGTTCAGCGAACCGGTCATCCAGATCTGCGCCTGCTGGGCGACCAGGTAGTCGCCCTTGGTCAGGAACAGTGTGGTCACCGACCGCAGGGCGATGGCGAAGCCGATGCCGATGAGGACGAAGCGGGTGGCGTGCAGGCCGCCGCGCCAGGCGAAGACGTAGACGAGCGCCGCCGCCGCCACTCCGCCGATGACGGAGAGGTAGGGCAGGACGGTGTACGAGGTGACGCCGAAGGTCATCGCACCGACCGTGAGCGCGCTCGCGCCCTGGCTGATGCCGATGATGTCGGGGCTGGCCAGCGGGTTGCGGGCGACCGTCTGGATCAGCGCCCCGGCGACCCCGAACGCGGCGCCGACCAGCAGCCCGACGACCATGCGCGGCAGCCGCAGCGTGCCCACGACCAGCTCGGCCGAGGACGGCTGCCCGAGGATCACCTTCACGACCTCGCCGGGCGCGACGAAGCTCTCGCCGACGCAGAGGTAGGCGACGCAGACGGCGGCCAGGAGTACGACGAGGGCGGTCACGACGACGGCCGCCCGCCGGTGCAGCAGGAACCGGCCACGCGGCCCGGCCTTCACGACGGCGTATCCGGCGGGCCGGACCCGTACGGGCTTCACGGTCTTCTCGGGCTTCACGGTCTTCTCGGGCGTACGGGCGACGCTCATGCCGGCACCGCCTTCCGGCGTACGAGGGCGACCAGGAACGGCACCCCGATCAGGGCCGTCATCACGCCCGCCGGAACCTCGCTCGGCGGGAACACGATCCGGCCGACGACGTCCGAGACCAGCAGCATCACGGGCCCGATCAGCGCCGCCATGGGCAGCACCCAGCGGTGGTCGTTGCCGACGAGCGCGCGGGCGATGTGCGGGACGGCGAGGCCGATGAACGCGATCGGCCCGGCGGCGGCGACCCCGACCCCGGTGAGCACGGTCGCCCCGATGCCGCCGACGATCCGGACCGCCGCGACGTTCTGCCCGAGCCCCTTCGCCACGTCCTCGCCGAGCGCGAGCGCGTCCAGGCCGCGGGCGACGGAGAGTACGAGGACCGTGCCGAGGAGCAGGAACGGCCACACCTGCTGGACGACGTCCGCCTCCCGGCCCGCGATCGAGCCGACCTGCCAGAAGCGGAACTCGTCCAGCGCGGACGCCTTCGTCGTGAGGATCCCCATCGTCACCGACACCAGCAGCGCGTTGATCGCCGCACCGCCGAGCGCGAGCTTCACCGGGGTCGCGCCGCCGCGCCCGCTGGAGGCGATGGCGTACACGGCGACCGAGGCGAGCGCCGCGCCCGCGAAGGCGAACCACACATACCCGGTGAGCGTGTGGATCCCGGCGAACGCGATGGCCATCACCACCGCCACCGACGCGCCCTGGCTGATGCCGAGGATGCCGGGGTCGGCGATCGGATTACGGGTGATGCCCTGGAGCACCGTGCCCGCGAGCGCGAGTGCCGCGCCGACCATCAGCCCGATGAGCGTGCGCGGCACCCGCATCGTGCGGATCACCTCGGCGGCGTCGGAGTGCCCGCCGTGCAGCAGGGCGTCGAGCACCTCGCCGGGCGGGATGGAGCGCGCGCCGACGGCGAGGCTCAGCAGGATCGCCAGCAGCAGGGCGACGACGGCCGCGGCCGTCGCGGTCGCGCGTCGGGAGAGGCGGGGTGCGCGGGGCACACCGGGTGGCGCGGCGGCCCGCACTGGTGCTGACGCTGACATCTGAACCAATCGGGACGGCCCGGTACGTGAGGGGTACGGGGCCGGGGCTGGTAAGGCTTGGCTAAGTACGGGCCTCAGTCTAGGCGGCGGGATTTCCGGTCCGACGGGGGCTTCGGGACCGCCTGGCCCGGGCTTCTGGACCGCCCCGGCCCGGGCCCCGGCCGGTCGGCACAATGGCAGGCATGACGTCCACCGCCGCACACTCCGCCCACCACCCGCACCGGCACCCCCTGACGGTCGGCTTCGACCTCGACATGACGCTGATCGACTCCAGGCCCGGCATCGCCGCGACCTACCGGGCCCTGTCCGCCGAGACGGGCGTGCCCATCGACGTGGACCTGGTGGTGAGCCGGATCGGCCCGCCGCTGGAGACGGAGCTGGCGCACTGGTTCCCGGCCGACGCGGTGGACGCGGCCGCGGACCGCTACCGGGAGATCTACCCCGACCACGCGATAGCCCCGTCCACGGCGCTCGCCGGGGCACGGGAGTCGGTGGCGGCGGTGCGGGCGCTCGGCGGCCGGGCGATCGTCGTCACGGCGAAGTACGAGCCGAACGCGAAGCTGCACCTGGCCCACCTCGGCATCGAGCCGGACGCGGTCATCGGCTGGCTGTGGGCGGAGGCCAAGGGCGAGGCGCTGCGCGAGAACGGCGCGCAGGCGTACGTCGGCGACCACACCGGCGACGTGCGCGGGGCGCGGGCGGCCGGCGCGCTGTCGGTCGCGGTGACGACGGGCCCGTGCGACGCGACGGAGCTGCGGACGGCGGGCGCGGACGTGGTGCTGGCGGACCTGACGGGCTTCCCGGCCTGGCTCGCCGCCTTCGACGCGGAACGGACGGCCTGACGACCTCGCGCACGGGTGACGGCGGCCCCGTGGCTCGGCGGCTCGGCGGACGAGAGCGTGAACGTGGCGGACGGGCGCGCACCGCGGAACGGTCGCGGGATCGATGAGGACGATCCGGTGCCGCACCGTGCCGCACCGTGCCGCACCGCACCGTGCCGCACCGTGCCGCGCCGCACGGTGCCGCACCGCTCCGCACTGCACTGCACCGCTCCGCACCGCTCCGCACTGCACCGCTCCGCATCGCCGTCGGCGCGGTCCCGGACGGTCCCGGTGCCCCACGGGCCACCGGCAGGCGCTACCGCTGCCCGGGGCGCACGTCCGGGCCCAGGAGTTGCTCCGCCGGCTCGCCGCCTCCGGCGAACCGGGCCTCGTAGGCCGCCCGGCCGAGGACGTCCACGATCCGGGCCGAGATGCGGTCGACGTCGTGCCGCTCCCCTTCGGGTAGCGGCAGCCCGACCGCGTTCCTGACGGCCGCCGCGGCCCCCAGGCGCCGGGCCGCAGCCTCGGGCCGGCCGTTCAGCAGCTCCGCTCCGGCCAGCCCTTCCAGTGCCAGCGCGACCGCCCGCGGGTCGCCGCCGGCGCGCGCCGCCGTCAGGCCCTCTTGTTGCAGGCGCAGGGCCTCGCGCGCATCGCCCCGGAGTTCGGCGACGAACCCCAGCTCGACCAGGATCAGCGGGGGCGCTTCCGGTGCGTACCCCACCCGCCGGTGCAGTTCGAGGACCCGGTGCAGGTGGGCCTCGGCCGCGTCGAGTTCGCCGGCCCTGCGGGCCCCCAGCGCGAGCCCGATCTCGGCGTACTGTTCCCCGAACGTGTCCGACTGCTCGGCCGCGAGCCGCCGTGCCCGCTCGTGCAGCTCCCGGGCCCCCGGCAGGTCTCCGGTCAGCAGCGCGAGCCGCCCGAGCCCCGAGAGCTGGAAGGCGACCTCCTGCCACAGGCCGAGGTCCTCCGCCATGCGCAGCCCGTCCCGGTACAGCCGCCCGGCGTGCGCGTAGTCGCCGACGGCCTCCGCCCGGGTCTGGAGCGGGACCATCGCCTGGAGCTGTCCCCACTGGTCGCCCAGGTCCCGGAAGAGGGCGAGGCTCTGCTCGCCGTCGCGCCGCACGGCGCCGAAGTCTCCGCGCAGCTTCGCGTGGTACGTGCGGCTGCCCAGGGCCGCGGCCGTGCCCCAGCGGTCGCCGAGCGACCGGAAGCCGTCCAGGGCGCGGTCGACCAGCTCCTCGCTCGGCGCCAATTCCCCGACGCCGTAGAGGTGGGAGGCCAGGAACCACTGGGACCTGGCCCGCCCGGCGGGGTCGTCCACCGCCGCGTAGGGCCGGAGCGCGGCCTCGTACGCCGCCCGGGGATCGGTGCTGCCGTGGTTCGCCAGCCGGAAGCCCCCCAGCCAGGCGGTGGCCCGGGCCACCGACAGGGCGCGGGCGGCGGCCTCCTCGGCGACCGGGAGTCCGGCGTCTTCGGCAGCGACGGACAGGGCGAGGGACAGGGACCGCTCGGCCTCCTGGTTGCGGCCGCGCAGGCGCCAGTACCAGCCCAGCGCGTTCACCAGCCGCAGCGCCCGGTCCGCGTCCGCATCCTGTACGGCGCTGTCGAGCGCCGCCCGCATATCGGCGGTCTCGGCGTCCAGGCGGCGCAGCCACTGGCGCTGGCCGTGGCCCCGCAGATGCGGGTCGGCCCGTTCGGCGAGCTCCGTGCAGTACGCCCGGTGCAGCCGCCGCACCTCGTCGAACTCGCCGCTCTCCCGCAGGCGTTCGGTGCAGTAGGCCGCCACCGATTCGAGCAGCCGATAACGGGGGCCGTCCGTCCCCTCGGCCATGACGACCAGTGAGCAGTCCACCAGCCGGGCCAGCAGGTCCAGCACCGGAGCGCGGTCGGATCCTCCGGCCCCGCAGACCGCCTCGGCCGCGTCCAGGGTGGCTCCGTCGCTGTGCACGGCCAGGCGCCGCAGCACCGTGCGTTCCTGTTCGTCGAGGAGTCCCCAGCTCCAGTCGATCACCGACCGCAGGGTCCGCTGCCGTTCCGGAGCGCCGCGCGAGCCCGTGGTGAGCAGCGGGAACCGGTCGTCCAGGCGGGCCTCCAGCTCGGCCACCCCCAGGGACCGGACCCGGGTCGCGGCCATCTCCAGGGCCAGCGGGATACCGTCCAGGCGGCGGCAGATCGAGACGACCGCCGCCACATTGCTCCGGTCGAGGACGAACCGGGGAGCCGCCGCCGCGGCGCGCGCCTCGAACAGCCGCACCGCGCCGAACCGGCGTACGGCCGCCGGGTCGAGGTCGGCCGCGGGGCCGGGATGCCGCAGCGGCGGTACCTCCTGGAGGTGTTCGCCGGTGATCCCCAAGGGCTTCTGACTGGTGGCCAGGATCCTCAGCCGGGGTGCGGCCTTGAGCAGCCGCTCGGCCAGCTCGGCGACCTCCTCGATCACATGCTCACAGTTGTCGAGGACCAGCAGCGCGGGTTCGTCGCCCAGCGCGTGCGCCAGCCGGTCCACCGGTGAGAGCGGCGCGCCCCCGCCCGGGTTCGGGCCGGCGTCGTCGCGCACCCCGAGCACCGCACCGACCACCTCGTGCACCCCGGCGGGCGAGGCGACCGACCCCGTCGGTCCAGTCGGTCCAGCCGGTCCAGCCGGTTTCCGGGGCGGGGCGAGCACGGCGAACTCGGCGAGACGCACCCCGCCCGGGAACCGGTCGACGACCTGGGAGGCCAACGCCAGGGCGAGCCGCGTCTTGCCGACACCGCCCGCCCCCGTGAGCGTCACCAGCCGGTTGGCGGCCAGCAGCGTGCGGAGCTCGTCCATCGCCCCGGACCGGCCGATGAGCTCGGTGAGGGCCGCGGGGATGTTCGTCGGTGGACGCACGGCGCTGGTCGTGGGCGGGGGAGCCGCGGTCAGGCGGGGGTCCTGGTCGAGGATCGACCGGTGCAGCGCCGCCAGTCCGGGGCTGGGGTCCACCCCGAGGTTCTCCGCCAGCTGCTCGCGCAGCTCCGCGTAGCTGCTCAACGCAGCCCCCTGCCGGCCCGCGAGGTACAGGGCCCGTATGTGCGCGGTGCGCAGCCGCTCGCGCAGCGGGTGCCGGGCGACCAGGTCGCCCAGCTCGTCGGCGACCAGCGCGTGTTCCCCCGACTCCAGCCGCACTTCCGCCTGTTCCTCCAGGGCGGTCAGTCGCTGTTCGTCCAGCCGGTCCCGTGCGGCGCGGGCGAACTCCTCGTCGGCGAAGTCGGCGAACGCCGGCCCGCGCCACACGGCCAGGGCGTCCGCGAGCAGCGCCGCCCGCTCGCGCGGGTCGCCGGCGGACCGGGCTCCGGCCACCAGCCGGTGGAACCGGCCGGAATCCACCGCGTCCCCGTCCGCGCGCAGGAGATACCCCGGGGCGAGTGAGACCACGAGCTCGCGCCCACCGGGCTCGGCGTCCTCCAGCGCGCGGCGCAGCTGCCAGACCTTGGTCTGGAGCACCGCCGTCGGGTTGCCGGGCGGTTTGGCGCCCCACAGCTCGTCGATCAGCCGGTCGGCCGAGACCGTCCGCCCCGGCTCGACCAGGAGGCGGGCCAGCAACGCGCGGACCTTCAGCTCGGGTACGCGGACCGTCCGCCCGTCCGCCGTCCACACCGCCAAAGGACCGAGCACCCCGAAACGCATGTGATCACGCTATCCCGGCGAGGGGGCGACCGACAGGCCCTCCCGGCCCGGCCACCGGCCGAGACCGGACCGGGAGAAGTCCGGGAGCGGCCGGGCGCACAGTGGCGGCTGGAAGAAGCCGGCACGGCGAAGGGAACCGGGACCCCGGGAGCCACCTCGCCGCGGCCATGTCGATGCTCGACCGGCTGACCTGGTGGGGACGCCTGCTCCGGGACGCCCGCGCCGAGGGCGACCACCCCGGCTGAGCCGCCCGCGGCACCCGCACGTCCCGCGGCACCCGCACGTCCCGCGGCACCCGCACGTCCCGCAGAACCCGCACGTCACACGAACCACGGAAGGAACACCGCATGTCATCGAAGGCCGCCGCGCCCTCCGCACCCAAGGCGGGCGCCCGGGAATGGACCGGGCTGGCCGTGCTGGCCCTGCCCACGCTGCTGATCTCGCTGGACCAGAGCGTCCTTTTCCTGGCCCTGCCGCACCTCGCCGAGGCCCTGGAACCCACCGGTACCCAGACGCTGTGGATGATGGACATCTACGGCTTCATGATCGCCGGCTTCCTGATCACCATGGGCACGCTCGGCGACCGGGTGGGCCGCCGCAAGCTCCTGATGATCGGCGCCGCCTGCGTCGGGCTCACCTCCCTGCTCGCCGCCTACTCCACGAGCGCCGAGACGCTGATCGCCACCCGCGCGCTGCTGGGCATCTCCGCGGCGACGCTGATGCCGTCCACCCTCGCCCTGATCAGCAACATGTTCCACGACCCGCAGGAGCGCGGCCGCGCCATCGCGGTGTGGGCCAGCTGCTTCATGGCGGGCACCGCGCTGGGCCCCGTGGTCGGCGGCGCGCTCCTGGAGCACTTCTGGTGGGGCTCGGTCTTCCTGCTGGGCGTGCCGATCATGGTGATCCTGCTGATCCTGGCTCCGATCCTGCTGCCCGAGTACCGGGACGCCGGCGCGGGGAAGGTGGACCTGCTGAGCGTGGCGCTCTCGCTCGGCGCGATCCTGCCGGTCATCTACGGACTCAAGGAGCTCGCCAAGTACGGCTGGGACCCGCTGGCGGCCGGGGCGATCCTGGTCGGTCTCGTGGTGGGCGCACTGTTCGTCTCGCGGCAGCGGACGCTGGAGAGTCCGCTGCTCGACCTGCGCCTGTTCAGCAGCGTCTCGTTCAGCTTCGCGCTGGTGGTCCTGCTGGTCTCGATGGTCGCCATGGGCGGGTTCTACCTGTTCGTCACCGGCTACTTCCAGATGGTCGAGGGCCTCTCCCCGATGGAGGCGGGGCTGTGGATGGTGCCTTCCGCCCTTGCCTCCATCGTCTCCGCGCAGATCGCCCCGACCCTGGTGAAGCGGCTGCCGCTCGGGATCGTCATCGGCCTGGGCCTCGGCATCGGCGCGGTCGGCTACGCGCTGATCGCCTTCGTCGACCCGGTCGGCGGACTGCCGCTGCTGGTGGCCGGTTTCATCGTCGTGTTCTTCGGCAGCGGCCCCGCCGGGGCGCTCGGCACCAACCTGGTGGTCAGCTCCGCCCCGCCGGAGAGGGGCGGATCCGCCGCCGCGCTCTCCTCGATCAGCGGTGACCTGGGCGTGGCCCTGGGCATCGCCGCCCTGGGCAGCGTCGGCAGCGCCGTCTACCGCAGCCAGGTCCAGGTGCCCGATGGGCTGCCCGAGGGAGCCGCCCGGGCCACCGGGGACAGCCTGGAGAGCACCGTCGTCGCGGCCGGCCGGCTCTCCCCGGAGCTGGGCGACCAGGCGCTGGCCGCGGCCCGTGACGCGTACACCAGTGGGCTGAACATCGTCGCCGTCGTCTGCGCGCTGGTCGCCGCCACCACCGCGGTCATCGCGATGACCGCCCTGCGCGGCACGGCCGTACCGGCGGAAACGGGCCAGACCGTCAGGCGCGGTTCGCGGCGCGTTTCGGCGAGTTGACCCAGGCCGAGCGGATGACGCCCGCCCCGGCGATCAGGAACCCGACGCCCATCAGCATGCAGACGGCGTAGGCGACCGGAGGGAACGGGTCCGTGCCCAGGAACAGCGGGGCCACCGTGACCAGTGTGGCCAGTGCGCCGACGAAGAAGACGATCGCGCCGACCTGAACCAGCCGGTCACCTGCGCCTGAAGGAGTAGTACTCACGCGACCAGGGTAGTTCCCAGCCCGGAGGAACTCTCCGGCGACGTCTTGTCACCGGCCGTAGGGCCATTAGCCTGGGACCGGGCGGGTCACGGTGACCCGCTGTACTGCTATCCGGAGCCGATTCCCCTGTTGCCTGTGGGGGACCGGCTCTTCCGCACACCGACGAGTACGAGGACGAGGACAGACGTGCCCACCGGCAAGGTCAAGTGGTTCAACAGCGAGAAGGGCTTCGGCTTTCTCTCCCGCGACGACGGCGGCGACGTCTTCGTCCACTCGTCGGTACTCCCTGCCGGAGTCGACGCACTCAAGCCCGGCCAGCGCGTGGAATTCGGCGTGGTCGCGGGCCAGCGCGGCGACCAGGCCCTTTCCGTGGTGGTCCTCGACCCCACCCCGTCCGTCGCGGCCGCACAGCGCCGCAAGCCGGACGAGCTGGCGTCGATCGTGCAGGACCTGACGACGGTCCTGGAGAACATCACGCCGCAGCTGGAGCGGGGCCGCTACCCCGACAAGGCCGCCGGTGCGAAGATCGCGGGCCTGCTGAGGGCGGTCGCCGACCAGCTCGACGTCTGACCGGCAGGTCCGCGGAGGGCTTGCGCGGGACGCGCGGCGGATCTCAGGGAAAGGCCAGCGCGTCCGGGCCGAGGGGCGGTACGAGCCCCTCGGCCGCCGCGCGGGTCAGCAGGCCGCGGATCGCCGCGTAGCCGTCCTCGCCGAGGTCGGCGGTGAACTCGTTCACGTACAGCCCGATGTGCTGGTCCGCGACGGCCGGGTCCATCTCCTGGGCGTGCTCCAGGACGTACGGCCGGGAGACCTCCGGGTGGTCCCAGGCCAGCCGGACCGAGCTGCGGATCGTGTCGGCCAGCCGGCGCAGGGTCTCCTCGCCGAGCGAGCGCCTGGCGATGATCGCGCCGAGGGGGATCGGGAGGCCCGTGGTGTCCTCCCAGTGCCGGCCCATGTCGGCGAGGTTGTGCAGACCGAAGTTCCGGTACGTGAAACGGGCCTCGTGGATGACCAGACCGGCGTCCACCTTGCCGTCCCGCACGGCGGGCATGATCTCGTCGAACGGCATCACGACGACCTCGCCGACGCCGCCCGGCACCATCTCCGCCGCCCAGAGCCGGAACAGCAGGTACGCCGTCGAGCGCTCGCTCGGCACGGCGACGGTCCGGCCGGTCAGGTCGAGGCCCAGCTCCTTGGTGAGCACCAGCGGACCGCAGCCCCGGCCCAGCGCCCCGCCGCACGGCAGCAGCGCGTAGTCGTCGAGGACCCACGGCAGCACGGCGTAGGAGACCTTCAGGACGTCCAGCTCGCCGCGCTCGGCCATGCCGTTGGTGATGTCGATGTCGGCGAAGGTCACGGCCGGCGCGGGCGCGCCGGGGACCCTGCCGTGCACCCAGGCGTCGAAGACGAAGGTGTCGTTGGGGCAGGGCGAGAAGGCGATCTCGATCGCTTCGTCGGCCGGGTCCGGGTTCGCTTCAGTGGTCATGCCGGTTCCAACCTTCCAGTACGGGTGCCGTCTTCCCGAACGCGTCCGTGAGCGCCGCCAGCGCGTCGCCGATGCGCCAGGCGTCGCGGTCGCGGGGGCCGACGGCGTTCGAGACGGCCCGCAGTTCCATGACGGGCACATCGGCCCGGGCCGCGGCCTCCGCGACCCCGAAGCCCTCCATCGCCTCGGCCAGCGCCCCCGGGTGCGCGGCGAGCAGGCCGGCGGCGCGTTCGGCGGTGCCGGTCACGGTGGAGACGGTGAGGACGGGTCCGGCGGTGGCGCCCGCGGCGGCCGCCACCTCGCGGACGAGGGCGGGCGGCGGAGCGAAGCGGTCGCGGCCGAAGCCGAGCGCGGTGACCGGCAGGAAGCCGTCGGGCGTGTCGGCGCCCAGATCGGCGGCGACGATGTCGCTCGCCACGACCAGCGAGCCGAGCGGGGTCAGCGGGGTGAACGCGCCGCCGATCCCGGCCGAGACGACGAGACCGTACGGTGCGGGGGCCGACGGTCCGGGGGCCGCCGCGCCCGGCGACCGCGCACCGGACGCCGCCAGCGCGAAGGCGGTGGCCGCGGCGGCGGCGGCCGGGCCCGCACCGCCCGCCAGGACGTCGAACGCCCCGATGCGGTGCAGTTCGGCCCCCGGCAGCGCCACGGTCTCCGGCGTACCCCCGAACGCACGCGTGACCGCGTCCCGTTCCACCGGGACAGCGGTCACGACGAGCACACGCACGGATTCAGCCTCGGGTCGAGGACGGGGAAGGGCGACGGGGGAAGAACAGGGGGAGTGCTCTTCGGGCGGCCGGGTCAGTCCTTCTTGAACTCGAACTGCCAGATGCCCGTGAGCTTCTTGCCCTTGGTCTCCACGATGGAGATGTTCGTCTTGTCGGCCGGCTGGCCCGTCTGGCTGGCGAAGAAGGCGTTGCCGGGGATCGTCCGGTAGGTCTTCTTGAACGGCTCCTGCTCGGCCTGCTGGCCGTTGATGAAGAGCGTCCAGCCGTTCTCGGCGATCTCCGGGTCGACGCCGAAGCGGACCTGGTCGTCCATGGAGACCTTGATGGTCTTGTCGGCCTTCTTGTTCAGGCAGCCCTGGATCAGGGACTCCTTGATCGCATCGCCGTCGTTGTAGCAGGCGGCCTCGGTGTTCACCGAGTCACTGCCGACCGTCACGGTGGCGAGCGGCGTCGGCTTGTCGCAGGCGGACAGGACAAGGAGTCCCGCGGACACGGCACCAAGAGCGACGCCGATTCGACGGCCCTTACCGGAGAAGAACGCAACGGTCATGGGCCGAAGGCTATCGGTCGCCTCCGCTCACGCGACGCGGGGGTGCGGCGTGCCGCGCCGTGCGGCCCCCAGGAGACCCCGTACGGACGTGGCCGCGCCGAGCGCGAGAATGCCCGCGGCGACCGACATGCCGACCACCGCGTTGAGCGGCAGGGCGATGCCGATGCCGCCGCCGACCACCCACGCCATCTGGAGCAATGTCTCGGACCGGGCGAACGCGGAGGTGCGGACCTCCTCGGGCACGTCCCGCTGGATCATCGCGTCGAGCGACAGCTTGGAGAGGGCCTGGGTGAACCCGGCGACCGCGCCGAGCGCGGCGACCAGAACGGTGGAGAAGAACACCGCGGCCAGGACCGCCACGCCGAGTGCGAGCCCCAGCACCGTCGCGATGATCACCTCGGGGCCGCGCGCCCGGAGCCAGGAGCCCACCGCCGTACCGCAGGCGTTGCCGACCCCCGCCGCCACGCCGACGATGCCGAGCGAGACCGCCGCGCTCTGTCCGGCCAGCGGGTGCTCGCGGAGCAGGAACGCCAGGAAGAAGATGAGGAAGCCGGAGAGGGCCCGGTGCGCGGCGTTGGCCTGGAGCCCGTGCAGGACGGACCCGCCGACGGACCGCAGGCCCGGCGGCCGCTCCTTGGCCGGTTTCTCCCCGTTGCCGCCCCTGCGGAGGCCCGCCCGGGTGCTGCCCTTGCCGGGGGCCGGGCGCGGTACGGACTCCTCGCCGTGGTGCGGGTCGATCAGCCGCGCCCGGCGCTCGCCCTTCGCGGAGTCGACCTTGGGCGGCAGGGTGAACGCGAGGAAGGTGCCCGCGACGAAGATCGCGCAGGCGCCGTAGAGCGGCCAGGGGGAGCCGATGGACTGGAGGCCGGCCCCGATCGGGGCCGCCACACCGGTGGCCAGCAGCCCGGCCAGGGTGACCCGGGAATTGGCTTTCACCAGGGAAAACTTCGGTGGCAGCAGGCGTGGCACGACCGCGCTGCGCACCACGCCGTACGCCTTCGACGAGACCAGGACGCCCAGAGCGGCCGGATACAGCTCCAGGCCTCCCGTGGCGACCGCGCCCGACATGGTGATCGCCAGCAGCGCACGGGCCAGCATCGCGCCCGCCATCGCGGCGCGGCGGCCGTGCGGCAGCCGGTCCAGGAGCGGGCCGATCACCGGGGCGAGCAGGGTGAAGGGGGCCATGGTGATGGCGAGGTAGAGGGCCACCCGGCCGCGTGCCTCGTCCGTCGGCACCGAGAAGAAGACCGTGGAGGCGAGCGCGACCGTGATCATGACGTCGCCCGCGCCGTTCACCGCGTGCAGCTCGATCAGTTTGCCGAGGCCGGATTCGCCCGCTCCGTGGGCGTGCGTGGCCTTGCGGATACCGCGCGCCGTGCCGGTGAACGGGGCGCGCAGGGCACGGCCCGTCGCCCGTCCCGCCCTGCGGAGCGGGCCGGGACCGTCGTGCGACCTGGCGGCAGTCACCCCGTCATAGTGCCCCAACCCTGGCCGGTATGAACGGTGATCGGGTGCGGACGCGCGTGTGACGCCCTGTTGGACGCGCTGTCGGCGTCGGAGGCCGCCGTTCCTCCTGTGCTCCTCCCGCCGCTCCCGCCGCCGCTCCTGGTCGGCTTCGGACCGGCATCGGCGGGAACGGATACGGCACGTTTGGGACGGGCAGGTGGGCGCAGGGCGGCGGAGAGGGTAGCGTGCGTAACGCGCCACCGGCGGTTGTTCTTGGCCGCGCGCCTCTCGGCGATCCCGCAGAATGGGTGGCAGAAGGCGCGCCCGAGGCAGGCACAACGGGTGTGGACGTCGACGCGGCCCCCAGGTCCGCTCCGCCCGCACTTGTCTGGCCGAAACGGCAATCGTGCAGCAGCTGGCGCGCTCGTGAGACTGGCGTATGGAGAGAAGCGAAGACCTGTGAGTGCTGCGACGACGACGCGAAGCCGTACGGCCCGGACCCCCGTTCCCGACCGCCTGTGTGCCGAGGCGGTGGACCTCGCGCGCGCGGCCGCCGAGGAGGCCGCCGCGCCCGGTGTGGTCGGTGAGCACATCGGCGTGGTCTCCGAGGGGGACCGGGTCGTCACGCACTACTTCGAGGCGAAGGAGCCCGGCTACCGGGGCTGGCGCTGGGCGGTGACGGTGGCGCGGGCCTCCCGCGCGAAGAACGTCACCCTGGACGAAACGGTGCTGCTGCCAGGGGCCGACGCGCTCCTGGCGCCGGAGTGGGTGCCGTGGAGCGAGCGGCTGCGCCCCGGCGACATGGGCCCCGGCGATCTGCTGCCCACCGAGGCGGAGGACCTGCGGCTGGAGCCGGGCTGGACCGGCGAGGACGAGCCGCCGCCGAACTCCGCGGTCTCCGAGGAGCTGGCGGAACTGGTCGACTCGGAGGACGCGGAGCTGACCGACCGGCCGGTGGCCGCGACCAGCCGCGGGTCCATCGCCGCGGTCGCGGAGGAGCTGGGTACGCGCCGGGCGCGGGTGCTGTCGCGGTACGGGCTGTACGCGGCGGCGGACCGCTGGGACGAGGAGTTCGGCCCGAAGACGCCGATGGCCCAGGCGGCCCCGGCGACGTGTGTCAGCTGTGCGTTCCTGATCCCGATGGCGGGCTCGCTGAAGCAGGCCTTCGGGGTGTGCGCGAACGAGTTCGGTCCGGCGGACGGGCATGTGGTGTCGCTGGCGTACGGGTGCGGTGGGCATTCGGAGGCCGCGGTGATGCCGACGCCGCCGAAGCCTGCGCCGCATGCGATGGACACGATGCGGGTGGACGCGTATTCGCTGCGGTCCGAGCGGGGGGAGGGCTCCGTGCCCGCCGAGGCGGACGGGGCGTCGGAGGACCTGGGCCACTCCTGAGCGCCCGCGCGCATCCGCTGTCCTCAATCGCCGGACGGGCTTGATTTCCCCACACCGAGCTTGTCCGGGGCCCTATCCAGCCCGTCCGGCGTTTGAGGACGGAACCCTTGCTCGGGTGAGCGGTCGGCAGAACGGGGCCCCGGGAGCCCAGGCCCTGGAAGCCGCACCCCGGACCACAGCCACGGTTCCGTCCTCAATCGCCGGACAGGCTGAGTAGGGCAACCCGAGCCCGTCCGGCGATTGAGGACGGAACCCTTGGCCTGGGCAGCGGTCATCTGAACAGGCACCTGGGGCGCAGGGCCCTGCGGTGGCACCGGACACCACGTCGACGGTTCCGTCCTCAAACGCCGGACGGGCTTGGGCGGCTGGGACGCCGGGGCGGCGGGCGCGGTACCTTCGGGCGCACACTGGGCGGCACGGGCATCCGCGCGCCCGACCGACACACCGGACGGAGTCGAGAGCGTGAGCATGAAGGCGACCGAGGGGGCCGATCCGTTCGGGACGGCACGGCTGCGGCGCGGCGTGCTCGACGCGTGGGGCGCCGGGCCCGCCCGCTTCCGGGAGGACGCCAACGCCGAGGAGGACCTCGCGCTCGGCGGCTACCGCGACCGCCTCGTCGTCGAGCTGGCCCAGAACGCCGCCGACGCCGCCGCCCGCGCCCAGACCCCCGGCCGGCTCCGCCTCACCCTGCACCCCGCCGCCCCCGGCGACCCGGACGGCCGCTGCGTGCTGGCCGCCGCGAACACCGGCGCGCCGCTCGACGCCACCGGCGTGGAGTCCCTGTCCACCCTGCGGGCCTCCGCCAAGCGTGAGGGCCACGAGTCCGCGGTGGGCCGCTTCGGCGTCGGGTTCGCCGCCGTCCTCGCGGTCAGCGACGAACCCGCGGTGCTCGGCCGGCACGGCGGTGTCCGCTGGTCCCTGGCCGAGGCCCGCGAGCTGGCCCGCCAGGCGGCCGTCGGCTCCCCCGGCCTCGGGGACGAGCTGCGCCGCCGCGACGGACACGTACCGCTGCTGCGCCTGCCGCTGCCCGCCGAGGGCTCCGCGCCCGAGGGGTACGACACCGTCGTCGTGCTGCCGCTGCGCGACGGCACCGCCGAGGACCTGGTGGCCCGGCTGCTGGCCGCCGTGGACGACGCGCTGCTGCTCACCCTGCCCGGCCTGGACGAGGTCGTCATCGAGACCCCGGACGGCACGCGGACCCTGAGCCGGTCGCAGCACGGCCCGTACACGCACGTCGACGACTCCGCGCGCGGCCTGAACCGCTGGCGTACCGTCCTGCGCCACGGGCCGATCGAGCCCGCCCTGCTCGCCGACCGCCCGGTCGAGGAGCGGCTTCGCCCGCACTGGTCGGTGACCTGGGCGGTGCCGGTCGACGAGTCCGGCGCCCCGCTCCACCCGCGTACGGCACCGGTCGTGCACGCGCCGACGCCCACCGACGAACCGCTCGGCATCCCCGCCCTGCTCATCGCCTCCCTCCCGCTGGACACCGCCCGCAGGCACCCCGCGCCGGGGCCGCTGACCGACTTCCTGGTGGAGCGGGCGGCCGACGCGTACGCGGAGCTGCTGGGCGGCTGGCGGCCGGTGTCGACCGGGACCATCGACCTGGTGCCGGGCCAGCTGGGCAAGGGCGCGCTGGACGGGGCCCTGCGCGGCGCGATCCTGGCCCGGCTGCCGCGCGTCGCGTTCCTGGAGCCCGCCGCGCCCCGGGACCCCGAGGCGGAGAACGGCTGGACGGACGACTGGGACCGGGAACAGGACCGGGACCGTACGGAGAGCACCTCCGCCCTGCGGCCCGTCGAGGCCGAGGTCGTCGAGGGCGTCGGGGCCGGGACCGTACGGGTGCTCGCCGAGGTGCTGCCCTGTCTGCTGCCCGCCGGTCTTGAGCGCCGCACCGAACTGCGTACCCTCGGCGTCGCCCGGGTCCCGCTGACCGAGGCCATCGACCGGCTCGCCGGTCTGGAGCGCGACCCCGCCTGGTGGTACCGGCTCTACGACAGCCTCGCGGGCACCGACCCCGACCGGCTCACCGGCCTGCCGGTCCCGCTCGCCGGTGACCCGGAGGACGAGCAGGCGGGCCGCCCTCCGCGCACCACCATCGGCCCCCGCCAGATCCTGCTGCCCCTCCCGGACGCCCTCACCGGCCCCGTCCTCGCCCGGCTCGCCCGGCTCGGTCTGAAGGTCGCCCACCCGGACGCCGCGCACCCGCTGCTGGAGAAGCTCGGCGCCCTGCCCGCCACGCCCCGCGCCGTGCTGACCACCCCGCAGGTACGGGCGGCCGTCGCCGGTTCGCTGGACGCGGGGGAGATCTGGGACGAGGACGCGCTCGACGGCGACGAGCTGGCCGAGACCGTGCTCACCCTCGTCCGGGACGCCGAGCTGGCCCCCGGCGACGAGCCGTGGCTCGGTGCGCTCGCCCTCCCCGACGAGGAGGGCGAGCCCGCCCCCGCCGGTGAACTCGTCCTCCCCGCAAGCCCGTTCGCTCAGGTCATGCGGGAAGGGGAACTCGCGCTCGTCGACCAGGAGTTGGCCGACCGCTGGGGAGAAGGCCCGCTCACCGCCTGCGGGGTGCTCGCCACCTTCGCGCTCGTCCGGGCCACCGATGTCGTCCTGGACCCGGACGAACTGGAGCCCCGCGACAGCGACTTCGCCGAGCCCGACGACGCCGGGCTGCTGGACGCCGTCGACGTCTGGTGTGAAGACCTCCTCGACCAGCTGCCCGAGACCCCCGTACCGCCCGTCGCCACCGAGATCGTCGCCGTACGGGATCTCGACCTGGTCGACGACGACGCCTGGCCGCAGGCGCTCGCCCTGCTGGCCCGGCCGCCGCTGCGCGACGCGCTGACGCAGCCGGTGCGGGTGCTGCTGCCGGACGGGACGACGCAGTCCGTGCGCCCGTACACCGCGTGGTGGCTGCGCGACCACCCGGTGCTGGACGGCCGCCGTCCCGCCGGACTGCGCGCCGCGGGCGGCGACCCCCGGCTGGCCGGGCTCTACGACGCGGTGGACGCCACCGGCTTCGACGACACCGAGGTGCTGCGGGCCCTCGGGGTGCGCACCTCGGTGGCCGCGCTCCTGGATGAGCCGGGCGGCGCGGCCGAACTGCTGGGCCGGCTCGCCGACGAGGACCGCCCCGTCACCCCCGTACAGCTGCACGCCCTCTACACGGCCCTCGCTGAACTCGACCCGGACCAGGTGACGTTGCCGGACGAGCTGCGCGCGGTGGTGGACGGGGAGGCGACGGTGGTCGACGCGGCGGACGCGGTGATCGCGGACGCCCCGGACGTGCTGCCGCTGGCGGCGGGGCTGCCCCTGCTTCCGGTAGCCCCTTCGCGCGCCGCCGATCTGGCCGATCTGCTCCAGGTGCGGAGGCTCGGCGAGACGATCGAGGCGGGCGTCACGAGCGAGGGCGAGGAGCACCGCGTACCGGATGCGGTCCGCGTCCTGCTCGGCGCCGGCACCCCGGACACGTACATCGAGCACCCCGAACTCCGCGCGGGCGGCGTCGAACTGGACTGGCGCCGCACCCCGGACGGGGTCGTCCACGCCGCGACGCTGGAGGGCGTTGCGGCCGGTCTCGCCTGGGCGGCGGGCCAGTGGCCCCGCCGCTTCGAGGTCGCGGCCCTGCTGGAGGACCCGTCCCGGACGCAGGAGCTGGCCCGGGACCGCTGGTTCGACTGATCCGCCGTAAGACGTGAACTGCGGCTTCACAGAAAAGTCACAGAGTCGCACAACCGTTCACCTGGTTCGCCTGTCTGTTCCAGTGAGCCAAGAGGCTCATGGACCAGATGGGTTCCGCCGGGCTGACGACGCAAGCGCGCCCCGGAACCCCTTCTCCACTTGGGGACACATGCGTATTCGCGCCACCGTGGCAGCCGTTTCCGGCGCCCTGGCCCTTTCCGCTTTCGCAGTACCGGCCGCGCAGGCCGATGACGGCCGTTCGTGGAGCCTGGACCGCGGCTTCACCGCCACCCAGCCCTCGGCCGGGGAGAAGTCGAAGCGCGCGTTCGCCGCCACGCAGGCCGGCAACGCCAAGATCACCTCGGCGGTCGTCAACGGCGGCAAGCCGATCGTCGTCGGCACCAAGTCGAAGGTCACGGTGCCCTACACCGTGACGGCCACCGACGACTCCGGCATCGACGTCGCCGCCGCGTTCATCTGGATCGGTTCGTCCGTGGACGACGAGGACAGCTTCGGCTTCGGCCCGAACGAGAAGTCGATGTCGTGCAAGGCGGTCAACGCGACCACCTCGACCTGCAAGGGCACCATCACCCTCGAACCGGGTTTCATGATCAACTCGGACGCGACCTGGTGGCGCGTCGGTGCGGGGGCCCTGGCCAACGACGGTGACGAGGCGGAGCGCGACGCGGTCTCCAAGGTCCGCGTCCAGCGCTTCTCCAAGCTGACCGTGAACGCCTCCCCGGAGCCCGTGAAGAAGGGCAAGACCATCACGGTCACCGGCAAGCTGACCCGCGCCAACTGGGACACCGGCACGTACAAGGGCTACAGCAAGCAGTCCGTGAAGCTCCAGTTCAAGAAGAAGGGCGCCAAGAGCTACACGACGGTCAAGACCGTCAAGACCAGCTCCACCGGCACCCTGAAGACCACCGTCAAGGCCTCGGCCGACGGCTACTGGCGTTACAGCTTCGCCGGCACGCCGAGCACCCCGGCCGTCTCGGCCGCCGGTGACTTCCTCGACGTGAAGTAGACACAGCGGTACGGCACACGGAAGCCCCCGGGAGGACCACCGTCCTCCCGGTGGCTTCCGCCGTACCCCTCACATCCCGAAGCGCCGGCCCACCCAGCGCCAGGTGAACTCCAGCAGCGCGGCCGCCGCCACCGCGATGCCGACCGCCGTCCACGGCATCGTCGTGCCCACCAGCTTCAGCGCGAAGAAGTCCTGGAGCCACGGCACCACCAGCACGATCAGGAAGCCGAGCCCCATCGCCGCCACCAGGCCGATACGCCACCAGGTGTACGGGCGGGCGATGATCGCCAGGACCCACATCGAGACCAGGAACAGCGTCAGCGTCGCCGCGCTCGTCTCGGCCTCCAGCGCGCCCTCGCCGCTGTAGTGGTGCCGCGCCACCAGGTACGTCGCGAAGGTGGCCGAAGCCGCGATGACGCCCGACGGGATCGCGTACCGCATCACGCGGCGTACGAAATGGGGCTGGGCGCGCTCCTTGTTGGGCGCGAGCGCCAGGAAGAACGCGGGGACGCCGATGGTCAGCGTGGACAGCAGGGTCAGATGCCTCGGCAGGAACGGATACTCCACCTGGGTGCAGACCACCAGGATCGCCAGCAGCACCGAATAGACGGTCTTGGTGAGGAAGAGGGTCGCGACCCGGGTGATGTTGCCGATCACCCGGCGGCCCTCGGCGACCACCGAGGGCAGCGTCGCGAAGCTGTTGTTCAGCAGCACGATCTGCGCCACCGCACGCGTCGCCTCCGAGCCCGAACCCATCGAGACGCCGATGTCGGCGTCCTTGAGGGCCAGCACGTCGTTGACGCCGTCGCCGGTCATCGCGACCGTGTGGCCGCGCGACTGGAGGGCGGCCACCATGTCCCGCTTCTGCTGCGGGGTGACCCGGCCGAAGACCGCGTTCTGCTCCATGGCCGTGGCCATCGCGTCCGGGTCGGCGGGCAGCCGGCGGGCGTCCAGGGTGTTCTCGGCGCCCGCGAGGCCCAGCTTTCCGGCGACCGCGCCGACCGAGACGGCGTTGTCGCCGGAGATGACCTTGGTGGCCACGTTCTGGTCGGCGAAGTAGGCGAGCGTGTCGCCCGCGTCGGGCCGCAGCCGCTGCTCCAGGACGACCAGGGCGGTGGGGGCGGCTCCGGCGGCCGCGCCGGGCTCGTTCAGCTCGCCCTGCGCCCGGGCCAGCAGCAGCACCCGCAGGCCCTGCTCGTTGAGGTGCTCGATCTCGGTGAGGGTCGCGTCGCCCTCGGACAGCAGGACGTCGGGGGCGCCGAGCAGCCAGGCGGAGGCCGTTCCGTCGGCCTCGGTGAACGCCGCGCCGCTGTACTTGCGGGCGGAGGAGAACGGCATCGCGTCGGTGACCGTCCAGGCGGCTCCGTCCCCCTGCGGGTACGCGTCGATGATGGCCTGGAGGCTGGCGTTGGGCCGCGGGTCCGATGCGCCCAGCGTCCGCAGCACCTGCTGGACGTACGCCTCGTCGCTCCCGTTCAGCGGCCGGACCTCGGTGACGTCCATGCCGCCCTCGGTGAGCGTGCCCGTCTTGTCCAGGCAGACCACGTCGACCCGGGCGAGGCCCTCGATGGCGGGCAGCTCCTGCACCAGGCACTGCTTGCGGCCCAGGCGGACGACGCCGATGGCGAAGGCGACGGAGGTCAGCAGGACCAGGCCCTCGGGGATCATCGGGACGATGCCGCCGACGGTCCGTGCGACCGAGTCCTTGAAGTTGTTGTCCTTCACGACCAGCTGGCTGATGATCAGCCCGATCGCCGTCGGCACCATCATCCAGGTGACGTACTTCAGGATCGTGCTGATGCCGCTGCGCAGCTCCGAGTGGACCAGCGTGAAGCGCGAGGCCTCCTCGGCGAGCTGTGCGGCGTACGCCTCGCGGCCCACCTTGGTCGCGGTGAACGCGCCGCCGCCCGCGACGACGAAGCTGCCCGACATCACCGGGTCGCCCGCCCGCTTGATCACCGGGTCGGCCTCGCCGGTGAGCAGCGACTCGTCGATCTCCAGGCTGTCGGCCTCGGCGACCGTGCCGTCCACGACGACCTTGTCGCCGGGGCCCAGCTCGACCAGGTCGCCGAGGACGATCTCGGAGGTGGAGATCTCGGCGGCGACCCCGTCGCGCCGCACGGTCGGCTTGGCCTCGCCGATCACCGCGAGGCTGTCCAGGGTCTTCTTGGCCCGCCACTCCTGGATGATGCCGATGCCGGTGTTGGCGACGATCACGAAGCCGAAGAGGCTGTCCTGGATCGGCGCGACGAACAGCATGATCACCCAGAGCACGCCGATGATCAGGTTGAACCGGGTGAAGACGTTGGCCCGGACGATCTCGGTGACCGAGCGCGAGGAGCGTACGGGTACGTCGTTGACCTCACCGCGCGCGACCCGTTCGGCGACCTCGGCGGTGCTCAGACCGTCCGGTCGATGGGCCGGTGGCGGTAGGTCGACGGGGTGCACGGGATCGAGTTCCGCCCCCGCGTCGATCATGGCCGGCCGGGAGGGTCCGGGGGTCTGCTCCCCGGAGGAATCGAGTGCCCGCTGCGTCATGGGTCCGACGTTACGGGCGTGCGCGTCGAATCACCCACCGAGGGGGGCGAAGATCCGACCAGGGGAGGAGCAAGTCGGTCCCGTGGTTGTACGGAAGCGGAGTCGGGCGGTCCGGTCCGGGGCGGTCGCGGTCGGTCGGGGTCGGTCCGGACCGGTCGGGCCGGTCGGCTCAGCGGCCGAGCGCTTCGTCCGCCGCCTCGGCCCCGGCGGCGTCCTTGGCCTCGGCCCGGGCAGCGTGCCGCTTGAGGGCGGCGTCGCGTCCGCGGACGTACCAGATGCCGATCAGGCCCAGTCCGGCGCCGGCCAGCGGGGTCCACACCCACCAGGTGTGGCCGCGGTCGGCGAACCAGCCGTAGAAGGGGAGCTGGGCGAGGAAGAGGACGAACCAGAGGATCGTGCCGCCGACGACGGTGGCGACGACGGGGCCCTCCAGGGGTTCGGGCGCCTCGTGCTTCGGTGTCCACTTCTCCATGGGTTCAGTGTATGGGGCGAGGTGGGGGCCACCCGATCGGCGGGTTGCGGGCCGGTCGGCCCAAGGGTCTACGCGCGGAGATAGCGATCTTCGCTTGATGTATTCATACTGAATCTGCTTTCGGCTGGCTCGAATTCTTCGTCTGAACATCCAAATTCGATCACCTTTCGTCCTTTGCTCCGCCTCCCCTACGTACGACTGAGGTCACCCATGCCCCCCTCGGCCACCGCTCCGGTCGACTCCCCGCCCCCCTCGGCTCCGCAGCCCCAGGGCAGCCTGGACCGGTTCTTCAGGATCTCCGAGCGGGGGTCGACCGTCGCCCGCGAGTTCCGCGGCGGCTTCGCCACGTTCTTCGCGATGGCGTACATCATCGTGCTCAACCCGATCATCCTGGGCAGCGCGAAGGACATGTACGGCCACCAGCTCGACAACGGGCAGCTGGTCACCGCCACCGTGCTGTCCGCCGCGTTCTCCACGCTGCTGATGGGCGTCATCGGCAATGTGCCGATCGCGCTCGCCGCCGGCCTCGGCGTCAACACCGTCGTCGCGCTCCAGCTCGCCCCCCGGATGAGCTGGCCGGACGCGATGGGCATGGTCGTCCTCGCGGGCATCGTGGTGATGCTGCTGGTCGCCACGGGGCTGCGGGAACGCGTGATGAACGCCGTGCCGCGCTCGCTCCGCAAGGGCATCGCGATCGGAATCGGCCTCTTCATCCTGCTGATCGGCCTCGTCGACTCGGGCTTCGTCTCGCGCATCCCGGACGCCGCCCACACCACCGTGCCGCTCCAGCTCGGCGGCGACGGCCACCTCACCGGCTGGCCGATTCTCGTCTTCGTCCTGGGCGCGCTGCTCACGCTCGCGCTGATCGTGCGCAAGGTGCCCGGCGCGATCCTGATCTCGATCGTCGCCATGACGGTCGTCGCCGTGGTCATCGACGCGGCGGCCGGCCTGCCCGAGGGTGCCTGGGGGCTGACGACGCCGTCGTGGCCGGGCAACCCGGTCTCCGCGCCGGACTTCGGGCTGCTCGGTGAGGTCAGCCTGTTCGGCGGCTTCGGGAAGGTCGGCTATCTGACCGGCGTCCTGTTCGTCTTCACCGTGCTGCTGTCCTGCTTCTTCGACGCGATGGGCACCATTCTGGGCGTCGGCGACGAGGCGAAGCTGATGGACCAGGACGGCAACTTCCCCGGCATCAACAAGGTGCTGTTCGTGGACGGCATCGCGGTCGCCGCGGGCGGTGCGAGCTCCTCCTCCGCCACCACGTGCTTCGTGGAGTCCACCGCGGGCGTCGGCGAGGGCGCCCGCACCGGACTGGCGAGCGTGGTGACCGGTCTGCTCTTCTCGGTGGCGCTGTTCCTCACACCGCTGGCGACCATGGTCCCGTCGCAGGCGGCCACTCCCGCCCTGCTGGCGGTCGGCTTCCTGATCATCGCGGGATCGGTGCGGGACATCGACTGGAGCGACTACACGCTCGCGGTCCCGGCGTTCCTCGCGATGGTGATGATGCCGTTCACGTACTCGATCACCAACGGCATCGGCATCGGCTTCGTCGCCTTCTCCGTGCTGCGCCTGGCGGCCGGCCGGGGCCGTGAGGTCCCGATCGCGATGTACGTCGTGTCGGCGGTCTTCGTCTTCTACTACGCGATGCCGGCGCTCGGCCTCACGTGATCGGTGGCGTCACGCCCCTCCTGGCGTCCACGGGGGGCGTCACGCTCTCCCTGGAGTCGCCGTAGAACTTCTCCGTCTCCTCGACGGCCACCTTGAAGCGTTCGTCGAAGTCGTCGCGAATGAGCGTCCGGACCACATAGTCCTGGACGCTCATTCCGCGTTTCGCGGCGTGCTGCCGGAGCCGGTCGAGCAGCTCACCGTCTATCCGCAGGCTGAGCACTGTCGATCCCATGTCCAGCAGGGTCGCCGCCCCGGAGCGCTCTTCGCGTCACTTTCCGCTTCCAACTCACTCGTTCGGGTGATCGGAATTCACGGGAGGTGTAAGCGAGTGGTATTTAGGTTGGGTAATGAGTTACGCTAACAAACATGCCTGACCTGATCCACGACGGCGACAGTGCCGCCGCCGTGAGCTCCCTCCGCTCCGCCGTGATGCTGCTGGGCCGTCGCCTGAAGCACCAGCGTGTCGACGAGTCGCTGAGCCCCACCGAGATGTCGGTGCTCGGCACCCTTGCCCGCTGCGGATCGGCCACCCCCGGTGAGCTGGCCCGCAAGGAGCATGTGCAGCCCCCGTCGATGACCCGCATCGTCGCGCTGCTGGAAGCGAAGGGGCTGGTCAGGCTGGAACCGCACCCCGATGACCGTCGGCAGAAGAGGGTCAGCCAGACCGAGCAGGCCGAGGCCATGCTCGCGGAGAGCCGCACCAAGCGGAACGCCTGGCTGTCCCACCTCGCCGAGGGCCTGGACGAGGACGAGTGGGAGACGCTTCGGGCCGCCGCGCCCGTGTTGGAGAAGCTCGCCCACCTGTGACCCCACGGGCGCGTCGACGGTGACCCACCGCCGTACCGGAAGTACGCCATCCGGTACGGCTCGGATCACCGCCGGAGCGCCCGTCGTCGCGTCCTCGTCGGACCGAACGCCGCAGACGCCCGAGGAGGCGAACCCTTTTGAGTACGGGATCCGGAGCAGACTCCGCCCCCGCACCGACTTCCACCCACGAGAGCAAGACCGGCGGGACCTTCTCGTCGCTGAAGATCCGTAACTACCGCCTGTTCGCCACGGGCGCCGTGATCTCCAACACCGGTACCTGGATGTCCCGCATCACGCAGGACTGGCTCGTGCTGAGCCTGACGGGTTCCGCGACGGCCGTAGGCATCACCACGGCCCTCCAGTTCCTTCCGATGCTGCTCTTCGGCCTGTACGGCGGCGTCATCGCCGACCGCCTCCCGAAGCGGCAGATCCTGCTCGTCAGCCAGGCCATGCTCGGCCTGTGCGGCATCGCGCTGGCCGTCCTGACCCTCTCCGGGGTCGTCGAGGTCTGGCACGTCTATCTGGTCGCCTTCCTCCTCGGCATGGTGACCGTCGTCGACAACCCGGCCCGCCAGTCGTTCGTCTCCGAGATGGTCGGCCCCGCGCAGCTGCGCAACGCGGTCAGCCTGAACTCGGCGAACTTCCAGTCCGCCCGGCTCATCGGCCCCGCCGTCGCGGGCGTCCTGATCACCACGGTCGGCAGCGGCTGGGCGTTCCTGCTCAACGGCCTCTCCTTCCTGGCCCCGCTCATCGGCCTGCTGATGATGCGGACGAACGAACTGCACGCCTCGGTGACCGTGCCCCGCGCCAAGGGCCAGCTGCGGGAAGGCCTGACGTACGTACGCGGCCGGCCCGAGCTGATCTGGCCGATCGTCCTGGTCGGCTTCGTCGGCACGTTCGGCTTCAACTTCCCGATCTGGCTGACCGCCTTCGCCGACGAGATCTTCGACGGCGGCGCGGGCATGTATTCCTTCTTCAACATCCTGATGGCGGCCGGTTCGCTGGCCGGCGCGCTCCTCTCGGCCCGCCGCCGCTCCTCGCGGCTGCGGATGCTGGTGGCGGCGGGCACGGCGTTCGGGCTGCTGGAGATCGCCGCCTCGCTGTCCCCGTCGGTCTGGCTGTTCTCGATCCTGCTGGTCCCGATCGGCATGCTCGGCCTGACGACGAACATCACCGCGAACACGAGCGTCCAGATGGCCGCCGACCCGGAGATGCGGGGCCGGGTGATGAGCCTGTACATGATGGTCTTCGCCGGGGGTACGCCGGTGGGCGCCCCGATCGTCGGCTGGATCAGCGACACGTACGGCGCCCGCGTCGGCTTCGCGGCCGGCGGCGCGATCTCGGTGATCGCCGCCCTGGCCGTCGGCTTCGCCCTCGCCCGCGTCGGCGGCCTCCGCCTGAAGGTCGACCTCCGCCCGGGCCGCCCGCACGTCCGCTTCGTCCCGCGCGAGCAACTGGCCACGGCGGCGTGAGCCATGCGAAAGGCGCCCTTCCCCGGAGCGGGGGAGGGCGCCTTTCGCGTGCTTGCCGGGGTGCGGGTTCAGTCGCGGGGGAAGGCGTCGGTCTTCAGGACCATGTTCAAGGAGGTGTCGGTCAGGTCGACGTCGAGACCGAAGTCGACGACCAGCTTCTTGTGGTAGCCGCCGTCCTTCGGCTCCGAGTGAAGGAAACAGCGGCCCGTGTACGGGTCGACGATGAGAAAGACGGGTACACCGGCCGCTGCGTAGGCGTCCTTCTTGGGCCCGTAGTCGGCTGCGGCTGTGCCCTTGGAAATGACCTCGCCCACGAATTCGATGTGCTCGGGCAGCCAGCGGCCACGGCTGTCTTTGCGGGCCTGGTCGAAGAGCTTCACTACGTCCGGGGCGAATCCGTTGCCCTCGCCGAAGTCGATGCGCACGTCCGAGAGCGCACCCACGTCCATCCCGAACCTGTCTTCCAGAGCACGCACGATCCGGCGGATGATCTTCCAGTGCGTGTCCCGCTGCGGCGACATGTGGACGGTCCCCTCGACGATCTCAACCTTGAATCCCTCGGGGGTGGGCTCAAGCCACTCGAACATCTCGTCCAGAGTGCGCTCGTCGCTGGTGTCGGCCATGTCGATCCTGTCGGTGTCTACGACGGTCATCGTGCCGCTCCTCCCCGCTGCCGCACGGGCGTGCGGGCAGCCGCGTAGGACAACGATAGGCCCGGCGCCCCGGACACGCCCGGACCTGCCAGACTCGCGCGCATGAGCAGCCGCGATCCCGGTCGTCCGCCCGCCCAGCGCCTCTTCGCCGCCGTCCTGCCGCCCGCCTCCGCCGTGGCCGGACTCCGTGCGGCGCTGGCGCCGCTCCACACACTGCCGGGCTCGGAGAGCCTGCGCTGGACGGGACCCGAGGGCTGGCACTTCACGCTGGCGTTCTACGGGGAGGTGCCGGAGGACGTACGGCCGGAACTGGAGGCGCGCCTGGAGCGGGCCGCGCGCCGCACCGAGCCCTTCCCGCTCCGGGTGCGCGGCGCCGGGCGCTTCGGCGGGCGGGCGCTGTGGGCCGGGGCGGCGGGCGGCCTCGACACG